>NZ_DBHKYV010000003.1:65214-462847 GCF_057315035.1 Cupriavidus sp. | reverse complement strand
TTCGTGGAAGTAGATCAGGTTGCGATAGGCGCGCCGGGTCCAGGTCTCCGGCGATCGATAGACATCTTCCGGAAATATCGTCACCGCAACGGGCAGCGAGATCTCGGCAGTCCGTTGGGCTGCGGCGAACAAGGGGAGGCTCCCCATGTTCTCCAAGTAGAGCCGCCCCGCCGAGGCCGCGCTGTTCGTGAGCCAGAACAGCGTAAAGTCGTCGAGCACCTCTCGCGCAACGAAAGCGGCCTATGCAGGAACGGTGGGAGGCCTCGTTTTGATGCGCGTCGTCAACGACGCGGAGATAAAGCGTGAAATACCGACTCGCTATGCAAGTGAGGCTTCAATCGATGGCCAGGTTGGACCGGACTCCGGTCGTTTACTCGGCGGTCTGCGGAGGACCGTTATGGGTCCGCGACTTCCAACTCCCCCTCAGATCGGCGAAGAACCTAGAAAAAGCATGTGCCCGGCTTATCCGGGCACATGCTTTTTGACGCATCACCTCAAACAGCAAGCCCTACCGCGCTTGCCGTGACCATCACTCCCTCCCCGCCCCTACCACCCGATCCACGAACACCCCGGCCATGCCTGTATATCCATGCGGATCGAGCATGCGGTCGATCGTTTTCGCGTCGATGCCCTCGGCCACCTTTGGATTGGCCAGCAATGCCTCGCGAAAATCTCCGCCGCGCTCGAACACATCCATGCACACCTCATAGACGATCTCGTGTGCCTCTTGCCGGCCAAGCCGGTCGCTCAGGCCCATCATGACCGCTTCCGACATCAGCAGGCCACGCTGGATAAACAGGTTCTTCTCCATATTGGCCGGACGCACCGTCAGGTTGGCGCAGACGTAGCCAAGCTTGACGGCTGCCGCATCGCACATGCAGCACAGCCGCGAAATGAACTCGCGCTCGGTCTGCAGCACGATCTTGTCGCGTTCGTGCTCGGCCATGATCGATTCCAGCGCCATCGGGGCCGTATTGCGGACCAGGCGGGCCAGTGCCACCACGGTTTCGCAGGTCGGAGGGTTGCGCTTGTGCGGCATGGTGCTGCTGCCCACCTTGCCCATCGCGAACGGCTCTTCCAGTTCGGCGGTTTCGGTCTTCTGCAGGCTGTACACCTCGTGCGCAATCTTGCCAATGGTGCCGGTACAGATGGCCAGTACGCACGCCAGTTCGGCAATGCTGTCGCGCGATACATGCCAGTGGATGCGCGGGCAGCCCAGGCCGAGTTCCTCGAACAATGCCTCCTGCACCGCGATACCCTTGTCACCCAGCGCCGCCAACGTACCGACCGCGCCAGAGAACTGCCCCACCAGCACGCGCTGCTTCATGGCGTCGAAGCGCTCGCGGTTGCGGCGCATCTCTTCCACCCATACCGCGGCCTTGAAACCAAACGTGATTGGCAACGCCTGCTGGCCGTGGCTGCGTGCCACCATGGTCAGGTCGCGATGCTTTTCCGCCAGCTTCACAAGGTGCCCTTCCAGCTCGGCATAGCGCTTGCCGATGATGTCGAGCGCATCGCGCACCTGCAGCATGGTGCCGGTGTCGATGATGTCCTGTGTGGTGGCTCCCCAATGGATGTACTCGGCGGCATCGCCGCTGCACACCTTCTTCATGGCGCGCAGCAGTGGCACGATCGGGTGGCTGGTGCGGTCCATCTCGCGCTTCAGGTCTGGCAGGTCGATCAGCTCGACCCGCGCCTTGGCGCAGATTTCGTCGGCGGCACCCTGGGGAATGATCCCCAGCTGTGCCTGCACCTTCGCCAGCGCGGCCTCCACATCGAGCCAACGCTGTACCGTTTGCTCATCGCTGAAGATCTCACGCATCTGCGCGGTACTGAACTGATCGCGGAACAAGGCGCTGTCGATTACATAGGCTGCCATGCTTGTCTCCTCCGGATTGATTGATACCTGTGCGTAGATGCGTCAGGCGGCTTCCTTGAGCTGGCTGACCGCTTCCATCGCACGCAGCGAGTAGACATAGGCGGCACCGGCGTTCAGTGCAATCGCGGTACCCAGCGCATCGCTGATCTCGGCCTCGGTTGCCCCGGCCTTGACCGCCGCAGCGGCGTGCGACGAAATGCAGCCGTCGCAGCGCGTGGTAACCGCCACGGCCATCGCAATCAGCTCGCGTGTCTTGGCATCTAGCGCCCCGTTCGAGCCCTGCGCAGCCGCCAGGTTGCGATAGGCTTCGAGCATCTTCGGATTGGTGTTGCCCAGGCGGTTGTAGGAACGCTTGAGGGTGCCCAGCAGATCGGGCCAGTTCATGAACATGGACATGCGGATTCTCCTTGTTGGCTTGTTGCCTTGTTGCCTTGTTGACAATGGGAAGGGAAGAAAAAGCGGGGGTGTTGCAGGTCATTCAACTTTCACGTTGCCGGCCTTCACGACCTCGCGCCAGCGCGCAATGTCATCGGCCAGGAAACGCTTGAAGTACTCGGGCGATTCGGACATGGTTTCGGCACCGTCGGTCTGCATGCGCGCACGGAACGCCGGGTCGGCCACGGCCTTGTTGATCGCCGCGTTCAGGCGCGCGACGATTGGCGCGGGCGTGCCGGCCGGGGCCAGGATGCCGTACCACGCCGCCATGGTCATATGCGGCATGCCGGCCTCCGTCATGGTTGGCACATTGGGCATCAGCGGCGAGCGCTTGGCGCTGGTGATGGCCAGCACGCGCAAGCGATCATTGGACTTCACGGCCATCACCGACGGAATGTTGATAAACGTGTACTGCACTTCGTTGCTCAGGATGGCGACGATCGACGGCGCCGAGCCCTTGTAGGGCACATGGCTGGCTTTGATACCGGTTTCCTGCCGGAACAGTTCGCCGCCCAGATGCTGCGAGCTTCCGGCACCCGACGACGAGAAGTTCACGCCATCGGCACCTTTCTTCTTCGCATAGGCCACGAATTCGCTGACGGTGCTGACGCCCAGCGCGGAAGGCACCACCATCAGGTTGGGGCTTTGCCCGAACACCGCCACCGGCGCGAAGCTCTTGATCGGGTCGTAGTCCAGCTTGCTGTAGAGGCTGATATTCACGGCCAACGCGCTGGAACTCAGGAACAGCGTGTAACCGTCGGCCGGTGAGCGTGCCACGTAGCTCGCCGCGATGTTCTGGCCTGCACCGGGCTTGTTGTCGACCACCACGGGCTGACCCAGGGCGGTGCCGATATGCTGGCCGATCAACCGCGCCATGATGTCGGTGCCGCCGCCGGGCGCATAGCCCACGACCAGATGGATCGGCTTCGACGGATATGGGCCTTCGCCCTGCGCATGGGCACTTGCGGTAACCATCGCCGGGATGGCGAGGCAAACCGCTGCGGCGATACGCTTGATGTCGTAGTTCATGCTGTGTCTCCTCCGTATGCTGTCACGCCCGGCTCTGTCGTCCGGCTAGCGCGTGCCAGTGGCCTGGCGCGCCTGCGCCTGCCTTGCCACATAGTCCTGCAGCCGCTGTTGCAACCCGACAGCGGCTGCCGAGCGCACCAGCGCCGCCAGGTCGCGCGCATCGTCGAGCTCCGCATTGCCGTCGATGGCGTCGTCGAGCAAGCCACCTGCCCTTGTCGCGGACGACGCGCTCGGTGCGGGATTGATGGCGCCTGTGCCCTCCATACGATCGGTCGCGAGTCCCGTCGAGAGCGCCTCGGCATCACCGATCACGCACGCGCTCTCGATCCACGCACGCGCACGCCGTGTGCCGACACAGGCGGCCAGCCTGCGGCTACCGAGTACCAGCCCGAAGCCAAGCGCCCCTGGAAACGCGAAACTCGCGCCGCTGACCACTACCCGTTGGGCGCACGCTGCAAACAGATCGGCACCGGCACCCATCACGCGACCGTGGGCTACCGCAATCGTGTGAAACGGCGCCCGTGCCACGCGCTGCAGCATCAATTCGATACGCGTGAAGCGCGCCAGCAGGCTGTCGTCGGTCTCATCGGCCAGGCCGGACAGGTCGAAACCGGTACAGAAATGACGCCCGGCGCCTTCGATGACCACGGCGGAGGGGTTGCGCGCCGTACAGGCATCCAGCGCCGCGTCGAGTGCCTCGACCAGATCGCGGGACAATGCATTGCCCTGTTCCGGCCGGTTCAGGGTCAGGTAACAGATGTCCCCTTCCCAGCGTTGCAGCAATGGCGACGCGTTCATGCGGGGGCCCTCTCGACATTGGCGTAGCCCGAGATGAACGTCTTTACGGCACCAGTAACCGGGTCGAAGACATGGCGCGACTGCTTGCCGATATCGGTGCCATAGACGTGAATGCTGATCGACACCCGGTCATCGAATGCATTGCGCACCACGTGGATATCACCAATCTCCGGCGAGACAAACGCCACATCACCCGGTTCCAGCCGTTCGGATTCGCCAGCCTCGAGCAGGCCCGCCTCGCTACGCGTGTACGCCTGCCCCAGTTCCGCCCCACGCAGCATGCCGATGGCACCCCAGGTGCAATGGTCGTGGATCGGCGTCTTCTGGCCGGGCCCCCATACGAAGCTGACCACGCTATAGCGGTCCGCCGGATCGGCATGCAACAGGTATTGCCGGTAGAACTCGGGGTGGGGCACGGCGAACTGCGGGTCGAGCCAGTCGTCGTGCGCCACCAGTTCGCCCAGTGCCTGGCCAACCCGTTCCAGCGTTGCGGCTTCTGGCTGGCTGGCATCGGCCACGATGTCGTCCATCCGCGCGATAAAACGCGTCAAGGCCTGGCTGTCGAGGTCTGACTTGGGTGCAATCTGCATGGCTTACTCCTGAGGATTGGCTTGGATTTGAGCTTGGACTTGGCCGACGGCATCGCGCACGGCCTGCGAGTGTTCGCCCAGTGCCGGCGGCGCGCTGCGTACCGGCACGCCTTTACCGTCGATACGCACCGGCGACGCGAAAGTGCGCGTCTGCGTGCCCCCTGGCAGCTCGATGTCCCGCACCCAGCGCATGTGATCCACCTGTGGATCTTCCAGCGCTTGCGCGTAGTCATTGATGCGCGAATGGGGCACACCGGCATCGCGAAACACCGCGATCCAGTGGTCCACGCCCTGCCCTACAAATACTTCTTCGAGCAGGTCCTTCAGTTCCACCTGATGGCGCGCCCGGAGTGTCGGTGACAGGAAGCGCGGATCGTCGACCAGTGCTTCCATCTGTACCGCGCGCAATACCGCGCGCCAAAGACCGTCATTGCCGGCCGCAATCGCAAAGTAGCCGTCGGCCGCGCGATACGCCTGGTACGGCGCATTGCGCGGATGCGCGGAGCCGAGCTTGCCGGGGCTGCGTCCGGTACCGAAGTATTCGCTGGTCTGCAATGCGCCGATGGCCAGCGTGCAGCCAAACATCGGCACGTCCAGATGCATGCCGCGCTTGCGTGCCCGTGCCTGGAGCAAGGCACTGGCAATCGAGAATGCGCCATACAGGCCGGAGGCGAAGTCCGAGACCGGCACACCGCACTTGACCGGGGCATCGGAATCGCCTGTGACGCTCATCACACCGGCTGCGGCCTGGATCGTCAGGTCGAAGCCGCCTTCCACGGCGCGCGGACCCGACTGGCCGTAGGCCGAGATCGAGCAATACACCAGCTCTGGCCGCAGGCGGCTCAGTTGTTCATATCCGAGACCCAGGCGGTCCATCACGCCGGGCCGGTTGTTCTCGATCACCACGTCGGCCTGCGCACACAATGTCAGCGCTACATCGAGGTCTTCGCGGCGCTTGAGGTCCAGCACCACGGATTGCTTGTTGCGGTTCAGCGAGGCGAAGTTTTCGCTGAAGCCGGCGGTGATCGGTGGCCAGCTACGCAGCGTATCGCCGCCGGGTGGCTCGATCTTGATCACTTCGGCGCCCATGTCGGCCAGCAGCATGGCGCAGAACGGGCCGGCGGCAACGGAGCAGAACTCCAGCACGCGGATGCCGCTCAGGGGCAGGTCTTCGGTTCGGATGTCGGTCATGGTCAAAGAGTTGTTCGTCGTCGCCGGGTTGCATGACGTTGAACCGAGTCTAGAACCGTTCCTTATTTTGACGCTGGTGTTCTAAACTGTGGAACAGTTGCCCGCACCATGCCGGGCGTTGGATGCTCCGTGCCATGAACAACACGCTGATCAAAGGTCTTCACCTGCTCGACATCATGGCGCGCCATGGCAAGCCGATTGGTGTGAGCGAACTCGCCAACGTCGCGGGCATGCCCAAGAGCGGCGCGCATCGGCTGCTGCAGGCGCTGGTCGACGAGCATTACGTGGTGCGTGTGCCGCCGGCGAGCTATACCGTGTCGATCAAGCTGTGGGAACTCGGTTCGGCGGCGCTGTGGAGTTTCGACCTGCGCCGGCATGCCGATGCATTGATGGAGACGCTGATGCAATCCACCGGGGAATCGGTGCACCTTTCCGTGCTGGACGGGCGGGAAGTGGTCTATGTGCATAAGGTGGAATGCCCCAATCCGATTCGCGCCTACAGCCAGATTGGCGGCCGTTCGCAGGCGCATTGCGTGGCCACCGGCAAGGCCATGCTTGCCTTCCGGAATCCGCAGTGGCTCGAAGAGATCTCGCAGGACCTCAGCGCAGCCACCTCGCGCACAATTACCGACCCCGACGCATTCCTGCAGGAGATGCAGCGGGTGCGCCGCGCCGGCTATGCGGTCAACCGCGGCGAATGGCGTACGGGCGTGAACGGGCTGGCCGCGCCGATCTTCGATGGCACCGGTACGGTAATCGCCGCGCTCGGTATCTCGGGACCCGATACCCGCCTACGTCCGGCACGGCTGCGCGACCTGGCCGCCCCCGTATGCGAGGCGGCCGAGCAACTGTCGAGCGGCCTCGGCGAGTTCGGACCACACGCCTCGCTGTTGCGCGTTACCAATCATTGGGGCACGCTGCGCTAGCGTGCCCCGCATGCAGTTTCAGGCAGCTACCGTAGCCGGTGGCTCGAACGCGCGCACCGGCGGCGGCTGCTCGCCGAAGCGCTCCACCTGCACTGCCGTCAATTGCCCGGTGCAGCCCTGCGCCAGCGACGACGTGCCTTTGTCGCGTGTCAGTACATTGGGATTGCCATGCGCGCACAGCGGCTCGCCATTGCCATCGGTAGCCGGGTCATACCAGGCGCCGGTCGGCAACTGCACCACACCCACCATCACCGCATCGGACAGCATGGCACTGGCCAGGCATGCGCCGCGTGCGTTGTAGAGACGCACGAGGTCGCCGTCCGCTATGCCACGTGCGCTGGCGTCAGCCGGATTCAGGCGGCAGACCTCGCGTGCATCGCGTTTCTCGCTCACGCTATGCGCACCGAAATCGAGCTGGCTATGCAGCCGCGTGGCTGGCTGGTTCGAGACCAGCACCAACGGATGCGCATCGGTCGGGCCATCCGTGGCCGGCAACCAGGCGGGATGCCCGGGACAATCCGCATAGTTGAAGCCCGCGATCGTTGGCGACGAAAGCTGGACCTTGCCGCTTGGCGTGGGCAATGGCCGCCCGTCCGGATCGTCGCGGAATGCGCGCAGGATGCCGCCATCGTCGTCCTGCTGGGGCAGCATCAGTTCACCGCGCGCCCAGAAGGTATCGAAGTCAGGCGCGTCCAGGGCACGCTCGACCAGCGCGTTGCGTGTTCTCTCGTACAGATGGCGTAGCCATTGGCCGCTGGTGCGACCTTCGGTAAACGCTTCGCGCGCGCCGAGCCGTTCGGCCAGGTCTGCAAAGATATCGTAGTCGTCGCGTGCCAGCCCATGCGGTTCGGCAATGCGATGCATGGCCACCATCAACGGATCGGTGGGTGCCGCGCCGATGTCTTCGCGCTCCAGCGTCATCGTGCATGGCAGGACGATATCCGCATGCCGCGCGGTCGCGGTCCAGCCGATCTCGTGGACGATAAACGTATCGAGCGTCTGGAATGCGCGGCTCAAGCGTTGGAGATCCTGATGGTGATGGAACGGATTGCCACCGGCCCAGTACGCCAGCCGGATATGCGGATAGGTGCGCCGCTGTCCGTTGTAGTCGAACGCCTCGCCGGGATGCAGCAGCATGTCGGAGATACGCGCGACCGGAATGAAGTCCTTGACGCCATTGGTGCCCTGCGGCAACGCGGCAACCGGAACCGCGTTGGTGCGCTTGCCATAGTGCGCCAGCGTGCCAAGCGCATAGTTGTAGCCTCCTCCGGGCAGGCCGATCTGGCCCAGCACCGCCGCCAGCACCGCGCCCATCCAGACCGGTTGCTCGCCGTGCTCAGCGCGTTGCAATGAATGGGCGACCACCACCAGCACGCGCTTGCCCGGCAGGCTGGCCGCCAGTTCGACGATCTGTTGCGCCGGCAAACCGCAGACCGAAGCCGCCCATGTCGCCGTCTTGGGCACGCCATCGCCACGCCCCATCAGGTAATCCTCGAACGCCGGCCAGCCGTCGCAATAGCGGTCGATAAAGGCACGGTCATGCAGGTCCTGCCGCACCAGTTCGTGCACCAGCCCAAGCATCAGCGCGGTATCGGTATTGGGCCGCGCTGCCAGCCACTGCGCATTGGCCTCGCCCGGAAAATCGGTGCGCAGCGGGCTGATCGACACAAACCGGCAACCGCGCCGTGCCGCCTGCTGCATGGATTCCCGTTCGATATGGCGGCTGATGCCACCGCTGGCGACACGCGAGTTCTTGAGTGCCATGCCGCCGAACGCCAGCACCACGTCGCTGTGTTCGACGATCTGTTCCCAGGTCACGTTGCGCCGCGCCACATCGTCCATGGTACCCAGGATATGCGGCAGGATTACCGCCGAGGCCCCGGCACTGTAGCTGTTGACCGAGCGCACATAGCCGCCGATCGACGTATTGAGGAAGCGGTGCACCTGGCTTTGCGCGTGATGAAAGCGACCGGCACTGGACCATCCATAGGAGCCACCGAAGACGGCCTGCGCGCCATGCCGCTGATTGACCCGATCCAGTTCGGCGGCGATACGGTCGAGTACTTCATCCCACGCCATCGGCACATACGTGTCGCTGCCGCGCCGCGTGTCGGGTCCTGGCCCGTCCTCTAACCAGCCACGCCTTACCATCGGCATGGTGACACGCACCGGGTGGCGCAGTGCATTGGTAAAGTTGTCGATCAGCGGATTCGGATCGGGATCGCCCGGGTGCGGTTGAACGGTCAGTTCGCCATCTTGCCAGCGTGCGGAGAACACGCCCCAATGGGCACTGTGAGGATGCATGGCAGCGGACATGTTGACGGACTCAGGCGGCTGCGCCCGTGGCAATACGTGCGCCGGGCTGCGCGCACCATTCGCTCCACGACCCCGGATAGAGCGCCGCGCCCGGCAGGCCGGCCACTTCCAGCGCCAGCAGGTTGTGGCATGCGGTCACGCCCGAGCCGCACTGGCTTACCAGTTCGGCAGGGCTGCGAGCACCGATCATCTGGCTGAGTTCGTCGCGCAGCTGGGCCGCGGGCTTGAACCTGCCGTCGGCGCCAAGGTTGTCGCGGAACAGCCGATTGCGCGCGCCCGGAATATGGCCGCCAACCGGGTCGATGGTCTCATTCTCGCCCCGATACCGATCGGGAGCCCGGGCGTCGATGACCAGACGTGCGCCACTGTCGAGGTTCGCCAGCACCTCGGCGTAGTCGACGGTCCGTACCCGCGATGCGCGGCGCGACAGACCTCCCGCCTGTGCCGGCTGTCCGGCATCCTGCGTGACCGGCAAACCCGCGGCTTGCCACGCCGCCAGTCCCCCGTCGAGCACCGCCACGGCCTGGTGCCCCACCCAGCGCAGCATCCACCAGAGCCGTGACGCATACATGCCGCCGGCATTGTCGTAGGCCACCACCTGGGTGTCGTTGCTGACGCCAAGCGATGCCAGCGCACGTACGAAGCCATTGGGTTCCGGCAACGGGTGACGTCCATTACTGCCAGTCTTCGGGGCGCTGAGCGTATCCTCGAGATGGATATAGTGCGCACCGGGAACATGGCCCGACGCGAACGTGCGGTGGCCCGCCTGCGGGTCGCCAAGTTCAAAGCTGCAATCGAGGACCACCAGTTGGCCTGGCGCCGCTTGGTCGATGGCTTCGGCCAGCTGGGTTGCGGAAATCAGGGTCTCAAACATTGTCATGCGTGCATCCGGAGTCTATTGGCCGAGCTGGGTCAGCAGTTCGGGGGTGGCGGCGCTTTTGTACCGCGCGATGTCTTCGACGATATAGCGGCGGAACGCGTCGAGCGGCAGGTTGCGCTCCATCGCGGCATCCTTGCGGATGGCCTGCTGCACCTCGGGCTGTGCCAGCGCACGCGTCAGATGCTCGGACAGCGTCTTCACGATGGCCGGCGGCGTACCGGCAGGCGCTACCAGGCCATACCATTGCGTCACCACCACATCGACACCAAGTTCCTTGAACGTCGGCACATCGGGCAGCGCCGGATTGCGTTGCGGCCCCGTCAATGCCAGCACGCGCAACTGGCCCTGCCGGACCTGGCCCATCAGCGGCGACGCCGTGGCAAAGAACGTATCGACCTGGCCACCGATCAGGTCGGTGATGGCCGGGCCCGAGCCCTTGTAAGGCACGTGGAGCATCTCCACGCCGGCACGCTGCTTGATCATCTCCATGCCGATATGCGCGGCGCCACCGGTGCCCGTCGACGCGAAACTGAGCTTCTGCGCTTTCGCGGCGGCCAGCACGGCCTTGGCATCCTTGAACTTCGAGTTGGCGGGTACAAACAGACCGTGCGGTGCTTCGAGGATCAACCCGATTGGCGCGAAGTCGTCAGGTACCTTGTAAGGCAGCGCGGCAGGCTTGAGGGCCGGCGACACCGCCAGGTTGCCGCTCATGGCCAGCAGGATCGTGTACCCATCCGGCTTGGCCTTGGCAACGATGTCCGCGGCAATATTGCCGCCCGCCCCCGCACGGTTGTCCACCACCACGGTCTGGCCCAGTGTCTTGCTCATGGCGGTGGCAATCAGCCGGCCATAGAGATCACCGCCACCGCCGGGCGGAAAACCCACCACCAGCTTGATTGGCTGGTCGGGATAGGCAGGCTGTGCGGAATTTGCCAGCGGCATCACACTGCATAGCAAGACGAAAGCCGCCCCAATCAGCCATCCCGATGAACGTCGTGGCGCGTCACGCCCGGAAGTTGCCATGGTCTGTTGTCTCCGATCTGTTTTATTTTGTGCGATGTGCCCGGGGTCAGCGGCCGAGCCAATCGTCGTGCTGCTGCGCCACCACGCGATCCACCGATGCCCCGCATTGGCCGAGATATCCGGCCGGGTCGGTCAGGCGCACGATTTCCGCTTCACCGAGCACCTCGGCCAGATGCTGGTGCCCGCGCATTGCTTCGGCAAAATCGAGTTTGTTGGTGATGCCATGCATCGACGCTTCGTAGATCCATTCATGGGCAGTCTGCTTTCCCACGCGCGCACCGAGTTCAAGCATCACATGCTCGGACAGCAGGTAGCCACGCATGCGATCGAGATTGCCGGCCATCACACCGGTATCCACACGCAGGCCCGCCAGCAGGTTCCTGGCCTGGAACAGCATGGCACCGGCAATCAGGCAGCACTCGGGTAGCGCCTTCCATTCCATCTTCCATGCAATGCCGTCGCGCTCGCCTTCCTGCACCATGCCTTCGAGCATCATCGTGGCGTTGTAGCGCAGCGGCCGCGACAGGCCGGCCAGGTTCTCGGCCGAGGTCGGGTTGCGCTTGTGCGGCATCGTCGATGAACCGAGCTTGCCTTCCGAGAACGCCTCCTCGACTTCGGCAAACTCGTTACGTTGCATATTGAACAGCTCGTTGCCGATCTTCGACAGCGTGGTGCCGATCATCGCCAGCAGCAATGCATACTCCGTGAAGCGGTCGCGCGCCGGCGCCCAGCTGATGGCAGGCGTGCCAAGCCCGAGCTTTGCCAGCGTGCGGCGCTCGACTTCCTCGGCCTGCACACCGAGCGACGCCTGGCTGCCCACCGCGCCAGCGACCATGCCCACCAGCACGCGCGATTCACATTGCTTGAGCCGCTCGTGATGGCGGCCCAGTTCATCGAGCCAGATCGCGCACTTATGGCCAAACGTGATCGGCAGCGCCTGCACACCGTGCGTGCGGCCGGCCATTGGGGTGTCGCGATGCGCCTGGGCAAGTCGTGCCAGCTCCGTGCCCACGGCCTTCATGTCGCGCAGCACTACGGTGTGGAATTCCTTGAGCTGCAAAGCCACGCCGGTATCGACCACATCCTGCGTGGTAGCGCCAAAGTGCACCCATTCGCCATGCTCGCGCGCGCAGCATCCCTGCAACTGCTTCAGGGCCGGCACCAGCGAATGCTTGATACGGCGGATTTCGGCGGACATCTTCGCGAGGTCGATGTTCTCCACCTTGGCTTGCGCGGCGATGTCGCGCGCGGCGGCCTCGGGAATGATTCCAAGCTCGGCCTGTGCCAGTGCCAGCGCCGCCTCGAAGTCGAGCCACTTCTGTACGCGATTCTCTTCCGAGAAGATCGCGCGCAGTTCGTCGGTGCCCCAGAGATGCTGGAGCGATTGCATGTCGAATACGGATACGGGCATGGAAGTTTTACCGGGACAGGATCTGGGTGGAAAGGGTCTGGGTGGAATGAGTCTGGGTGCAAGCAGCGGATGTGACGCTCTGGCTGATGCGCTCACGCGGCAGCACGCGTCCGGGATTGAAGAGGTTGACGGGGTCCAGCGCGTGCTTGATGCGCGCCATCAGGTCCAGCGCCACCGGCGACTTGTATTGCAGCAGCGCGGCTTGCTTGAGCCGGCCGATGCCGTGCTCCGCGGAGATCGACCCATGCATGCGCGCCGCCACCGCATGAACGATGTCGTGGATCTCGTCCTCGCGCGCACGGAAGTCGGCGTCGGACATCTCCAGCGGCTTGCTCTGGTTGTAGTGCAGGTTGCCGTCGCCCACATGGCCGAAACAGACCACGCGGATACCGGGCATGGCCAGTTCCAGCGCGTCCGCGGCTGCGGCAATGAACTCCGGAATGCGTGACGTGGCCACCGAGATATCGTGCTTGATCGACGGGCCGCACAGGCGTTGGGCCTCCGGAACATGATCGCGCAAGGCCCACAGGTCGTGCGCCTGCCGCGCCGACTCGGCCAGCACCGCATCGATGAGCAGGCCATCGCCCAGCGCGTCTGCCAGCACCTCTTCCACGACCGGACGCGGGTCGAGCCGTGCCGAGGTTTCGGAGACATCGAACAGCACCGCCCATCGATGCCCGCCAGGCAGAGGGTCGCGCATGCCTTGCAGCGGATGGGCCAGCACCTGCGACAGCGCTTCATGCCCGATCAGTTCGAACGCGGTAACGCGCTCGCCCACCGCATCGACGAGTCGGGTCAGCATCTCCACGGCGGCCTGTGGATCGCGCACCGCCATCCAGCCGGTCACCGTGCTACGCGGCTGCGCGAACAGGCGGAACGTGGCGGCGGTGACAATGCCCAGCGTGCCTTCGCTGCCGATAAACAGTTGCTTGAGGTCGTAGCCGGTGTTGTCCTTGCGCAGGCCGACAAGGCTGTCGAGCACTCGTCCGTCGGCGGTGACCACTTCGATGCCAAGCGTCAGGTCACGGGTATTGCCATAGCGCAGCACCTGCTCGCCGCCCGCGTTGGTGGCCAGCACTCCGCCAACCGTCGCACTGCCTTCCGATGCCAATGACAGCGGAAACAGGCGCCCTTCGGCACTGGCCAGCTCCTGGGCCTGCAGCACCGTGCACCCGGCTTCGAGCGTCAGGGTGTTGTCGAGCCGGTCGACGCGACGCACTGCGGTCATGCGATCGAGACTCAGCACGACCTCGGTGCGCGAGGCGTCCGGCGTGGAGCCGCCCACCAACCCGGTATTGCCGCCTTGCGGCACCACCGGCACGCCATGCGCAGCGCATGCGGCCACCACTTGCGCCACCTCTTGCGTGTTGCCGGGCCGTACCACGGCGCGCGCGGCGCCTGGGAAGCTACGGCGCCAGTCGGCCGTATAGCGCGCCGTATCGGCGTCGGACGTCAGCACATTGGAGCGGCCGGCGATCCCGGCCAGGACTTCAAGAAAAGCATCACTACCGGCTTGCATCAACTGAGGCTCACGGTTGCTGCGCTGACCACGTCCACGCACATGAGGCACGGGGCGCACGATCAGCGACAATTGTCTCCAGCGAAGGCGGCTGCCATCCGCTTCTTTCTTATTGTTTCATTGAATGAAATCGTGTTTTAATGAATAAAACTATAGAAAGCTGCGAATTCCGTGTCAAGCAGGGATAACGCGACAAACGCACACAAGAACCATGAACACGTCACGTACATCACGTACCAAGAAGCCTCTGGCAATTGAAGACACCCACGATATGACCGACACCCCGGACGCGAGCAGCGCCCCAAAGCCGCCACCTGGCGTGCTGGAGCGCGGCATATCGATCCTTGAGAGCTTCCGGGAAGATCGCCTGCGCCTGTCGCTGCGCGAGCTCGCGGAAAGCACCGGGCTGGACAAGGCCACGCTGCTGCGCCTGCTGGGGGTGCTGACGCGCGCGCGCATGATCCACCGGTTCGAGAGCGGCTTGTATGCGCCCGGCCCCGCGCTGTTGCATATGGGCATGCTCTATCGCAGCACGTTCGACCTGGGCACGCGGATCCAGCCGGTGTTGCACAACACCATGCGCGAGACCGGCGAGACCGTGGCGTTTTATGTGCGCAGCAACGACGAACGCATCTGCCTGTACCGCGAGAACACCTCGAAAGAGGTCCGCCACCACGTGGAGGTAGGCACCCGCCTGCGGCTGGCCGATGGCGGCTCGTCGGCGCATGTGTTGAAGGTGTTTACGGGCGACGATACGCCGCTAGCCGCCGAGATCCGCACGAAGGGATACGCGATGACGCGCTCGGAACGCGTGGCCGAGATGACCTCGGTGGCATTGCCCGTGTTCGACAGCGACAGCGGCTTCCTGGGCGCCGTGGTCGTCATTGGCCTGGCGTCGCGCTTCGGCGACGCCCAACAGCTCCATGCCGTCGATGTCGTGCGCCGCGAGCTGGCGCTTCAAGGCTTCAGCGCGCAGCCTGCGCTGGCGCGCTGAACAGTGACGGCGGCACGTTGCAGGGTTCACTGTCGCGTTCCGCGTCGGCAAAGCCCGCGCACCAGCCAGCCACGCGTTGCGCGGCATGGTCATCCATGGCCGGTGCGAACGCGCGCATGCGCGCCTGCAGCGCCGGCCAGTCGTAAGGATCTTCCGGATCCCCGCGACGCAGTTCGCGCAACGCTTCGACCTGCCGACCATCACGCAGCGTAATGCGCACGGACGCCGGGCGCTTCTGCGGAAACGCCTGCTGGAATACCTCGCTGGTAGTCACCTTGATGCGCTCGGCCAAGGCCAGCAGCGCCATCGAATCAAGCGCAGGCGTCTCCATGTCCTCGATGCCGAGCTTGCCGCGCAACAGCAGCGTAGCCACCACGTAGCGCAGCGAGAAACAGGTTTCCGCCGGCTTGGCTGGCCACACCACTCCGGCGATCTTGAGCGCATGAGGGAAGATCTCGATCTCCACCGACACGATATCCTCGGGCACGAAGCGGTGCTCATCGAGCAGCGCACGTGTGGCATCGAGCGGCGTGAACAGTTGCGCGCAACACGGCCACGCCTTGATGGTGGCGGTGTTGATGCGCTCGGGACCGTCGAGATCGTTGCTCAGTGCCTGCAGTGGTCCGTCGGCCGACAACAGCGCGTAGAGTCCGCGCGCGCCTGTGACAAAGGCCCGCGCGCCAGGCAAGCCGGCACGCGCCGCGAATGCGGCATGGATGCCATTGCGCACCGCAAACGCAGGATGCAGCGATTTGGATTCGTGCGCGTCATCGTCGATCAGCTGCCATAGCCCCGCGGCCTGCGTGGCGCCGATACCCATTGCGTGATGCAACTGTTCCGTATCGAGCCCCAGCGCCACGCCAACCGCGGCGGCTGCGCCAACCGCTCCGGCCGTGGCCGTGGCATGGAACTTCGCTGCATGCCCGGTGCCGAGCGCCTCGCCGATGCGCAGTGCAACTTCGTAGCCGGCCACGATCGCATCGGCCACGCGCCGTTGGCTCAGGTTGCCGCCCGCTGCAAGCGCCAGCACCGGCGAGATCGCAATCACGCCCGGATGCAGCATCGCGGCACGATGGGCATCGTCGATCTCCCGCAGATGCGCGATGGCGGCATTCGCGAATGCCGCGCCGGGCGGTGTCATCGTGCCGCCGCCGAATACCGCCGCCGGCCCTTCGCCTGGCATCGTGTCGGCAGCCAGTGCCCGCATCGTCGCCGCCATTGGCATCGGGCTGCCCGACCAGCCGGCCGTGAACCAGTCGAGCAAGGCCTGTGCAAGGCGGTCGCGTGTGGCTTGGGCGATGGGGCGCTGCTGCAGGGTAGTGAGGCGGCCTGCCAATACTGATTCGGGGAGCTTGGACATTGCGCCGTTTTATTCAATGAAATTCTTTTCATTGTATAAACTTTCCGGTGAAGCCGAAAGGCCGGCGACGCGATCCTCTACACCTTTACTCCTTTACACTGGCGCCCATGCCAGACCTCACATCTTTCTTCTGGAGCGGTGACGCCATCCGCAGCCGCCGCGTCGGCGAGATCGTCTTGTCCGGCACGGTGGAAATACCTGAGCCGTCACCACGCCTGAATGCCGATTGGGAGCGCGAGATTGCAACGCGCATGGTTCTCGAAGCTGGAGATGTCGAGGCCATGCCGCTGGCGCGGGCGCGTACCCGATGGCCGGACTACCGGCGCTGCGTGCAAGCGGCAGCCGAATGGACCGATGTAGTCGGGCTACCAGACCTGCTGGCTTCCAGCGACGTCGCCCTGATGGCCTGCCGTGGCGCGCGATATCACCACGATGGCGAGCAGTACGGCAGCGCGGCCTTCTGCAATCTGTTCCTGAGCAACGACAACGGCCAGGATCTGCACTTTCCGGGGCTAGACCTGCGCATTCCGCTGACGCGCGGCACGATCGTGATTTTCGATACCTGCCAGCCACACGGCGTGATCAAGCGCGGCAGCAGCGGATTTCATGCCGATGACTTTCCTCCAGTCCACGCTGCCACCCATATGTTCCTGACGTGGGAACTTGCGATCGAGGAGGTCCAGGTCGCGCGGGCGCTGGGGGTTGCGTTTGACGTCACGCCGGCCATGGCGTCGGTGCAGGACGAGCAAGTCTGGTTGAACGGTTTGCGTGCGGTGGTGTGTCCTGATTCAGGACGTTGGACGACCACATAACCGGCTCCCCTCTCCCGCGCGCGGGAGAGGGGTTGGGGGAGAGGGAATGAGGTTCAAATTGCGACCTGTCTCGGCTTGAGCCGCTGGCCCTCTCCCCCGGCCCCTCTCCCGCCATGCGGGAGAGGGGAGCACACCGACAGCCTTTTTTAGCAGTATTGTGGCAAGATCGCCAGAATTGCCAAGACAGCATCTTCGCCCCGGAGTCGGCAGACCATGATCGAGCATTTGGCGGAAGACGCAATCCTTACGTTGGCAGACTGCTCCCCCGACTCGGTCTTCCTGGTCGACAAGCTCGGGAAGGTTCGGTACGCCAACGCCAGGTGCGCCGAGACCCTGGGTTTTGCGCAGTCCGATCTGATCGGGCAGACCATGATCGAGCTGGTCGTGCCGCATGACCGCGCCCGGACCATCAGGGAAGCCGGCGAGGTTCTGGCCGGGCGCGACCGGGTGGGATTCGAGAACCGCTATCAACATCGCGACGGCAGCGATATCCACCTGAGCTGGTCGGCACAGTGGTTGCCGTTGCATCAGCTGCGCCTTGGTATGGCGCGTGATGTCACCGCATTGCGGCAGCCTGCATCCGACCATCTGCTGCCAGCTGCATTGCTGAGCGCGCTCGATCCATGCGAGCAAAAGGTGTTGCTGTTGCTGCTGACTGCAGCATCGGAAAACCAGATCGCCCAGCGGCTCGGCCTGGCCACATCGGCCATGCAGGCTTGCATCACCAGCATTTTCCGCAAGTTGGGCGTACGCGGCCGCATCGGGCTGATGAGCCTGTGCCTGGCCGAGCTGAGCATCCCAAACTGACTGGCATGCGCTAACTATCGGATTTCCCACGTAGAATTCGGCTGCGGCCGCGATGCATCGGCGCATTGTCTTTACATTTGAGATGTACGTCGATCTCCTTACCCTTTACTTTCTTGCGATCGGAACGCTTCTCGCCAGTGCGGGGATGATGTTCTGGGAACACCGGACCCATCCCATACGCAGCAATTCATTGCGGATTCTGGCGGCGGGATTCGCCACACTCGCGGTCGGCTGCGCCGCTGTGCTGTACCGTCGCGCCCTGCCCGGCGCGACCGGCGCCGCCCTCAGCAACCTCATCATCCTCACCGGCTACCTGCTGGTACTCAACGGCGTGGCTTCGTTGAGCGGGCGGCGCCATCGGGCTGCCTTTGCGGTCGTTCTCGGCGGATCGGCGCTGATGTGGGCGGTCTTCGGCGCACGATGGCAAGACCTGTTGTGGAACTACGTAACCGCCATTCCCATCGCGGTCGTGAGCGCGATGACCACGCGCGAGATGCTGCGCTGTGACTCGCTGAAAGCATTGCATGCGCGGCATATCGTGATTGCGGTGACCGGCCTCCATGCGCTGTTGTACTTCGCCAGGGCATTGGTCCTGCCGTGGCTCGTGGCAGCGCATGGCCCGGCATTCCAGGCGCTGGCCAGCAAGTTCACGCTGTACGAGGGCGTGCTCTATTCGGTCATATTGCCGATGACCCTGCTGAAGCTGATTCGCGAGGAGACCCACGGCCAGCTCGTGCGGGAATCCCAGACCGACTACCTGACACGCCTCGGCAACCGCCGGTGGTTCTTCGAACAGGGCACCCGCCTTATCAACGATGCGCACCCCGGTGGTGCAGTGTCCGTGCTCGCGTTCGACCTTGATCACTTCAAGGCCATCAACGACCGGCACGGGCACCAGACCGGCGACAAGGTGTTGAAATCCTTCGCGGAGATTGCCCGCGGCGTGATGGGGCCGGAAGCACTTCTTGCGCGCATTGGCGGCGAGGAATTTGCCGCACTGTTGTCCGGCGACGACGCACTGCGCGCCAGGGCGCTCGGCGATGCCATTGCGAATCGCTTTGCGGAGGCCATCCCTCACCAGATCGACAGCATCGGAATTTCGGCCACGGTCAGCATCGGTCTTGCGCAATTCGAGAACAAGGCCCCTGCGCTGGCCGACGCACTTGCCATCGCCGACCAGGCGTTGTACCGCGCGAAATCCCTGGGCGGCAATCGGCTCGAAGTGGCGTAGACGATCGCGCTTTCCGTGCCTTGTGCGCGTTGTGTGCGGAAGCCCACGTTTCCGCAACGCAATACATGAAACGCTACCGCGAGAAGTTTCAAACAGCCGGAATACCGGTATAGAGCGGGACGGTTCTCATGCCGATCCCTGGCCAATGCGGGGTCGATCTTGCCGTGGGGAGAGAGCCAATGACCCAGATTTCGGTAGTCACCGTCAACTACAACAACTGTGACGGCTTGCGCCGTACGATGGACAGCGTCGCACAGCAGCAAACCGATACATTTTCGGTGCAGTACCTGGTCATAGACGGTGGATCTACCGACGGATCGGTCGAACTGGCGCGTGCGCGTGCCGCCGAGATCGACGTCCTTGTCAGCGAACCCGATGGCGGCGTCTATGCCGCGATGAACAAGGGGCTCAGCCGTGCAACCGGCGAGTGGGTAGTATTCATGAACTCGGGCGATTGCTTTGCCTCGCCGGAAGCGCTGTCGACCGTGGTTCACGCCGCGCACAAGGATGGCAACGCCTGGTTGATCTACGGCGACAATATCAGTCCGCGCGGCGTGGAACCCGCTGCCCCACTGTACAAGCTCCGGGCCGGCATCATTCACGCCTGCCACCAGGCCATGGCCTTCCGCGTCTGCGACTTGCGCTACGAGGAAAAATGGCGCATCTACAGCGACCTCGACTTCGTGCTGCAGTACTACAAGCGCTTCAAGGCCAAGGCCTTCCGCTACGTGCCGGTGCCGCTCTCCTCGATCGAGGAAAGCGGACTCAGCGCATCGTACCCAGGTGCCAAACGCCGGGAAAAATTCGGCATCGTCTATGACCGGATGGGGCTGGCCGGACTGATCTTTGCGCTGGCTTCATCGGTGCTGGTGGCAATCGACCTGTTCTGATCCGAACATCCGCGCGCGGCAGCAACTGGCCCTGCTTGCCTACTTGCCTTGCCGCGCCGCCTCGATGGCCGCGACGTCGATCTTCTTCATGGTCATCATGGCCTCGAAGGCGCGTTTGGCCGCGGCGCGATCCGCGCCGCCTACCGCCTCCATCAGCACGCGCGGGGTGATCTGCCACGACAGCCCCCAGCGGTCCTTGCACCAGCCGCAGGCGCTTTCCTCTCCGCCATTGCCGACGATGGCATTCCAGTAACGGTCGGTTTCGGCCTGGTCGTCGGTCGCCACCTGAAATGAAAACGACTCGTTGTGCTTGAAATGCGGACCGCCGTTCAACCCCAGGCAAGGGATGCCCATGACGGTGAACTCAAGCATCAGGATCGAACCCTCCTTGCCGTCGGGATAGTCTCCCGGTGCCCGATAAACCGCGCCGACAGCGCTATCGGGAAACGTTTCGGCATAGAAAGTCGCGGCGTCCAGTGCGTCGCCGTCGTACCACAGACAGATCGTGTTCTTGCTGGTCATTGCGTGTCTCCGGAAGCGTTAAGTACCATCGATTTGCCAGCATCCGCCCACGCGTTCCGCATGGGCCGATCGCGTGATGCAGGATACGGCATGGTCCCGGCTTTGCAAAATCGGGACCCAAACGCTTCCGACGCGCTTCCGACGTGCCGTTTTTACACGACCGAAACCACGCTCTCCACCGTCTTGCCCGAAAGCTCCGGTGGCGCTGTCACAATCGAGCGCAGGGCCGGTTCCGCGGGCACCAGCCGATCCAGATCCGGTATCGGGCGGCGCAGGTCCGACGTGGACGCAAACGCCGATTCCATGGCCTGCGCCACGCCGAGCGTCAGCGCATCGCCACGGAACGGGCCGGT
This sequence comes from Cupriavidus sp., assembly GCF_057315035.1. NCBI lineage: Bacteria > Pseudomonadati > Pseudomonadota > Betaproteobacteria > Burkholderiales > Burkholderiaceae > Cupriavidus > Cupriavidus sp. Next base: position 441,881 of record NZ_DBHKYV010000003.1, on the reverse strand, counting down.
CACCTGCAGGCCGAACGGCATGCCCGCTTCGTCGGTGCCGCAAGGCAACGCGATGGACGGATGCGTGGTCAGCGTCACCACATAGGTCAGCGCCAGCCAACGGTAGTAGTTTTCCTGCTGGATCCCGTCGATGGTCTCGGCATAGAGACGTGTCCACGGGAATGGCGATACCGGCGTGGTCGGCGACAGGATCACGTCGTATTCGCCGAACGTCTGCTGAAAACGCTGCAAGATGCGCGACTGCTCCGCCTGCGCCCAGGCGCTGTCGACCAGCGTCATGCGCGCGCCCAGTTCATAGTTGGCCCGCGTGTTCGGCCCCAGCGAATCGGGATCGTTCTGGTAGGCCGAATGCAGCGACGCCACGAAGCTTTCCGCGCGCAGCACGTCGAAGCAGCGATGCACGTCACCCAGGTCGAAGCTCACCTCGTCGCAGCGCTTGAACAGATGCTGCATGGCGGCGATGCGGGCCCGGAATACGCGGCGAATTGCCGGGTCGACGTCGCAGGCACCGAAATCGTCGGTCCAGGCCACGCGCAGGCGCGACAGATCCACATTCTGCGGCGTCAGGAACGACAGCGGATCTACCGCGTAGCTGAGCGGATCGCTGGCGGATTCGCCGGCCGTCGCGGCCAGCTGCAGGCACGTATCCGCCACGGTACGCCCCATCGGGCCCACTACCGAAATCGGTGTGAAGCCAAGCAGCTTGCGCGAGTTTGGCACCAGCCCCGGCGACGGGCGGAAACCCACCACGCCGCATTTGGCGGCGGGAATACGCAGCGACCCACCGGTATCGGAGCCCGTGCAGACGGGCAGGAAATCCGCGGCCAGCGCTGCAGCCGAGCCGCCCGACGATCCACCGGCATTGAGATTCGGATTGAACGGGTTGCCGGTGGCGCCCCACACGGCGTTACGGGAATTCGCACCCGCGCCCATTTCAGGAATATTGGTCTTGCCCACCACCACGGCGCCAGCCTGGCGTAGCCGCGTCACCAGCAGGTTGTCTTGCGTGGGCACGTTGCCACGGTGCAGCGCCGATCCATACGTAGTCAGCAAACCCGCCGTGGCCTCGAGGTCCTTCACGCCCAGCGGCAGGCCATGCAGCAAGCCCAGCGTATCGCCGCGCATCACGGCCTGTTCGGCCGCCCGGGCTTCGTCGCGCGCGCGGTCGTAGCAGGTGGCCGTGATGGCATTGATCAACGGGTTATACCGTTCGATACGTGCAATGCAGGCATCGAGCAGTTCCACCGGCGATAGTTGCCGGGTACCAATCATGCGCCGCAGTTCGACGGCGGAAAGGGACGTCAGTGAGTTCTGGTCGGTCATATGCAATCAGTCGAGCTTGATGTTGGCGCGCTGGGCAATGGCACGCATCTGCGGAATTTCCTTGTCGATCATGGCGCTGACCTGCTTGCCCGGCGCGAACGATGGCTCGATGCCGTTATCGGTCAGCTTCTTGCGCGTATCGGGGTCGGCGATCGTATCGGCCAGCGCCTTTTCCAGCTTCGCGTGGACTTCGGGCGGCAAGCCGCGCGGTGCAACCAGTGCGATCCACGTGCTGGTATCCATGCCGGGATAGCCGCTCTCGGCCACCGTGGGCACGTTTGGCAACAGCGCCGATCGCTTGGCCGTGGTCACCGCAATGGCCTTCACCTTGCCGCTGCGCACCTGTGGCAGCGCGGCAGCCACGGTGTCGATGCTGAAGGGAATCTGGCCGCCAATCAGGTCGGTCATCGCGGGGGCACTGCCCTTGTACGGGACATGCAGCATCTTTACGCCGGTCAGGTTGAGCAGCGCTTCGCCGGCGAAGTGGGCGGTGGTACCCGCACCGAACGATCCGTACGAGTACTTGCCCGGTTCCGCCTTGGCCGCGGCGACGAACTCCTTCAGGTTCTTGACTGGCACATCGCGGTTGGCCAACAGGATCAGGCCCGTGGAGCCGATCAGCCCGATCGGTTCGAAGTTCTTTTGCGGATCGTAGGGCAGCTTCGGATAGACCGCCGGATTGACGGTGAACGTGGTGCCCGACGTGGCCAGCAACGTGTAGCCATCCGGCGCCGACTTGGCGACGAAGCTGGCGCCTACGACGGTGCCCGCACCTGGCCGGTTGTCCACCACGATCGTTTTGCCGAGCCGTTCGCCGAGCTTCTGCGCCACGATGCGGCCCACCACGTCGGTGGCACCGCCCGGCGGAAACGGCAGCACCAGCTGGATCGGTTTGGCGGGAAAGGCGTCCTGCGCGAACACCGCCGACGGCGCGATCGACATGGCCGACAGGCTGGCTGCGGCAAACAGGAAACACAGGCGGGGGGCAGGCAGGCGCATGGAATACTCGCTGGTAGTCATCCAGGGGCGACGTCATTGAAGTCAGCGCGTCGTTTCATGTTTATCCTACGACCAAAATTCGCATAGAATCAGCGCAATGTTTCGAAGCATTGATTGCCGAAACGGCAATCGACGAATCGACACGCCAATACTCGCGAAAACACACGAATGCCAGCGCGCGCCCCGTCCCGCTCCATCCCTTCACAAAGCGCACCATGTCCTACCGGTCTCTCCAGGAAGCCGCTGTCCGCTATTTTCTAGAAGTGGTCCGTACCGGGTCGGTCAAGGACGCGGCCCTCAAGCTCAATGTGGCGCCTTCGGCCGTGAGTCGGCAGATCGCCAAGCTTGAAAGCGAACTGGATACCCTGCTATTCGACCGGCGCGCACGTGGCCTGGTCCCTAACGCCGCCGGTGAACTGCTCGCCGCATTCGCGAAACGATCCCAGCAGGACATCGAGCGCGTGACCGGCGATATCCAGGCGCTACGCGGTCTGCGCGTCGGCCGTGTCCGGCTGGCCAGCGTGGAAGGCGTCGCTCATGAGTTCCTGCCAAATCTGGCAGCCAGCTTCCGCGAGACCCATGGCGGCATCCATTTCGAACTCGAGGTCTGCCCGCAGGGCGACATTGCGCGGCGCATCCGCGACGGCGAGGCCGATATCGGCATTACTCTGGCATGGCTGCCAGAGCCCGAAATCCATGTGGAATTCCGCGTCCCTGCCCCGGTCCTTGCCGTCATGGCACCCGACCATCCGTTGGCAGGCCACCGCCAGTTGTCGCTGGCGCAGGTTACGGCCTATCCGTTGGCGCTGCCGCCCAAGGACAGTTCGGTGCGGCAATTGCTGGACACCAGTTGCAGCCGCCAGGACCTGCGCTACCAGACCGTGTTTTCGAGCAACCACCTCGACTCGCTGGTGGGCTTTGCCGCGGCGGGCGGCGACGTGGTCTGCTTCTACGGCGAGTTATCGATTCGCGGGCGCCTCAAGACCGGCACCATCGCAGCGGTGCCATTGCGCGATCGCGAGATGAACGAGCGGCAGATAGAAGTCCAGACGCTGGCCAACCGCAAGCTGCCGCCCGCGGCACGTGCCTTCGTCCAGCACTTGCAGCGAGGCATCACGGAACAACCGACAGCAGGATGATTGCCAAAATCGCAATCACGCATTCAGAATATTGTGCGCTTTGCATCTTCCCGGCTACGTAATTGCCGATGGAGAATGGCACGCACCTGATCCGGAATCATTGGCCCAAGTATGTCCAAGGAAATCATCGTTCTGGGCGCTGGCATGGTCGGCGTCAGCACCGCGCTGGCATTGCGCGAGCGCGGTTATGACGTGGCGCTGGTCGATCGCCAGCCGCCAGGTCGCGAAACGTCGTATGGCAATGCAGGCTTTATCCAGCGCGAAGCGGTGCAGCCTTATGCGTTTCCGCGCGACTGGCGCACGGTCTTGCGCGTCGTCATGCGCCAGGGCAACGACGTGCACTACCACCCCGGCGCGATGTTGCGCCTGTTGCCGGTACTGTCACGCTACTGGCGCGAATCCGCGCCCGATCGCTATGCGGCAACCGTCATCGCCTACGCAGCCCTGGTACGGCACTGCGTGTCCGAACATGAACGACTGATTGCTGCAGCAGATGCCGGCGACCTCGTACGCAAGGGCGGATGGCTCGAAGCGTACCGCAGCGGCGCGGCGTTCGAGGCCTCCGTGAAGCACTCGATGGCCGTGGCCCGGGAGCATGGACTGGATCTCGCCGTGCTCGATGGCGCAGCATTGCAAGCGACGGAACCGGCCTTGCGCGGCGGGTTGGCGGGCGCGCTGCATTGGCGCGATCCGTGGACCGTCAGCGATCCGGGTGAACTCGTGCAGCGATATGCGGCGCTGTTCGAACGCTCAGGCGGCGTCGTGCATCGCGGCGACGCCACCACGCTGCGTGCCGACGGCGACGGTTGGCGCGTAATGACCGATGCGGGCCCGCTTGGCGCTGCGCAGGCAGTCGTCGCGCTGGGGCCATGGGCACCTGCACTGACCCGACCGCTGGGCTATCGCTTTCCGTTGTTCATCAAGCGTGGCTACCATCGCCACTACGCCGTGGACCGCATGCCGACCCTGCCACTGCTGGATGCCGAATGCGGCTTCGTACTGGCACCGATGCAACGCGGCCTGCGCATCACCACGGGCGCCGAGTTCGCCCGCCATGACGCGCCGGAAACGCCGGTGCAACTGGCAACGGCCGAGCGCCATGCCCGCGATCTCGTAAACCTGGGCGCGCCCGTCGAGCCCCGTCCATGGATGGGCGCACGCCCCTGTGTGGCCGACATGCGGCCGATCATTGGCCGCGCGCCACGGCATGCCGGACTCTGGTTCCATTTTGGCCATGCGCACCAGGGTTTCACGCTGGGCCCGGCTACCGCGCGCCTGCTGGCCGAACTGATCCACGGCGAAACCCCGTACGTCGATCCACGCCCTTACGATCCGGCACGCTTCGCATAAGCAAGCGGGGGGATGACTTGCCCCCCCGCCTGCCCTGGGGACCAGGGCTACAGGCTTATGGAGCCGCCACGCCCTGCGTCTTTGCTGCATAGGGCACGTAGAAGCCCGACCCTGCCCAGGCAGCCGTGGCTACGTTGTACAGCGCCGCACCTTGCACATAGTTTGCGCCGTCGTGCCAGTCGCCGGAGCCCTTGTACTTGGCAATTGCCGGATACGGGTAGACCGGACGTGATGCGGTCACGGTGCTCGACGCGTCAGTCTGGTACGTCATCACGTCATTGGGCGCGGTGCCCTGTTCCACCCAGGCCGTTACCCGCGACACCAGGTCGATGTTGGGATGACCCTCGCCCCCGCCACAGTGACTGACGCCGGGAACCAGATAGAGTCGCGCGAACTCATCGACCGTCGACGCCCCCATCGTGCCCTGCATGGCTTCGTAATACGCAATGGTGAACAGCGGTGAAATATGCTGGTCGGCCCAGCCATGCCAGAGGATCAGCTTGCCACCGGCCTTCTTGAATGCGGACAGGTCCGGATTTGTGGCATCGTTGAGCGAGTGGTTGGCCTGCAGGTAGTCGGGGAAGAAATTGCCATCGTGATAGCCGAACGTATTGATATTCGGCATGGTCGGCGAGCCGGTAAAAATCAGGTTATAGGCGCCCGTCACGATCATGTTGCTGAACAGGCCGGTGACCGGCACGGCCGGATCGGTCGAGTTCGTGCTCGGCACCTCGACACCGATCCAGTTCGCTTCGGAACCAAACTGCGGCGAGCCTGCCAGCATGCGCTTGCCGGTGGTGATATCGATCGGACCGCTATAGATGCGGCTCGCCGTGGTGACTTCGGCCGCGGTCAGGCAGTTGCTGGTATCGGTCGCACCAGCCGCACACTGGATCGAAACCGGGTTGAAGTTGCAGACACGCGGGTCCACCAACAGCCCGTCGGGCGCACCACTGGTATTACCGCAAGCCGCGACTACCGCCTTGTGCAGTACCTTCGCCTTGTCCGCGTAGAGCACAACGTTGCCAGTGTTATCGCCGGTGTTGCTGTTCGACACCACGTTCCAGCCGTGATACAGCGAGTTCTGCGTCTGGAAATGCGCCGCCGGTGCGCCAGCGATAATGCCGTTGTAGTCGTTCGGATAACGCTGCGCGGCCATCAGCGCTTCACGTCCGCCATCCGAGCAGCCCACAAAATAGGAGTACTTCTGCGGCTGTCCGTAATAGGCCTGGATCAGCTTCTTCGCGGCAAGCGTCGTGACATGTTGCCCACGGTAGGCAAAGTCCGCCTGCTTTTGCGTATCGGTCGACCATGTGGCATCGGCACCCGTATGCCCCATATCGGTCGCGGCGGTGACAAAGCCGCCCTGCTGCACCAGCGGGCAGTTGTAGCTGAAGCTGAACGAGGTGGATTTGGTCGGATCGCTCAGATTGCCGCACAGTCCGCCGCATCCAAGTTCGGCAAAGCGTTGCGTCCAGGTACTGACCGGCAACGCGACCTCGAACGTATTCGCTGGCGCAAGCGTTCCTTTGACCGCGCAGAACTGCACCGAAGCGCCGTTGATCGTCGCGGTGGTCACCGTGGCCGATGCAATCGTGCTGCCCGCACCGCCAATATCCGTGATATCGACGGACGCCAGCTTCGCACAATCGACGATCGGCGCAACCACCTGTAGCGTGGCCGTGGTGGTGGTCGTGCCGGTGGACCCGGTACCGGTTGAAGTGGTCGTGGCAGGGCTGCTACTGTCGCCGCCGCAACCCGCCACGCTGAGCGCCACCACACAACTTGTGAATAGCGCCAGCACTGCATGGGCGTGCGCGAACGGCCCGGAACGATACCGAGATCTCATGGATGTCTCCTGGAATGGTCTTCTCTAGTGAATGGGAAGCCTGCGGTACGAAGCATGCACGGACGCTTCTTGCGCTGGGTTCCAAACTAGCTCGCCTTCCGTTGCCGTTCGCTTATTGGGGTGGAGGCTGTTGCGGCCACCATGGTGTTGACCGGGGTGAGGAGTGCCCGCCTGCAGGGGCGCAATAAAGAATATGGCGCCCTTCGGCTCAAGCAACAGCGCTTCAGGCGCGCACCATGAACGCGTCCCGAAACGCCTTCATGCGTTCCCGGACCCTGCCGGAATCCGTTTCGCTATCGAGCAGTGCGGAGCGATCACCGAATGCCATATGGCGCATGAGAAGCTGAAACCGATCGTCGTCGGTAAAGATCTCCTTTACCTGCCTTTGTGCTTCGGCCTGGGCAATGAGAGAGCAGTCCTTCGCGAGCAGTGCGGCGCTCGCCAGATCGATGTCGAAATCGTATTGCTCCATCATGGCGCTTTCGCTTCCGTAAAGCCTGTCCTCGCATTCTGCCGTGGCGTAAGAGCGGACCAGGATCAGGAGATCGGTCGCATCCCGCTTACTCTCATGATGACGATCGCGCCAGGCGAGCAGCTTCAATAGCGCCATGGACGGCAATGAGGCAAACGGCACGGCAAGGTCATCTGCGATTTCGACAAGGAGAGTTGATAGAGACGCCTCGCGAAAGCCTGCCACATTCATAACGACGTCCATGTCGGGGGGCCACGCGATGCTTGCCGCAGGATGCTCGATGTCTCCAAACGGAATGACATCCAACTGGAGTGCGTCCGTTGGGGTGGGACGGTAGATCAGCTTGTGAGCATTCTTCGGGACTGCGCTAAAGAGACCCGTGTCGGTGAGCTTCCGTTTGAATGCTTCGTGCGACTGCCAGTCCGCCAAACAGACTCCAATGTCTACATCAAGCGTGGCTCGCCCCGGTGGGCATCCAAAGATATGCTCAAGCACCACGATCCTGGCCACCGCGCCGCCCACGAAGTAAGGGACTTCTATCGCGCGCGCAAGTTGGTCGACTTCGCGAAGCAAAGATGCTGTGACATCATCAATCGGACGACTTAGCTTGATTGGCTGGTGGTTTGCCAAGATGGCTCTCTCTGATGGTTCGAGCTAACTCCAGATTGCGAGACTCTCCCGAGTCGAGAAGGTCGGCATAGACAAGCACGGCCGGCGCTACGCCATTGGGAAGGTTCGTCTCGCCTTCAGGATGACCGGTCCAGAAGGACTGGAGAATTTCGATTTCTCCGTGTGGATCGGCACGGAGTCGTTCGCCCATGATCAACTCTTTCGGCGTGACAGACGATGCGTAGATCGTGACGCGTGCCGGCCTAAGATGACCTGTCAGCTTCGCCGCCGCAACTTCACCGCTGAACACGGCATCGTATCTGGATATGTCGCTGGATTTCCACCAGTCTTTTCTGTCAGACGTGTACCGCCGACTGGGCAACTTTGTCTTTAGACGAACCGGGTATTGGTTTGCCCACTCTTCCACCATTCGATCCCAATCACCAAAGCACCGTGGGCCATCGGTGTCAGCAATGAGAAGTCGCCGCGCAAGCAAATCGTCGATCGCGAGGTTGACGGTGCTAAGCGCTACGTTCGCAGTGGCTGCGATCTCTCGATACGTGGCGTTGACCAGAGCCGGACGGGTCATGAGCGCGTATTGCAGCTGGAGTTGCTTGGGACTGCCGATGCGTACTGGCGGCATCGTGCTGCGTGCGGATTGCCGGCGACCGACGATGTAGATCAATGCCTCCGACAGATCCAGGTAGGCATTTCCTGCGGTGTCCAGAAACGGAATGTTGTTGGCTCTAAGCTGTTCGGCCATCTCCGGCGAAACCTTGTCCGTCACGACCAGCATCTGTTCGTCCTGGTCGCTCTGCAAATTCCGGAGCGCCGCAACAGCCGATAACCTGTCAATGCGCGGCCGGATCACTACAGGCATCCTGATACTGCGTTTCTGGCCCAGGTCAAACCGCATGCTCCCCTTTGCTGGATCTGTGTCCGGCCTGGCGGGTTCTGGCGTGGCTTTAAGCCCCGAAGACTGCTCGAAGGCCTTGGCTGCTGCTTCCTGGAGAAGCCTTGCCCATTCCGAACGGTTGCGCGATTGTTCCATGGCGTTCTGTACGATTTTTCTCCAGTGTACGCGTTACGCGAACAAAGTCAAAATTTCGTACAAACGGGCTGTATGAATCTCATGCGGCGTACGCGTTACGCGTACACCCTCCGAAAATCGTACAAGACCCGACCATCAAGGATGCGATGAGACATCCGCATAGAGCTGGCGCATGAACGCACGGAACACGGGGTTCATTACGTCGTCGTGATTCCTGATGACATCACCGTCCACCTCGACGTTCCAGACCATGGCGTTTTCCGTGTCGTCCAAGCTATTGTCATTGACCGTTGTCAGGTAACTACCGCCGCAGAACGTGCGGGCCCAGTTTGGCTTTAGCCGATGGTTTGACGTCAGGTTCTGGCGAAAGAAATCCGCGGCGTTCTCTGCCTCGATCTGCTTGTTGAGGCGCACGGCTTCTCCCAGTTCCGCGCCATGCAGCGCACGCAGTGTCTCTTCGGATTTCCAGTTCGGGCAGAGGGCTCCGTCGCCTTGCCCCCCGTTGCCTGCCCCGGGGACCGGGCCCGGCGCGTGGGCATGTAGCCGATGCGTCAGGTAGTGGTCGATATGCCCGGGCGTCTTCTTCATGGCCGTGCCCTGCTCGCTTGTCGTCTCGTGCTCGAAGAGCGTGTTGACCGATCGGCCGGCCGGGAACGCGATACCAGTGGCCCAATCCTTGATCGAGGTAACCGATACCAGCAGTGGCGGCTGGAACCGTTCGGGCCGGTAGCGGCTCGCCACGCGATACAGCGCCTCATAGCGCGACGCCTCGAAGGCGGGATTGATCAGCAGGATCATATCGGCCGGCCTTTCCGCGAGCCGTGGTGTCTTTCCTGTTCCGGCAAGGTCCTGCTGCGCGGCCAATGACTCGATCAGGGAGCCCGACATCGCCGCATAGAGAATCAGCCCGCCAAAGCTATGGCCAATCATCAGCATGCGGATGCGCGGCCGCTGCGGCGCCTGCTCGGAAACCGCACCGGTCTGTTCTGTGCCGGCCGTCTGCTTGTCGTTGTAGTGAGAGCGGATCGATCGCAAGCGCGCGAACAATTCGCGTGCCGATCCGATCGAGACACGGCGCGCGGCCTCCTTGCGGGCCCAGAACGTCAGGCTCAGCAACGGGTCTGGCACCACCCATGACCTGCCGCGCCACGCGACATAGATACCCACCACCTTTCGCGGCGCGCTGCCCGGTCTGGCCCGGTCACGTTCCTCGGCACCGGCGGCTTCCAGCAGCGCGCGGAACTCCTGCACATTGGCATCATCGGACCGCGCATTGTGCTTCCACCCATGCACGAACACGATGATGCTCAGGTCGTCACCCTTTTCCAGAAGCCGGGTCAGGCGCTTCATCAGGTGATCGATCTGGAGCGACGGGGTGCCGGCAAGCTGGTCAGGCGCCGCGGGCGTGTCCGGAAAAAGCCAGCCCTGGTCGTCAAACTCCACGAAGTGCAGTTCGTAGATGCCTTGCGCAACTTCCGGCGTCGTACGTCCACAATTGTCCGGCACCCGCTCGTCGCTGCGCCGGACCACGCTGACCGGTGGGCAACTCACCTCTTCGGCCTGGACGACCTGGGTACGGTACGCGCTGTTGGGCGCGCAGGCGCACAGCACCAGTACCGCAAGCCCGCAGAAGACACCGGCAAGACATGATTCGCGCATGGACTTGCTCCGCTGGTTGCGTTGCCCCGCAGCTACCCATTCTGGTCGGTCGATTGCGGCGCTGTCCTGAAGAAGTCAGCAAATGGCCATTGCGCCTTCAACTGGACTTCGGTCCCGGCAAAGCAGTCCCGATCGGTGGCATCCAACCCTGGAAACGCGTGTGGCAATGGCCCCGACCTGCCGTCCGTGTATTGCCACAGCGTAAAGTGTGGCCAGGTATCAGTCGGGATTCCCACTGGCTGGTTCCTGTACCTGGCATACCAGAGCGGACAGTTCTTGAGGATCGGGTCCGCGCCATGGGCCTGCACGGCGTCGCGCAGCATGTTGCCGCCATAGACCATGGGCCAGCGGCCGGTCTTGTCCTTCACCCTGGAGACGAATTCGTGAGCCTGGTCCAGCGTCATGTCGGGGCCGCTTGAACTCGGTTCGAAATCAAGGCAGAAAAGCGTCTTCGAATTGTCTACGGCCGGGTCGCCCCATTGCGCGGCAGCCAGGAAATTGTCCGCCTGCTCGCGCGCGGGCCGGGAACTGGAGAAGTGATATGCACCCCATAGCAAGCCGGCGGCACGCGCCTGTTCGCGCCGGGCCCGGTATTTGGGGTCCTGGAACGTGGCACCTTCACTGGCCTTGTGAATGACGGCCCTGACTCCCGCATGCATGGCCTTGACGGCGTCGAAGTGGTTGTCATGGTTGATGTCGATGATGACATCGATGGTCCCGGCAACATTGTCTGGCATCGGACCCTCCCGATCTCAACGGCCACTGGGCCATGGCGGAGCCATCGACGGACGATACGCGAACCGTCGCCGCAGGATCCCTGGCCGTGCCGGGAACCTGCGGGATCAGTCTGAAGCATAGGCAAGGCACGAGCGAGGCCATCTCAGCCAGTTGGATGATGTCGTGCTGCAAAAATTTGAATTCTGAGTTGAACGACAGGCACGGACGGGAGCCGATCCCCTGAGATTTCCTGTGCGCTAGACGCAGCCCCATTGCTGGCTGCGAATGCCATTGCGGCCAGACCGCTTGGCCTCATAGAGCAGCTTGTCGGCGGCGGCGATCCACCCGGCGAACGGCACGTCGCTGCCGGGTGCACCGAAATCGATTGCCAGCACACCAATGCTGACGGTTACCGCGATCCTGCCGCCGTCCGGCCCTGTCAACGGACGTTCCGATACCGTGGTTCGCAAGTTCTCGGCGACAGCCATGGCATCGTCGAGATCGGTTTGCGCCATCACCAGAAGAAACTCCTCGCCACCGTACCGCACCACACTGTCCAGTTGCGTGCGGGTGGTGGTCTGAAGCAGCGCCGAAACATGCTGGAGTACCGCGTCGCCGGTGTGGTGGCCGTATTCGTCATTGACGCGCTTGAAGTGGTCGATGTCACAAACCATCAAGGTCATCCAGCGCTTGGCGGTGCGGGCCTGCGAGACCTCGGTTGGCAGCAGCGTTGCATGCAGATGATGCCGGTTGAAGCAGCCGGTCAGGTGATCCCGAATCGAAACGGCCTGCAACTCCATCAGCGCGCGATATTCGTCACGCCATAGCCTGTGATAACGGCGTGCCGCGACAATGCCGAAGCTGTTGGCAAGCAGCAGCAGCATCGACATCGTGACATCGTCCGACGGCCGAAGCTCGCCCTTCGCCAAGACAATCACGATAAATGCGGCGGTTGCGGCAAACCCGATTCCTATCGCAATGGACTGGCGATTGGGGATAAAGACATAGACCACGAGCAGCATGATGCAAAGCGACATCGCATGCCATGGCATCTCGCCCGGCCGGAACCAGACGATCAGCATGAAGGTTGCCATGCCCACGATCTCGGCCGCACTGGCCACTGCCCATTGCGCGGCGATGCTCTCGTTTGCGCGGATCCGATACAGCCCGATACAGGCGGTCAGGGCCACGACCACACGCCCGGCCAGCAGTGTCAGCATGGCCGACCCAACACCAAGCGCGGCCAGGTCGGTCAACGCGAACGCGATATAGAACAGCGAGCAGAAGACCAGCGTAATCCGCAGTGACACGCGGCTGCGCGCCAGGTGATAGCGTTGAAAGCCCTGCTCGACCCGTGCGTCTGCAAACTCCACGCGTAGGGGGTCGACGGACCAATCTGGTTCGAGCGTAGCTTCCGACATGGGAATTCTGGAGAGGGTCAAATCGGGCGTGGTCGCGTCAGGTTGCGTCAGGTTGCATCAGGTCGCGCCACTCAGTTCGCGCCAATACCGTGGAAGCACACGTCGAGCATGCGGCTGACGATGGCTTCATCGTCCATCTTGGCGTAGATGCGCAGGTACTCCACGGCCGGATCGCACGTGCGCGCGTAATAGCTGAACAGGATCACGTCGTCCGGCAGGCTGCTGTCGAGATCACCAGCTTTCTTGGCGTCGGCTACCAGCCCTTTCAGTATGCCGTTCAGCTTGAGCACGCGCGTGACGTAGCGCAGGTTGCGCGTCAGCATGTCGCGGACATTCGGGCTCGTCGACGGCAGGAACGGCAGGCCGCCCTTGAGTCGCACGGTCAACGCCCATTCCAGCAGCGTGCGCAGCCGGCCCAGCGCGGTCAGGTCTGGCGGCAACGCGTCCAGGAAGGCCAGCGCACCGTCGATCAGGCGGATCATCGCCGCGCCTACCAGCTCGTCCTTCGACTTGAAATGCTTGTAGAGGCTGGGCTTGGAAATGCCGACTTCACCAGCCACGTCGTCCATGGTCATCAGGTCGAATCCCTTGCCAGCAAGAATGCGCGTGGCTGCGTCGAGAATCGCGTCCTCACGCAACTGGAATGCCTGGTCCTTGAAGCTGAGCCTGCCGAAAATACTCATTAGTAAATCTCGCTACTATGTAGTAGTCTTCTTTCCAAAGCGGTAGCCTGATGTTAGCACCGGCAGCGAGAAACGCACCGGAAATGTAGAAGAACACAGGGGAAGCGGGTCGTGAATGCACTATCAAGCACACAACAGGGTCTGCGTATTGCTGTGATCGGCTCCGGTATATCGGGCCTGGCCAGTGCATGGCTGCTTTCCCGTCGGCATCAGGTCACGCTGTTTGAAGCGGGCGAGTACCTCGGCGGCCACACCAATACCGTGGATGTATCGCTGGACGACCATAGCAGCCCGGTCGACACCGGTTTTCTGGTTTTCAACGACCGTACCTATCCCAATCTGGTGGCGATGTTCGACGAACTGGGCGTGGCATCGCGTCCCAGCGACATGTCGTTTTCCGTGTCGATGGACCACGGGCGCGTGGAATGGGCCGGCACCAGTCTCAACACGGTGTTCGCACAACGCCGCAACGCGTTTTCGCCAACCTTCCTGGGCATGCTGCGCGACATCGTCCGCTTCAACGGCGCCGCGCGACTCAACCTTGCGCACGCGGATCACACCGGCTGCTCGCTCGGCGACCTGCTGAGCGCAGGCAACTATGGCCAACCCTTCCGTCAGCACTATCTGCTGCCAATGGCCGCGGCAATCTGGTCGTGCGCCACCGCCGATGTGCTGCGCTTTCCCGCCGCCACATTCCTGCGCTTCTGCCTGAACCATGCGCTGCTGCAGATTACCGGTCGCCCGCAGTGGCGCACCGTGTGCGGCGGCGGACGCGAGTACGTGCGGCGCATTGCCGCGCAGCTCGACGACGTGCGCCTGAGCACCGCGGTGCGCGCGGTACGGCGCGACGAAGATGGTGTCAACGTCATGACGGACGACGGTACGGTGCGCTTCGATGCCATTGTGCTGGCTACCCATGCGCCGGACAGCCTGCGCATGCTGGCGGACCCCAGCGATGCCGAACGCGATCTGCTGGGGGCCGTGCGCTATGCACCCAATGTCGCCATCCTCCATACCGATCCCACGCTGCTGCCGCGCCGCCCGCGCGTATGGTCGGCATGGAACTATCTCGGTGGGCAGCGCGCTGACATGTCGCGGGCGGTATGTGTCAGCTACCTGGTCAACCAGCTCCAGCCGCTGCCATTCAGCACGCCCGTGGTGGTCACGCTCAATGCATTCAGGGATCCCGCGCCAGGTACCGAACTACGCCGCTTTACCTATCAGCATCCGCTGTTCGACCTGCGCGCGATTGCCGCACAGCAAGCGCTGCCTGCACTGCAAGGACGCCGTCGTACCTGGTTTGCCGGCGCCTGGACCGGATATGGCTTCCACGAGGACGGCCTGAAGTCCGCGCTACGCGTGGCCGGCGATTTTGGTGCGCTACCAGACTGGGCCCGCCTATGAACCCCGACGCATGGTTGCTGCACTGTCGCGTCCTGCATGACCGCCTGCGGCCGGCACGCCACCGCTTTGTCTACCCGGTGTTCTGCGTGCGGTTGAATATCGATGCGCTGCCGCGGCTCAACCGTTGGTGGTTCGGCGTCGACCGCGCGCGTATCGTCAGCCTGCGCACCGATGACTACGGCGCACGCGACGGCAATGACCTGTCCCGATGGATACGTGGGCGACTGCGCGCCGCCGGCCTGCCCGACGATGGCACCATCTGGCTCCAGACTTTCCCGCGCATCCTTGGCTATGCGTTCAACCCGGTCAGCTTCTGGTTCTGCCATGACCGCGACGGGCACCTGCGTGCCTTGGTAGCCGAGGTCAACAATACGTTTGGCGGGCGCCATGCTTACCTGGTAACGGCCCCCGATCTCGGGCCGATCCACGACAAGACGGTGCTGGCCACGCGCAAGTTGCTGCATGTGTCACCGTTCAACGACGTGCGCGGCCACTACGCCATGCAAGTGCGCGAATCCGATTGCACCTCCTTTGTCGGGATCGACTACTTCGATGACGAGGGCATGCTGCTTCGCACATCGATTGGCGGTCACAAGCGTCCGCTCACCGGCATGTCCATGCTGACCGCATTGCTGCGTCAACCGTGGTTGACGTTGTCCGTCACGCTGCGTATCCACTGGCAGGCATTGCTCCTCTGGATGCGGGGCACGCCGTTCCACGGCAAGCACCCTCCCTCGCCCGCCGAGTCCCCCCTTGACGATATTCGCCCATGAACCGCTCCAGCTTCGGACTTCGTGCCTTGTCCCGTTTCGCAAGCGGAGAAATTCCCCTGGCGGGCCGCGCGTTCCTGGCCATGCTGGCGCGCGTGAAGGTGGGCCATCTGGTGCTGACGCTACCGGATGGCGCCGAGTCGATCTTCGGCGATCCGCACGCATCGCCGGGCGCGCGCCTGACGCTGCGCGACTGGCGCGCGTGCGCCCGGATCCTGCGCGCCGGCGATATCGGCTTTGCCGAGGCGTGGCGCGATCACTGGGTAGACAGCCCGGACGTGACCGCGCTGCTGCGACTGGCGCTCCGCAACGAACCCGCGCTGCCGCGTACCATAGCCGGCACATGGTTGTCGCGCCGGTGGTATCAATTGCGTCATCTGCTGCGCAAGAACACCCGCACCGGAAGCCGTCGCAATATCCACGCGCACTACGATCTTGGCAATGATTTCTATGCATTGTGGCTCGACGACACGTGGTCCTATTCCGCCGCATGGTTCGCGGGGGACCTGGGACAGTCACTGCACGACGCCCAGGAAGCCAAGTACGCGAATATCTTCGACGCCCTGAACCTGCAGCCCGGCATGCGCGTGCTGGAAATCGGCTGCGGCTGGGGTGGTTTTGCATTGCATGCGGCCCGACGCGGCGTGAGCGTGCACGGCATCACCATATCGTCCGCGCAACTGGCACTGGCACAGGATCGCGTGACGCAAGCCGGCATGGCCGACCGCATCACACTGGAACTGCGCGACTATCGCGACCTGGACGGATGCTATGACGCCATAGTCTCGATCGAGATGTTCGAGGCGGTGGGTGTGGCCTACTGGCGCACGTATTTCGACACGCTGCACGCGCGCCTGCGCCCGGGCGGCCAGGCGCTGGTCCAGTCGATCACGATGGCCGAGCACCGCATCGACGCCTACCGCGCCAGCAGCGACTTTATCCGCGAGTTCATTTTCCCGGGGGGCATGCTGCCGAGCCCTGAACGCTTCGCCCGCGCGGCGGGTCGATCCGGCCTGGCGAGCCGGACCGTGCTGGCCTTCGGCCATGACTACGCCGAAACGCTGCGGCGCTGGCGCCAGCGGTTCATGGCCAGCCGCGAGGACATAATGGCGCAGGGGGCGCAGGGCTTCGACGAAGCATTCGTGCGGCTGTGGCATTTGTACCTGTGCTATTGCGAGGCAGGTTTCGATGAAGAGCGCACGGACGTGATGCAGTTCCTGCTCACGCGCGAGGCATAAACATGCCACGCCTGCTGACCGCACTCGTTCTGACGATGGCCTCGCTGGGCTGCGCGGCAGCCGAGGGCTGGCACGCAGCACTGCCGCAAGCGCAGCTCAGCGGCGAGGGCGAGTACCGCTGGTTTGGCGTGCGCCTCTACACTGCGCAGCTCTGGGCCGCGCATCTGCCAGCAAGCATCGACGCGCCATTCGCGCTGCAGATTACCTACGTGCGGGACTTTACCGCCCGCAGACTGGTGGACACCAGCGTCGACGAGCTCCGGCGCATCAGCAGTTCGAACGTCACCGATGCCACGCTCGAACGCTGGCGCGATGCACTGCGCAAGGTGTTTGTTGATGTTCGTGCCGGTGACAGCCTGACTGGTGTGTACCTGCCGGGTCAGGGTGCGCGCTTCTATGCCAACGACCGCGAGACTGGCCAGATCGACGACGCTGCGCTCGCCCGCGCCTTCTTTGGCATCTGGCTCGACCCGGCCACCCGAGCGCCGGCCTTGCGGTTGAAATTGCTGGGGCAATCCGGATGAACACGCCCGGCAACGCCCGACTGGCTGCCTACGGCGCGCTTGGCCTGCCGCTGGCCATGGCCGCATTGCCGGTGTACGTCCAGGCGCCCGCCTACTACACCACGCGACTGGGCCTGTCGCTCTCGCTGGCCGGCGTGGTCATGTTCGCGGCGCGTCTTTTCGATACCGCCCAGGATCCGCTGCTGGGACGGTGGATCGACGCACTGGTCCGGCGCGGGCGTCTGCTTCCGGCAATGTGGCTGGGTGCGGTATTGCTTGCCGCCGCCTTTGCAGCGCTCTGGTTGCCACCGGTCTCCGGTGATACGTGGCTGGCGATCTGGCTCGCCGTCACGCTCGTGGCGGTCTATGTGGGACACAGCCTGCTCAACGTCGCCTATCTGGCCTGGGGTGCGCGAATCTCCAGCGACGACCGGACGCTCACGCGGGCGGCGGCTTGGCGTGAAGGCGCGGGACTGGTCGGCGTCCTGCTCGCCAGTACCTTGCCCGCCTGGCTGTTGTCCGCGCCAAACGCCATGCCGCGCCCGGCAATGACGTTCTTCGCGGCACTGTTTGCCGTGCTGCTGATGTGCGGACTCTCGACCCTGGTCCGATTCGGGCCAACCTGGCAGGTAGCGCCAGGCGCCACACCGTCGCCGTGGCGCACGTTGCGCGCCAACCGGGCGTTTCGCGCACTGTTGCTGCCCTACTTTCTCAATGGCCTCTCGGTTGCGATTCCCGCCACGCTCGCAGTCTTCTTTATCGAGGACCGGCTGGCCGAGCCACGCGCAGTGGCGCCATGCCTGGCGCTCTACTTCCTGGCAGGCGCGGCAGGACTGCCCGGCTGGGTGCGGATCGCCGCACGCATCGGCGCCATCCAGGCCTGGCGCATCGCCATGCTGCTGGCCGTGCTGGCCTTTGCCTGGGCCAGCCTGCTTGGTCCCGGTGATTTGATGCCGTTCCTGTGCATCTGCACGATCTCCGGACTGACCCTTGGTGCCGACCTGGCACTGCCCCCGGTCCTGCTGGCCGCGCGCATTCCGGCAGGCGAAGGTCCCGCCGCCTACTACGGTGTCTGGACCCTGCTGGGCAAACTGTGCCTGGCAATCGCGGGCCTGACCTTGCCCGTGCTGGCATCGCTGGGCTATCAGCCGGGCACGCTGGCCACCGGCCCGGCCGGACATGCGCTGGCCTGGATGTACGCCGGCGTGCCGTGCGTGTTGAAACTCTGCGCCATGGCCTGCCTGACAACCCGCCGGCGCGCCTCACCGGAGCCTTCGCAATGAAACGCCTTGGCCGCTGGGCCGCAATGAGTACCGTGGTAATGTGCGCCGGCTGTTCCGCCCCGGACGTCTCGCACTACGCGGATCAGCAACCGCCGCTCGATGTGCCGGCATTCTTCCGCGGCAAGACCGAGGCCTGGGGCATGTTCCAGAAACGTAGCGGCGAGATCGTCAAGCGCTTTCACGTGGACCTGGACGGACGCGAACAGGATGGCCGCTTCGTGCTGAACGAGGATTTTCGCTACAGCGACGGCACCACCCAGCATCGTACGTGGACCTTGACGCGCGCTGCCGACGGTAGCTGGCAGGGCACAGCGCCCGATGTAACCGGTCACGCTACTGGCCATGCCAGCGGCAACGTACTGCGCTGGATCTACACGCTCCAGCTGCCGGTGGACGGCAAGACCTATGACGTGCAGTTCGACGACTGGATGGTGCTGGTGGACGAGCGCACCATGATCAACCGTGCGCGCGTCACGAAATTTGGCTTCGAGGTCGGACAGGTCACGCTGTTCTTCCGCCGGCCCGCCCCCTGATGTTTGCCGGAACGATCCATCATGCACGGCCTGAGCCTGAACCCCCGCTGGAATGACTGGACCGGCCAACGCGTCTGGCTGGTGGGTGCTTCCAGCGGCATCGGTGCTGCGCTGGCACAGGCGCTGATGGTGCGCGGCGCGCGCGTGGCGGTCTCGGCGCGGCGTGCCGATGCGCTGGCCGCCGTGATCGATGGCCACCCGCTCGGCATCGCCTTGCCAATGGATGCCAGCCACCCGCAAGACTGGGTCGCGGCGCACGACGCATTGCGCGATGCATGGCAGGACGTGGACATGGTGATCTTCTGCGCGGCGGAGTATCGTCCGCTACGCCCGTGGGAAGTCACCGCCGACGAAGCGCGCCGCACCATCGACATCAACCTCGGCAGCGTCTACTACGGGCTGGCGGCCGTACTGCCGTCGATGCTGTCGCGCCATGCGGGCAGCCTGGTGCTGCTGGCCAGCGTCGCCGGATACATGGGGCTGCCCAACGCCACCATCTATGGCCCCACCAAGGCCGCGCTGATCAACCTGGCCGAACTGCTCTACGCGGAACTGCATCCACGCGGACTCGGCGTCTACCTGGTCAACCCGGGATTCGTCAAGACACGCCTTACGGAGCGCAACGATTTCTCGATGCCGGCACTGCAAACCGCGGAGGACGCCGCCGCTTCGATCGTGTCCGGACTGGCGCGCGGACGCTTCGAGATTGCCTTTCCCTCGCGCTTCACGCGCGTGATGCGGCTGGCCAGCATGCTGCCGTACCGGCTGCGCCTGGCGCTGCTGCAGCGCCTGATGAAAACCACCTGAAGTCGCCCATGACAAACGTTACTGTTCCTCCCGGTGCATTGTCGGCCCTGCTGGACTGGTACGCCACGCTGACACCGGAATCTTTATCGGCACTCGGGCGCTTCTACCTGCCGCATGCACGCTTTGTCGACCCGTTCAACGACGTGCGTGGTTACGCGGCGATTCGCCTGGTGTTCGAGCATATGTTCGAAGCCGTCGAGGCCCCGCGCTTTGTCATCGGCTCGCGGCTGATGGGACATGATGAAGGCTTTGCGACATGGCAGTTCAATGGCGCGGTGCGCGGCCGGCAGTTCTCGGTTCCCGGTAGCTCCCATCTGCGCTTCGGCGACGATGGCCGTGTGGTCGAGCACCATGACTTCTGGGATGCGGCGGCACTGTGGCGCCAGTTGCCACTGATTGGCTCGCCCGTAAGCTGGTTGCAGCGGCGCTTTGCCGCACCCGTGCCATGATGAAACGCCTGTTTCTGCTGCGCGGCCTATGCCTTGCACCGCTGCTGGCATTGGGAGCGTGCACCACTTCGGACGCGCTGAACGCACTGACTTCCGACGCCGCCTATGCACGCAATGCCGGCGTGCACTACACCGAAGGCCGGCGCGGCCTGCTCGATATCTACGTGCCGCGCCAGCCCGCCTGCGGCGCCACGGCGCCCGTGGTGGTGTTCTTCTATGGCGGCACGTGGAACAGCGGCGCGCGTGCCGACTATGCATTTGTTGCGGCGAACCTGGCCGCGCACGGCATCCTGACCGTGATTCCAGACTATCGGCTCTATCCCGAGGTCACCTATCCCGACTTCCTGCTCGACAACGCCCGTGCCGTGGCGTGGACCTTGCGAAATATCGCCAGCTTCCAGGGCGATCCGGACAAGGTCTTCGTGATGGGCCACAGCGCGGGCGGCTACAACGCGGCGATGCTTGCGCTCGACGCACGCTGGCTCCAGGGCGCGGGGGCCGATCCCTCGCGACTGCGCGGCTGGATCGGCCTGGCCGGTCCCTACGACTTCCTGCCAATCACCAATCCCGAAGCCAGACCCGTGTTTCACCACCCTGACTACCCCGCGGGGTCACAACCCATCGATCATGTCACCCGGAATTCCCCGCCCGCATTCCTTGGGGTTGACACCGGAGACACGCTGGTGAATCCGCAGCGCAATTCGGCGCAAATGGCGGAGAAGCTCAACGCGGCGGGGGTTCCGGTAACGTACCGCGCGTATGGGCATCTGTCGCATACGCTGCTGATCGGCACCTTCGCCGCACCGCTGCGCTGGCTGTCGCCGGTGAGCGACGATGTTTCCGCGTTCATCCTGGCTCAGTCCGGCTGCAAGCCATGAGATACCGGACAGGCGGCTCCACAAAAAAATAATTCCCGAGGTGCATCCGTTTGCCTGGCTGGGGTGTAGAGCCCATGCAGCCTTCGAGGTTTGCATCGATTGACGCCTGCTCAATACTCGGGAGTTCCACCATGTCTCGCACCATCCTGTTCTACGTAGCCACCGCCGCAGTCCTTTCCGCATGCGCATCCCAAACGCCGGTTGCGCCCGCAACTCCGGTTGCCGACGCCATTCGCGTACCTGCCGGCCACAAGATGACCATGCAAACGGTTGGCAGTGGCCAGTTGCTCTACGAATGCCGCCTGAAGGCAAACACCACTGCCGACCATGAGTGGACTTTTGTCGGCCCAACCGCGGTCCTGAAGGACCGCAGTGGCGCCACGATCGGCAAGTACTATGGACCGCCGGCTACGTGGGAATCCAGTGATGGATCAAAGGTGACAGCCACGCAGGTCGCCGTGGCGCCCGGTGGCGACGGCAACATTCCGCATCAGCTGGTCAAGGCCAATCCGGCGCAGGGCAATGGCAGCATGACCGGGGTTACCTATATCCAGCGTGTAGCGACCAAGGGCGGCGTGGCACCGGCAACGCCATGCTCGAGTGCCAATGCTGGCGCAAGGCAAACCGTTGGCTACCAGGCTGATTATCTGTTCTGGAAAGCGTCATGATGCATTTGAAACGTCCGTTGGACGGATATGATGCGTCCATTGCCAATGCGTGACGCAGGAACTTCAATTGGGTGCCAATTCGCCGCATATCCAGGACGTGTTCGACTACGCAGGCGCCATTGCCGGCTGCGCCAGGCATGACGCGGAGGCGCTACGCCGCCTCTACGACCATGCCTCGCCCTATCTGCTTGGCGTGGCCCTGCGTATCGTGCGCGATCGCCAGACGGCGGAGGATGTCCTGCATGACGCGTTCCTGAAGATCTGGAGTGCCGCTGGCAGCTACGATGGCAACCGCGGAGAGGCGCGCGGCTGGCTGTTCTCCATCGTGCGGCACGAGGCGTTGAATGCGGTGCGCAGTCGCATGCGGGCCATACCGGTCGATGAAGATGTAGCACAGGCGCTCGACGCGGAGGCAGCAATGGCGGCGTTCCCGACTCAGTTCGATGCGGCGGAGCAGCGCGTGCTGGTGGGGCGTCTGGGCGAGTGCCTCGGCGAACTCGAAGTACCGAAGCGCGACAGCATCCTGCTGGCTTATCTCGATGGTTGCTCGCAAAGTGAAATCGCAAAGCGGCTCGGCGCGCCACTGGGCACCGTCAAGGCCTGGATGCGGCGCGGCTTGCGCGCGCTAAAGGAGTGCATGCAATGAGCGCCGGCACACCCGGTCCGGACGACCGGACTCCAGACGATGCAATGGATCAGCTTGCCGCCGAATATGTTCTGGGCACGCTATCGCAATCGCGCCGCGAGGAGGTGCAGCAACGCATGCGGGCCGACGCCGGATTCGCCGGACGCGTGCGCGACTGGGAAAACCGGCTCCACCCGCTCACGGCCATGGCCGAGCCGGTCCAGCCATCGGCAACGCTCTGGCACCGTATCGCCACCAGCGTTGGCTTGCGTACGCCCGGTCGCAATCCGTCACCGGGATGGTGGGGCACCCTGGCACTTTGGCGCGGGCTGGCGTTCGGCGCGGCCGCATGTGCGATCGTACTGGCGGTACTGCTGGGCCGGCAGGCATTCGCGCCACCGCCGGGTCCACGCTTTGTCGTGATCCTGTCCGAGCCGCGCGACAGGACACCGGGATGGCTGATCCAGGCGTCCACCGACCGCAAGCTGTCGCTGATTTCACTTGCATCGCAAGCGGCGCCAAGCGATCGCAGCCTCCAGTTCTGGACCAAGGCCGATGACTGGGCAGGCCCGGTATCGCTTGGTCTGGTGCGCCCCGGCCAGCGGCTCGATATCCCGATCGACAAGTTGCCGCCGCTGCAACCGAATCAATTGTTCGAAATCACGCTCGAGCCTCCCGCCGGCTCCCCGACTGGCCGTCCAACCGGACCGATTCTCTATATCGGCCGGGCCGTGCGGGTCGGATAGGTGCGCCGGCATGGCCAATGAACGACAGAACTTAATGCGCGCGACAAAAGATTGAATTCCGCCCCGAAAGGCGGTCGGGGAGAATAACCTCGACATCACTGTCGGCGCGGATACTTAACATGAAACGATCCGATCAGGGCCGCGCGGTTGCCGGGCAATGATTGCCGCGCGCCTCGCCCATCCATTGCGACTCCTGGCCGGCGCGGCAATCTCCGTCGCGAGCTGGAACGCGGCGGCATTGCCGATCGACCTGCCAGGCACGATCCCCAATATGGTGGGGATCGGCATTGGCTCGACAACGGAATACGCCGGCGGCAACGAGCGCATGATTGGCGTGCTGCCCGGACTCCGGTATACGACTGACAGTGGCAGGCTGCTCGAGTGGTATGGCCCATACGCGCAGTTCAACTTTGGCGGGCTGACCGGGTGGCAATATGGGCCGGCGCTCTCGCTGCGGCTGGGGCGCAACAATGTCGATGATCCGGTGGTCGCGCGCGTCCATGAGATCGATACGACCGTGGAATTCGGCGGCTGGGCCGGCTACGAGTACATCCACACCGGAACCATTCCGTATCGCCTGCGCGGTGGCATCAATGTCATGACCAACGCCGGCATCGTCTATGGCGGCACGCGCGTCGCCATCAACGGCAGTTTCTGGCTGCCGGTGCATCCTCGGGTCATGCTTGGCACTGGACTGGGGTTGACCTGGGTCAGCGGCAGCTTCAACCGGACCTATTTCGGGGTGACGCCGGACGACAGCGCCGCAAGCGGCCTGCCGGTCTACACGCCCGGTGGTGGACTGGAACAGGGTACGGCCTGGCTGGCGACGATCTACCAGATCGACAAACACTGGTACGCTGGCGCCATGATCTATATGCAACGGATCACGGGCAGCGCCGCGGACAGCCCCATCGTCAGCCAGCGCGGCACGCGCAACCAGATCACCTATGGCGCCGGCATCGCGTACGCGTGGCGATAAGAAATGAACCCGTTCATCAATCATCCGGCCATTCTGTTTGTTGTCATGATCGCGATCATGGCAGTGGCAACCGGGATCGGAGCGCTTGTACTGCGCCGGATCCGGCCCATCGCTGCCGAAGGGCGCGACGACTTCAATGTCGTGCAAGGCGCCACGCTGACGCTGCTGGCCCTGTTGATCGGGTTCACACTGTCGATGGCCGTGGGGCGCTACGACCAGCGCAAGAATCTTGAAGAAGAAGAGGCCAACGCCATCGGTACCGAATACCTGCGGGCGGACCTGATAGAAGGGCCAGGAGCCGAACAGATCAAGGGACTGCTGGTTCGCTACCTGGACCAGCGCATTCTCTACTACCGCACGCGCGATAGCGAAAAACTGAAGGAAATCGGCTCTGCTACCAGCCAGATCGAGGACGAAATGTGGCAGGCGGTGCGCGCGGCGGCGCGCGACAAGCCAACTCCCATCACGGCGCTCGTGGTGGCTGGCATGAATGACGTCATCAACTCGCAGGGCTACACGGAGGCCGCGTGGTTGAACCGGATTCCCATCTCTGCCTGGTTCCTGATGATCATCATCGCTTTCTTCAGCAGCGTGATGCAGGGCTATGGCGCGCGCGCGGAGATCGGCAAGACCGTCCTGTTGCTGGTCTTGCCGCTGACCGTGTCGCTGTCGCTGGCCCTGATCGCCGATATCGACAGCCCGCGCGGCGGCACGATCCGGGTGGTGCCGCAGAATCTGCTTAACCTTGCGGCATCACTGAAAGGTTAGCGCGACGGGCATGCCATAACCTATGCCTACTGGCCAGCTGCAGAGCCCAGCGCGGCCCTGACCGCCTCGCGCTCGGCGGCCGCCTGGTCCATATCGGCGCCGACATCGCCGGCTTCACTGACGCCGATGGAAAGCACCACCGAACCCTTGGCCACCGGCACCGGAATCGGTGGCGACAAGCCGGTGCACGGCGTGCGCGTGCAGAGTGTTTCCTCCCCATTCAGCCTGACTCGTGCCACGCTGACCGCCGCGGTACCGAGTTCGGCAAACGACGCCGCACCTTCGCTGTTGACCACCAGCTGTTTTGCCACCAATGCAAAAGACACGGCGATGCGGGACGGCGCGGCACTGGTGCCGCTGGCCGTCGTGGCTATCGAGTTGCCAACCCGCACATACAGCGGGCGGAACTTGAAGTAATCAGTGAACTTCCCGTCCTCGAATTTCTGTTCGATCGCCAGTACGGCGAGCAGGCCAGGTCGCGCTGGCGAGTCTCCCTCGGCATAGCGTGCATAAACAGCGCACTTGACGCCGCGGAAGCTGGCGGTCGGAAAGCTCACGTCGACGCTGCTGGCGTTGAGGGCGGCCCGCTTCAACTGCTCCGGTTCCGCCTTTTGTCTATCGGCATATAGATCGAATACCTGCCGGGTGCCGGCGACAACGAATCCCTGGCCGCCAGCCCCCTGCTGCCCCGCCGCTCGTGCGCCATTGCCCCGTGACGAGGGCTCCATGCAGCGCGCAGACATCAGCAGTTCGCGCAACCCCTGGTTCTCCGGCTGCTGCAGGATTGCACCAAGGTCCTTGTCGGTCGACCAGTCCTTGTAGGCGGATACCCAACCTTGCGCGGCCTTTTTGGGCTTGCCGCTGTTCTCGTCCGCCTTGAACCCGACCTTTTCACTCTTTGTCGCACAGCCGCCGACCAGCAGGCAACCAGCAACAATCCCCGTAAAGATCTTCACCCTGCACTCCGTGATCCAGGTGACTAGAGCATAGAAGCCGGCGGAGGGCGGTGGATACCATCCAGAAGATTGAATAGCCAGCAGGCCACTACCCAATCGGACTAAACCGTGGCAGTGCGCAGCCAGGCGCGCCAGCCGCCAAACGCAGTGATATCGCGTGCGCCGCTGCTTTCGGCGAGCGCAAATGGTTCACAGATAAAGCCCTTGACCTGGCGCCCATCGGCCAGCGCCACGGTACCGATGCCCAGCGGCGCCGGTACATCGGCCACGAATTTGCCGAAGTGGCGCTGCGGCACTTCCCAGACCTCTACTTCAATTGCCGCACCGTGCTCGGCACGCGCCAGACCTGGCTTTGCCGGTACCGTGCCGGCCAGCGCATAAAGGCTGTAGCACGCCGCCGTTGTCGTGGTCTCCACAAAGCGCGCACCTGCCTCGCGCAGTTGCCAGTTGAGCGGCTGGCCGCGCAAATGGGCGCCCACCACGGCCAGTGCCACGGTCGGTTCCTGGAACGGTAGCGGTGTCTCGGGCAATGAAGCCGGGATGGCCGTATCGGCAAACAGCGCCTGGATCTGCGTGCCCAGCACGGCCAGACGATGGTCGGCCCCGGCCGGCGCAATCAGCGTGATGCCGGCCGGCAGGCCATCGGCGCGCGGCACCCCAGGTAACGACAACGCACACAGATCGAGCAGGTTCACAAAGTTGGTATAGCGGCCAAGCTTGCTGTTCTCGGCAATCGGATCAGCTTGCACAGCGGCGATGGTTGGATGCGTCGGCGTGGTCGGCACGATCAATACATCGATCGCCGCAAACAGCGCATCCGCCTGACGTTTGAGATCGGCCAGCCGGTACTGCGCGTTGAACGTATCGACCGCATCGAACTGGTCGGCCTTGCCAATCACCGCAGCCACCGTGGCGTCGATATCCGCACGCCGGTCCACGAAGAACTCGCCCACCGCGGCCCGGCGTTCGGCCACCCACGGGCCGTCATAGAGCAGCGCTGAGGTTTGCGCGAGCGGTGTGAAATCGACCGTTTCCGGTTCGAGTGCCAGGCTGCTGGCCATGATGTCGAGCGAGGCGGCGAAAGCCAGCGCCGCATGGGCATCGCCCTCGAAGTCGAGCTGATCCGGAATACCCGCGCGCAACGCCGCACGCGGCAAACCCAGCATCGGCACGCGGCGCGCGTAGCTGTCAGCGTCATCGTAGATCGCGATGCGCGACAACACAGTCCATGCATCCGCCACGTCGTGGGCGAACACCGAGATCGTGTCGAGCGTGCGGCACGCGGGCACCACCCCGCCCTTGCTGACCAGACCCAGCGACGGCTTCAGGCCAACAATGCCGTTCAGGCCAGCCGGCACACGGCCAGAACCGGCCGTATCGGTGCCCAGTGAGAATGCCACGCAGCCCGATGCCACGGCCACCGCCGAACCCGAACTCGATCCGCCGGAAACATAAGCGGGCGCCGTGGTGTGCCGCACCGCGCCAAATGGTGAGCGTGTACCGACCAGCCCGGTGGCAAACTGGTCGAGATTGGTCTTGCCGATCAGCAACGCACCCGCGGCGAGCAGCCGTTGCACCGCAAAGGCCGAGACCTGCGGCACATAGGCGTATTCAGGGCACGCTGCGGTAGTTGCCACGCCGGCCACGTCGATATTGTCCTTGACGGCGAACGGCACACCGAACAATGGCAGGCGTTGCAGCACACCCGCCCCTTCGCTTTCCAGCATCGCTCCCAGTTCGGCGGCACGCTGCATCAGCGATTCGGTAGGAATGCGATGGATCCAGACCTCGGGCCGGTCAAACGCGTCGATCCGGCGCAGTACCTCGGCCACGCAGGCTAGCGGGTCGAGCGTGCCACGCGCATAGTGTTCGTGCAGTGCGGCAATCGAGGTAACAGGGGCGGATGCGGTGGACTTGTTCATGCTTTCCATCATGACGTCAGGTTCAATTGTTTATTGCAACGCGTCGCAATCCCAGGCCGAGATTCACGCCGCATCTTCGCTCGCACGCATGCGCGCCAGATAGACTTCGTGCAGCGTGATCTTGCGCACTTCAGACTGGCTGGTGCTGATATGCGAGCGCAGCAATCGTGCCGCTTCGTCGGCACGGTGGGCCAGGATCGCGCGCAGGATTTGCGCATGCTCTTCGTAGGTGGTATCCACACGCGCACGCTTGGTGAAGTCGAGCCGGCGGACGATACGGATGCGCTCGGTGATGTCCTGGTGCACACGCGACATCTCGCCATTGCCAACGACACGTACCAGCGCGCAGTGGAAGGCCTCGTCGAGTTCCCCCACGCGCGCCATGTCCGATAGCCGCATGCCCGGCTCGACGAGCCAGGTCGCGCAGAGCTCCGCCAGCAGCGGTTGCAACGCGTCACGGTCCATCGCGCACAGGCGTCGTACCGCCTCGGTCTCCAGCACCATGCGCAAGTCATAGAGCTGTTCGAGCTTGCCAAAATCGAATGGCAATACGCGCCAGCCGGCCCGGAAACTTACATCGACAAAGCCCTCCTGCTTCATGCGGAACAGCGCCTGGCGCACCGGCGTACGTGATACGCCAAGCCTTTCGCAGACCTCGGCTTCGGTAAAGCGGTCACCGGGCACCAGCCGAAAATCCGCAATATCGCCCTTGAGCAGTGCGTAGACGCTGTCCGCGCGCGACGTGCGGCCGTCGCCCTGCAGCACCGGATCCGCCTCGGACATCAGCGGCGTACCTCGCGCTGGAAGATCTCCAGGCTCTGGCGCTTGGCGGCGACAAAGCTTGCCTGCGACAGCGTATCCACGGTACGCGGACGCGCGTCGGCATAGTCAAGGATCTCCGCCACACGCGTCGGGCGCTTGGTCAGCAACAGGATCTGATCAGCCAGATATACCGCTTCCTCGAGGTCGTGCGAGACCAGCAGCATGGTCGTACCAGTCTGCATGAATACTTCCTGCAGCTTCTCGCGGATAAATAGCGTCATCTCGAAATCGAGCGCCGAGAACGGTTCGTCGAGGAACAGCACCTCGGGCCGGGGCGCCAGCGCGCGCATGATCGAGGCAGTCTGCTGCTGCCCGCCCGACAACTCATACGGATAGCGGTTCAGGTCGAACTTGACATCGAACGATGCCACCAGCTCCGCCAGCCTGCGATCCACCTCGGCCTTGCTGCAGCCTTCCAGCAGCAGTGGATAGGCAATATTGTCGATGGTCCGCATCCACGGGAACAGCGCCTCGCGGTAGTTCTGGAACACGTAGCCGATGCGCGTGTCCTTGAGCGACTTGCCATCGAACAGGATCTCTCCGCGATCGATCGGGATCAGCCCCGCAATCATGTTGATCAGCGTGCTTTTGCCGCAGCCATTGGGCCCGAACACCGAGACGATCTTGCCCTTGGGGATGTCGAGATCGAAGTTCTCGTATAGCGGCCAGCCGGCAAAGTACTTGGTCAGGCCGCGGATCGTGATATGGGTGCCCGGCGGCCCAGGCCGGAACGCCGGGGTCGGGACATCGGCATGGCGTGCGGGAGTCAGGACAGTGCTCATGATTTACCTTCCGCTCCAATGAACGATGCGTCGTTCGACAAGCAGAAACACGATATTGAGGATGTAGCCCAGCGCGCCGGCAGCCAGGATGGCCGCATACATGGTCTTGACGTTGAGCACCTGCTGGGCGTCGATGATCGCGTGGCCCAGGCCATTCTCGGATCCGATGAACATCTCGGCGACGATGACGATCACCAGTGACATCGACACCGCCGAGCGCAGCCCGACAAAGCTCGGCTGCAGGCTTTCCCAGATCAGCACGTCGCGGAAGATGCGCCAGCGGGAGGCACCCATCACGCGCGCCGCCATCACGCGTTGCTTGCGGGCGTTGATCACGCCGTACGCGCTGTTGAAGACGATGATCAGCATTGCGCCAAATGCGGCGATCGCGATCTTGTTGATCTCCGACACCCCGAAGATCAACAGGAACAACGGGATCAACGCCGACGACGGGGTCGAACGGAAGAAGTCGATCACGAACTCCACGCTGCGATAGGCACGCTCGTTACTGCCGAGCAGTACACCGAGCGGCACGCCAATCACGGCCGCAATCGCAAAGGCCTGCAGCGTGCGGGCCACCGTGACCGCGAAATCGGTCAGCAATGCACCGCCGGCCAGGCCCGCGACCAATGCCGATACCGTGTCGAACGGGCTTGGCAGCAGGATGGCCTTGATCCAGCCAAGCCGCACCACGGCATCCCACACGACAAACAGGATCAGCGGCCCGAGCGCGGGCAGCAGCCGGTCCGCCAGCGGGCGGCGCGGCATGGCATCGGCCGAGGCTGGTGGCGACCACGGCTGCGCGGCAGCGCCGGCAGCCGCGCCCGATGGTTCGGAAGGCGAGAGTTGGCGCATGATCGTTACCCCTTGTAGAGCATCGTGTTTACATCGACCTTGCGCGAGAAAATGCCTTTCTCCGAAAACAGGTCGTAGAACTTCTGGAAGTACGCCGCGTCGCTGGCCTTGAACTCGTCGTAAAACACATAGTCGGACATCGGCACCTCGGACGTCAGCGGCCCCTCGATGGCGGTATAGCCCTTGAGGTACGGCCGCGCTTCCTGCGGTGACTGCTTGACCAGCGCGATGCCACGCCGATAAGCGGTCATGTAGCGCTTGGCCACATCCTTGTTCCTGGTGAGGAATTCCGTGGTCAGGCTGGCCGAGCCGCCGTGCCACGGCGCCAACGGATCGCCCAGGATGTAGCGCGCCACCACGCCGGCTTCAAGCGTGCGCGTGATGCCCTTGAGCCGCCCCACGGTGCCGGTTGGCTCGAGCGTGTACACCCCGTCGATCTGCCCTGCCGCCAATGCCGCGACGTGCTGGCCGATTGGCAATTCGGTCACGCTCATCTGGCCAGCACCGGCGCGTTCGAGCATGGTCTTGGCCAGTACAACGTTCTGCACGCCCGGGCCGCAGGCCACGCGCTTGCCCTTGAGTTCGGCCACCGACTTGATCGGGCTGTCCTTGGCAACCACGAATTCCTCGAGCACGAACTTCGCGTTGGTCGGATTGGTGCAGAAGATCTTGAGCAGCCCTGGCTGGGCAATCTCGCCCAGCGCCAGCGCGGCGGATGCCGTGCCGTTGGCGCTGCCATCGCAACGGCCCGCCAGCATGGCCTCGATAACCTGCTGCGCGCTGGCGAACTTGAGCGGCTCCACATCCAGCCCCGCTTCCTTGAAATAGCCCTTCTCCACCGCGGCGTAGAACGGCAAACCCGAGGCCACCGGCCAGAAGCCGATGCGCAGCTTCGATGAACCCTGGGCCCGCACGATGGCTGGCGCTGCCAGCGCGGTCAGCGCGGCACCGGCGGTTTTCAGCACGCGGCGGCGCGTTGTGGAGACTTCTGTTGCATCGGAGGCAGTCTGGATGACGGGCGCGAACGGAGACTTGGACATCGGGGCTTCCTTGTATCAGGCGATGGTTGGCAGTGGATTGCTGCGGATGCAATCTTGAATCCAAGATTTGCAAAGGCTGTGCCACATGCCCGACATTTGCCGGATTTAGCCCGTCAATCGGGACAAAACTCCTTGTGAATCAATGGGAAAGAATGCGATGAGCCGATCCCGACGGCAGGTGCCGGCGCGACGGCGGGTACGGATTGGCGTCGGGTAGTGTGCACCGCAGCAGGGGCGCAGGCCCGTCGCCGGTGCGTTGCGCGCACCAGAATGCGCGTCACGACGCGTGCGATGACTGGTGCCTGATGAGGGTCGGCGGAGTAGCGCCGCCTTCGACGGCAATCGTGAAGACGACGCTGAGAGCTTGCTGTGGCTGGTAGCGCGATGACTAGTTCAACGATCCCGGATCGCTGGTGGCACGCTTCTGCTTGGCACGGGCCACAAAATAGGCGCCCACCTGCTTCTGCGTGACATAGCCGGTCTTCTTGGTATCGATCTTGTCGAAATTCTTGGCCACCTCAGGCATGCCGGCTTCTGCTTCCTGGCGGCTCAGCTTGCCATCACCGTCGGCATCGGCCTGCCGGAATTTCTCCGCGAACGCGGCTTTTGCCTCCTGGGCATTCTTTGGCGCGGGCTGCTGCTGGGCCATGGCCGGCAGCGCAGCCAGGGCCGCCGCCATTACGCCCAATACCATCCAGTTCTTTCCGAGATGCATGTTCGTCTCCCATTTATGAGTGTCCCCTGCGGGGAACGACGCCATCATCGCGGTAAGTCCTGCCGGACTGAAGTGAAATGTATGGAAACAGATTTAAATGTATTAAAGCAGGCGTCGCGGCTTGGCCGCTGCGTGGCCGCGGCTTAGTCGTCGGTCTTGTACCGTGCATCGAGCTCGTCGTACAGCGGCTTCCTGACCAGCCGCTGGCGCTCGCTGAACGGCGCCACGATGGCCGGGTCTTCATCCATCTGGCCATTCGCCTGCAGCTTGCCGAGCGCCTGCTGCATGCCGCGCACGGCGCCTTGCAATGCGGCATTTGCGTAGAGCACCAGGCCATAGTCGAGCTGTTCCAGCGCAGCACGGCTTTGCACTGGCGTCTTGCCGCCAATGACGATATTGATCAGCAGCGGTGTCTTGAACAAGCCGGGCAGGCGCTCGATATCGGCCAGGTCTTCGATGGCTTCCAGGAACAGGATGTCGGCGCCGGCCTCCGCGAAGCGGTAGCCACGGTCGATGGCGTCTTCGATCCCATGCACCGCGGCGGCATCGGTCCGGGCGATGATCTGGAACGCGGAGTCGTCACGCGCGTCGGTCGCCGCCTTGATCTTGGCAACCATCTCGTCGGTGCTGACCACATGCTTGCCGGCAAAATGCCCGCACTTCTTGGGCATTACCTGGTCTTCGAGCTGGATCGCATCGGCGCCCGCGCGTTCCAGCGTGCGCACGGCGTGATGCACGTTCAGTGCATTGCCAAAGCCGGTGTCCGAGTCCACGATCAGCGGCAATGCCACCGCATCCCGCACCCTCGAAGTGTGCTCGGCCATGTCGCTCAGCCCGATAAACCCCAGGTCGGGCAAGCCGAATGACATATTGGTGACGCCGGCGCCGGTCAGGTACACCGCCTGGAAGCCCAGGTCTTCAATCACGCGGGCGCTCATGGCATTGAACGCGCCCGGCACCAGCAGCGCCTGCTTGGCCGCTACCTGTTGCCGGAACGCCTGTCTGCGGGAAGATGCGGTGGAGGTCATCGGATGCTCCAGGGGGTGGGATGCCGTTGGCAGGCCTGTAGATTACACCTTTTGCCATGCTCCCCCAGCCCTTGGTGCTCCGTGGTTTGACCAGCGTCAGGGATCAGGTCAGCCAACACCATGCACGCCTGAGTGTTGGACCGCACCATACGAATCCTGTCGAACGACCCGCAAGCCGTGCGGCAATGTGCTCACGACGCGGATGGCACGTTCCCTGCTGATACTCAAGCGGGCGCCGCCACCACGCTGCCCACCATTGCACCATCACGCCACCACGTTCAGGAGCCCATCATGAGCACGCTGAAAGTCGCGGACCTGAGCCGCGAAACATCATTGGAAAGGGGCGCTGCCCGCGCCATTGTCGGAGGCATTGCCTACATCAGGGTCGGGGAGCCCACAGGCTGGCCACGCTGGCCCGGCTGGATGCCTCCGAACATCGGCTTGCCACCGGGCCTGCCGATCGACCTCGGTGGCTACAAGCCGCCTTCGCACGAACTGGATCCGCGCTACCAGTAAGCACGCGACGCGTGACGCCATGCTGACAGCCGATGCGCACCATCCAGTTGTCAGCATGCGCGCTTCACGCACGATCCGCTTGGCTCAAAACTTGTGCCGCACACCTACCGACACGGCCACCATCGAGGTGGTGCCGTTGCCGGGTATGTAGCTGTTACCGAGCGACAGGCTGTTGGCATTGGCAATCAACGCGGAATCGAACATCAGGCCCGCATTCTTTGCGTATGCGGCCGACAGGTAAACATCGGTGCGTTTCGAGAAGTTGTAGTCGGCAATCAGGTTGACCTGCCATGGGTTCGCCACGTTGGTATTGCCGAACAGGTTTCGTACCTTGTCGTAGTCATATTCGAGCGTCAGGCTGAATGCGGGCGTGACCTGGTAGACGCCGCCGACCCAGAAAAAATCGTCGCGGCCGATCGTGACGCCGGCCGGGTTCCGGTTCTGGCCCCAGCGATAGCCGCCCATGATGCGGCCCCATGGCAAGCTGTAGCTCAGCGCTGCGGTGGCCTTCCTGAACGTGCCGCTGCTTGCGCTGGTGGTGCTTCCCATGGTCGGGTTGAACTGGTCATATGCCAGCACCGCCCAGAGTGCGCCGCCGGTATAGGACAACGACGCGCCGTAGGCGCTGTCGCGACGTGCCTGGCCGGGGACTTCGCCATTGCCGCCCAGTGCCAGCCCCGCCTGCGATGCCTGGGGCAACGCCACGCCGGTACCAAACGAATAGTGGGCCACGCCGGTCAGCGCGCCAAAGGTCCCCGTGTACTTGATCGTGTTGTCCTCGCGGAAGTTCACGCCGGTGAACAGCGTGATCGGCTCATACTGCGTGGCAAAGTAGGCCGGCACGAAGTTGACAATGCCATCGAACAGCGACGTGTACTGCCGCCCCAGGCTCAACTGTCCGAACTGCGCGCTCTTGAGGCCCACGAACGCCTGCCGGCCGAACAGGCGGCCCGACTGCTGCATCGTGCCGGTGTCCCCGCTAAAGCCGTTCTCGAGCACAAACACGGCCTGCGTGCCATTGCCAAGGTCTTCCACCCCACGAATCCCCCAGCGCGACCCGGACAGGCCGCCGGAATTGAGCCGCACCACGTCGTGCGCCGGCCCGGGATTGAACCCGTTGGCCGCCGTCGGCACCACGCCGACATTGCTCACATACTCGATACTCGCATCGACCACGCCATAAAGCGTAACGCCCGACTGCGCCCAGGCCGGACAGGAACAGGCAAACAACACTGCTGCTGCAATTCGATTCATTCTCACCACTGTCTCCTTGGTTTTTGTGACACATCTGGCTTGCTGGAACCGGCAGGTTTCCGTGCGTACGGACGACGAACGGCGGCACGCCCGGAAAGGCGCGCTCTACACTGGAAATCGATGAGTTGGATGAGGTGTGCCGCCGCGCTGCTTACTCAGGCTTGACGCCCGCTTCGGCGATGACCTTCTCCCAGCGAAGCTTCTCCGATTCGATGAACCGTGCCCCGTCCGCGCGCGACATCGGCATCGGATATGTGCCGAGTTCCTTGAGGCGATCCACGAATGGTTGCTGGGACAGGCTCTGGTTGACCGCCACGTTGATCCGGTCCAGTACCGGCATCGGCGTGCCCTTCGGTGCGAAGATCGTGAACCAGCCCTTGGCCACCAGACCCGGTGCAACGTCGCGGGCCAGCGGGATGCCGTCGAGACCTGGCAGGGTTGCATCCGAAGTCACGGCCAAGGCCTTGAGCCTGCCGGCGCGCACCAGCGGCACCAGCGGCGCGATGCCATCCACGTAGACCGGGATATCGCCCTTCACCACCGCCTGGATGGCCTGCGTGGTGCCACTGAAGCTGACCTGGCGGAACTTTGTCTTCTGCAACTGGCCCATCATTTCAGCGGTCAGGTGCGGCACCGATCCGCGGGTCGGGCTGCCGATCACCACGTCGTCAGGATGCGCCTTGCCATCCTTGAGCACATCGGACAGGCTTTTGTAGTTCGTAGCGGGCCCCGCCACGAACATCATCGGGGTGTAGGCCAGCGTGGCGGCCACCTCGGTATCGCGCTGGATATCGAACTTCGCTTCCTTGTACATCACGGGCGTTGTCACGGCGGCCGCGGCATGGAACAACACCAGCGTATAGCCGTCGGCAGAAGCCTGCTTCAACGCGCTCATGGCCACGATGCCATTGCCGCCGGGCTTGTTTTCCACGATCACCTGCTGCTTCCAGGCGGTGCTCAGGCGTTCTGCCACCTGGCGCGCAATGATGTCAGGCGCGCTGCCGGCAATCGACGGTACGAGGATGCGAACCATCTTGTCGGGATACGCGGTCGCACCGGCAGGCAGTGCAATCACGGAACCGGCAAGCATGGCCAGTGCAAGAAGGGGGCGCTTCATGTGGTCTCCAACGTCTGTTGTACCGGCCGCGCCAGCGCGGAGAGGTACTTATTTGATATACAGTCAAATATCGATTGTAGATTTATTGACTGACTATCAAATAAGTAGATACCAGTAGACGTGCCGCTGATGCGCCGCTTGCCCGCGCCTTTGGGCGGAACCGGAGGATGCCGCCAACTAGGCGGCGCGTGCGCTTTTCTTCCTGGCGGGTTTCGCGTCGCGCAGCCACGCTGCGATACCGTCGAGCGTAATGCGCAGCCCTTCTTCAAAGGCCGTGTCCGACGACAGGCGGGAGAACGCGCTGCTGACAAAGCGCGCGCCGGGATACTGTTCGGCCGATACCGAGCCGAGCTTGTCCTCGATAAACGCCTGATGATAGGCGGGCAACTGCCGCGACGCCTCGGCCATGCTGGCGGCTACCAGATACTGCGCCAGCAGGTGATAGCCAAGCGCGACCTGCTCGGCCGAGAATCCGCCTTGCATGATGGCCGAGGTCATGCGATTGAAGAACTCCAGGCCGTAATCGGTCTCGCCCGGTTGCACATCCTGGAACAGTCGATACCGGTTGTGTGACGCCACATAGTTGCTGACGCCGGGATTCTCCACGGCCACCTGGAAGCTGAGCCGCGCGATCCTCTCCACATCCGCGCGCCAGTCGCCGGTCAGCGGCGGCACGCGCTGGGTGCGCTGGCGATAGTAGTCATTGAGCACGCCGGAAACCAGTTGGTCCCGTCCACCCAGGTAGTAATGAATCAGCCCGGGGGCCACGCCAAAGTCCTTGGCCAACTGGACCATGGAAATCTGGTCCAGCGGCATTGTCTTGGTCAGTTCGATCGCATGCTGCAGGATTGCCACGCGGCTGAGCATCGGCTCGCCGCCGATCGGCGACTCCGTCTTGGGTGGGCGCCCGCGGCGGCGCGGTGCCGGAGTGGTCGGTTGCTGTACTGCGGCGGACTTTACTGCGGCGTCCTTTACTGCGGGGGACTTGCGTGCGGCAGGCATGAGCGGGCGGTCGGGCGGACGAACCGGCGTGGAATTGGTAGTGTGCCAATTCTATCCGCGTTCGCCCGTTATGCCACCCCTTCAGGCCGAGGCCGAAGCCATTTCGGCAGCCGGCGCGGCATGGCTGGCCGACCGGTAACGTCCAAGCGACAGCACGAGGGCAGAGGCAAGCAGCAACATGGCCGGCAGCACCAGCAGTGGCACATCGTAGCTGCCATGACGGTCGAACCACGCACCGAGCCCGATCGGCCCGATCACGGCACCGAGCGCGTAGCCCGAGAACGCAATGCCGAACAACGCTCCGAATGATGTCAGACCAAAGTACGAGCGGACCAGGAACGAGATCAGGTCGCCTTCGGCCCCAATCGTCAAGCCAATCAGTGCGGTGGCTACCAGCAACGTCGTGTAGTCATGCGCACCGCGCAGCAGGAAGACCCCGACGGCGCCGCCGACAAAGAACACGCTCGCCACGAATGGTGCGTGAATGCGGTCGATCAGCAGGCCAGTGGCCAGGCGCCCCACCAGCAGGCCAATACCCACGGTCGATGCACTGCGTGCCGCCATGGCGGCATCGAAGCCACGATCCGCGAATAGCGACGGCAAATGCGGTCCGAGTGACAGTGTCGCAGCCGAACTAAGCACAAAGACAAACCACAAGGCCCAAAGCCGGTAGCTACGCAACGCAACGCGTAGCGCCTCGCCTGCTGGCAGCGTTGCCACCCTGCCCTGTCCGTCCTGTCCACCATGCCCGCCCTCTGCGCCTCGTGCCGGAATCCTTTCACGCAGCAGGCTGCATGCGACCAGCGAAAGCACCACCGAACCCATACCCAGTCCTACGTAAGCCATGCGCCAGCCGAACGTCGACACCAGATACTGCGCTGTAATCGGCAGCACCACGGTGCCCACGCCGAGACCACACATGGCAATGCCCAGCGCAAGACCCAGCCGGCGATCGAACCATTGCGGCAGCACCGCCAGATAGCCCAGGACCGAGGTGGCCGCGCCCGAGATGCCCACCAGCACCGACAGCGCTACCCACAGCAACAGATTGCCGTTCTGCAACGCCATGGCCGCGGTAGCCAGGCCAAACACGATGGCCGAGCCGACGATCACGCGGCGAATACCAAAGCGGTCCATCATCGCGCCGACAATCGGACTGACGATTGCCAGACCGAACATCGACGCGGCATAGGACAGCGATGCCTGGGAGCGTCCCCAGCCAAACTCGCCGGCCAACGGCCTGACAAAGACACCGGCAGTCGCGTTGAACAGCGGCGCGTAGCCGGCCAGCATGCCAAGCGCGGCACCGAGGATCACGCTTGCGTAGATCCACGCCGACACGCGCGGCGGCGGTATGTTGGAGGTATTCGTAGTATTGGGGGCGGTGTGCATGATTCAGTCTCCTTGATCGCGGCACCGTCTCTATGGACGGCTCGCTCCTGGCGGGAATGCCGCGCTCAACGCAGTCCGGCCTGACTACCCAGATAGGCCCCGGCACCTGGCGCCGCCGCGGCAAGGCCGAGCTTGCGCAACATTTGCCGCGCGGTGCAGACCGCCGTCGAGGTCACGGGAATGCCAAGCGCCAGTTGCGCCGGCTCGATGGCGGCCAGCGATGGCATCTGCACGCATGCCGACAGCACCACGGTATCCACGCCTTTCACGTCGAGCCGCTTGACGTCTTCCAGCAACTGCAGCGGATCGCGCTCGCCAACTTCGAGATTGTCGAGGATCGAAAAGTTGATCACGTCCTTGACCTCGATGCCCTCGTGCTCGATGTATTCGACTACCGTCCTGGTCAGCGCATCGCTATACGGTGCCATCAGCGAGATGCGGCGCGCACCGAAGTCCTTCAGTTCTTCCACCAGTGCGCCGGCCGAGGTCATGATCTGCGGTCGATACGGGACCTCCGCAATCGCCTCGGTCAGTTCGTCCACCACCTGCCGGTGATAGCCCAGCCCCATGCACATGGTGGCCACCAGGCACGCGGTGCTCATGACATCGACACGCGCATCGGCCAGTTCCAGCGCACAGCGGCCCATGTCGCGGTTCATCTTTTCCAGTTCCTCGGCCACCACGCGGTGCATGCGCACGCGGCTGGCATGGAAGCTGAATTGCTCTGGCAACGCCTGCATGCGCCCGGCGAAAATGGCAGGCACCTCGCGCTCCATCGTGATGTTGGAGCTGGGCACGATTTGTCCGATTCGATACTTCATCTTGGCAATTCCAGGAACGTTCAGGGGGCGGGAGAAAGGTAGCGGGTCAGCACGGCGCGTAGCGAATCCGGAATCGGCGTACCTTCGCGCCGGTCCAGCCGCACGCAGATCGCCGAGAACATCGCGTCGAATACCGGAGATCCGTCGGGACGGCGCGCCACGCAGTGCAGATCGAATGAGCGCGTGCGAATCGCGGCCACGGTGCAGGTAATGTCGATCACGTCATCGGGCCAGAGTGTCCCGATAAACTCGAAGCGCATCGCCTTGCACGGTGTGCCTACGCCGTGAACTTCGCCAAGCCTGCCATCGCCGCCGGCCATATGCGCGGTGTACAGCCCGACCGCGCCGAGCAGATAGTCGGTGAACCGGCCGGTGTAGACCACGCCGGCCGGATCGCAATCGCCCCAGCGCACCGTTCTCCTGACGACAAACGGGCTTTCGCTGAGCACATACTCGGTAGCCTGGATCATGGCTGGCCTACGCGGGCATCACCGGCCACGCCGCCCGCGGCAAGCTCCGCCATCAGGGCGGGGAACTGGGCGCGCAGACGCTCGGCATCCACTCGGCCGGTACGCGTCATGAAGCGGAATACAAACTCGTGCGGCGTCGGCAGGTCCATCCACTCGCGAATGCGCTCATACCAGTTGTACGAAGCTTCGGACGCGCTGATCAGCTTGGCCTTCTCTGGCTTGCGCACTGCCTCGTACTGCAGCAGCGCCGCGGTAACGTCATCGGGATGCGCCACGATGGCATCGGCCAGTGCCATGGCGTCTTCCATGGCGATACGCGTGCCGGAGCCGATCGAGAAATGCGCGCTGGTCAGCGCATCGCCAATCAGCACCTGTTTGCCGACATGCCAGTTCTCGTTGAGGATGACCGGGAATTGACGCCAGACCGAATTGTTCGACACCAGCCCGTAGCCGGCCAGTTCGGGCGCGAACACTTTCTCGAACAGCGCCTGGCGCTCTTGTGCGCTCATGTCCTCCATGCCGAAGTCGAGCCAGGTCTGGTGGTCGCACTCGGCCACGAAGGTGCTCATCGCATCCGAGTACGGATAGTAGTGCGCCACGAAGTAGCCGCCTTCATACTTGCGGAACACCAGTGCGGGGCTCGCGAACGGCTTTTCGACACCGAACCACGCAAAGTGGTTGCTCAGGGTGCGACGGGTGGTGCCGAAACCCGCTTCGTTGGCCGAACGCAACTGCGAATTGATACCGTCGGCCCCGACCACCAGATCGGCATCGAGCGCGTCGAAATCCGCAATACGCCGGTTGTAGCTCACGCGTACCCCCAACTCATGCGCGCGTTGTTGCAGCACCGACAGCAGGCTGATGCGCGGAATGGCCCCACCGCCAGCACCCGGCTTCTTCATGATGATCGGGTGCTCGTGGCACACGATCGAATGCTGGTCATTGAACCGCATGACCTTGGCCAAGCGGTCCACCACGGCTGGCGACGCCGCGCGCAGGTTCGACAGGCCAGTATCGGCCAGCACCACGCCAAAGCCGAACGTGGCGTCTTCCGGATTCTGTTCGTAGACGTCGATGTCGACCTGCGACATCCGTTCCTTGAGCAGGATCGCCAGGAACAGCCCGGACGGTCCCCCGCCAATGATTGCTACCTTCATTGCGCAGCTCCCGGAGCAATCACCAGCGCGTCCATATCGAACTGGCGAATCTGCCCCGCCAGGCCGCCGGTCAGCGCGCCGTACCAGACCGCCGGCTTGAAGCCCAGTTCCTTGCGACGAAACTGCAGCGTCGGATTGCCATCGATGCGCACATAGCCGTTGCCGAGTGCCGTGGTGTGATAGCCGTCGGTCTTGCGTGCCACGTCGATCAGCGGCGCGAACTCCGGTACGTCGAGCACGTAGACCGACGCCCTGCCCTGGTCCGCCACCGCCTTCTCGATGCGCTCGGCCTTGCGCTGCCAGACCGGATCGATCGACGAAAATGGCGCGCCGGCATCGCG
This sequence comes from Cupriavidus sp., assembly GCF_057315035.1. NCBI lineage: Bacteria > Pseudomonadati > Pseudomonadota > Betaproteobacteria > Burkholderiales > Burkholderiaceae > Cupriavidus > Cupriavidus sp. Next base: position 400,768 of record NZ_DBHKYV010000003.1, on the reverse strand, counting down.
GGCACGTTCGAGCTCGATGGCCGAGTCGATCGTCAGCGCGGCATCGTGATGATCGGCCTCGCTGAACGGACGCACCTGCCAGGTAATTTCGATCGGGTAGCCGTTTGGATCGTTGAAATAGATCGATTCAATCACCTCGTGGCGAATCTGGTAGCGCAACGGAATGCCAACGGCTTCCACGCGCTGGCGCCATTGCAGCAGTTCGGCTTCGTCGCGCACGCGCCATGCGGTGTGCGTGGCGCGGTCCTGATAGTGCTCACGCACCGTCAGCCAGTCCGGGCGCTCGGTACCGATGTAGTAGAAGAACGCGATGGTGCTGCCATTCCCGCTATCGAAGAAGAAATGCAGGAAGTCGGCGTGGTTGTCCGGACCCCAGCCCTTGGCGGAGATTGCGTGGACCAGCGGCAGGCCCAGCAGGTCGCGGTAGAAGTTCACGGTCTCCGCGAGCTTCCAGGTAGGACGGGCGGTATGGTGGACGCCGTGCAGTTCAACAACCGGCACGTTGGCTTGGGTGGATGGGTTCATGTCGCGTTCCTTCGTCACTTGGCTTGCTGAACAGTGTCGGTGTCTTGGTCTTTGGCGGCTTCGGCTTGCAGGACCTGCACGATGCGATCGCGCAGCAGTACCTTGCTGAGCTTGCCCGATGCGGTAAGCGGGAATTCCGGGATGATCTCCAGCCGCTCCGGCCACTTGAACTTGGCCAGGCCAGCCTCGCCAAGGTATTGCGTCAACGCTTGCAGCGTCAGGCCCGCTGCCGCCGCGGGTGGCTTCAGCAGAACGAATGCGCAGACGCGCTCGCCATAGACCTTGTCTGGCATGCCCACCACGGCCGACGCGAGGATGGCGGGATGCTGGTTGATCACGTTTTCGAGCTCCTCGGCGTTGATCTTCTCGCCGCCGCGATCGACCACGTCCTTGATGCGGCCGCGAAAGAAGAAGTAGCGCTTGCCATCGATCACGCTGGCCGACATCAGGTCTCCCGAGCGATAGAAGCCGTCGGCGGTAAAGCGCGTGACATCTTCTTTCTCGGACTTGTAGTAGCCACGGATCGTATAGGGGCCGCGGAACAGTGCTTCGCCGGCCTCGCCGTCGGGCACGTCGTCCTCGGTACCCGGAAAGACGATGCGCACTTCATCGGCGACCGACACAGGGTGTCCGATCGACTGCTCACGGACTTCGTGCGGATCTTCGGGTCGCGTGAACATGATCACGCCTTCGGTCATGCCGAAGATATGATGCGTCGGCGAGCCGGTCAGCCGCGTAAGGTTGGCCGCATTCTTCGGCGCGATGAAGTTGCGGCGCGCCTTGTCGGCAGCCGTGCCACGCAACAACTCGGGCGCGATCCGGTTCAGGATCGGCCCCGCCACGCCAAACCAGGTAGGTTCGTAGTTGCGCACCAGCGCCTGCAGCGTGTCTTCCGAGATATCGGCGGCGACCGTCACCTTGGCGCCGCGCAACAGGAACGGTCCGAAGAAGCAACCCATGTTGAGGTTGTGCATGTATGGCGTGGGGAAGAACAGTACGTCTTCCGCGGTATAGCCATTGCACGCCGCCACCGCCCGCATGTTGTACAGGTACTCGTTCTGGAAGCGCGGGATGATCTTGGGTACGCCCGTGGTGCCGCCAGACAACTGGAACACGGCTACCTGGAACGGCTCGTGCCTGACATCGGACAGGATTGCCTGCGCTTTCTCCAGCGGCATGTCGCGGATCAGGTCGGCCAGCAACACGGCTCGACCGCGCCGCTCGCCGCGCGCCTGGAGGATGAATCCAAGGCTCGGCACCTCGGCCTGCATTTCCTCGGCAAATGCCACGTCGTCGAACTTGGGGTCGTCGCCCTGCACGACGTGAAGCCTTGCCTCGCACAGGTTGCCCAGATAGCCGATCTCAAGCTTGCGGAAGGCCTGCAACGAGCACAGCGGGATGATGCCGGCCTTCAGGCAGCCGAAGAACGCCAGCAACAGTTCTTGGCTGTTGCCGCACTGGAACACGGCGCGATCGAGTGGCTTGAGTCCCAGCGCAAGCAGCGCCGCGCCGAGCCGGTCGGTCTGCTCGTCGAGTTGCTGGTATGTGATGTCGCCTTCCGGGCCGACCAGTGCGAGACGATCCTTGTGCTCGCGGAACGACTGGCGGAATGCGCCAACCAGCGTCTCGTCAGTCAGGTAACCATCCGCCACATACTGGCGCAGGCGCTCTTCATCGGGATAGCGCACGCCGTCGAGCAGCATTGACGGGCGCACATGGGTGGGTTGCAGCATTTCTGTCTACCTCTGTCTCTTTATAGGTTCACCGTCGCCGCTCAAACCATGGTGGCACGCAACCACTCGACGATCTGGCGGCCGGCAATGCGCTGCCCTGGCTCTTCGTCACGGCCCAGGGCCATGCCGTGGTGGTTGCCGCGTACCCGCACGTGCTGCTTGTCGGGTGCCGGGATCTGGTTGTAGATCTCGCGAATATCAGCCGGGAACGTGCATTGATCGCCGGTGTATTCGATCAGCAGCGTCGGTTGGTGGAGCGCGCCCAGCGTCTTGTCGAGCGCGGCATGCGAAGACAGTCCCGACCATGTGGACAGCCACGACTCCGGCGTGACAATACGGCCAAATCCCACGCTGCCCCAGTTCGAGATCAACGGGTCCTTGCCCCACAGCGATCCGGTCTTGCGATCTGAAGGGTCCAGCGTGATATCCCACGAACGCAGGTCGGCATCGGTGCGCCAGACCTGGAAGATCGGTGCATGCGCGGCGGTGCGGCGCTCGGCTTCGGTGGCGGTGCCGGCCTTCACTGCCTTGCGCGCTTCATGCTTGGCCATCAGCAGTGCTTTCGCGCGTGCATCGATGCGCGCCACGCGGGCTGTCTGGCCCGCCTTGTAACGCTCGATAAAGTCCGCCGCGTAACTGCCTTTGCCGGTCTCCGCATCGAAGCCGTTGGCCTTCGAGAACGGATCGAGTGCCGGGTCGGTCTGCATCGGGTCGTCCTCGTCGACCACCGACGGGTCGATACCGCTCATCAGCAGCTTGCCCTGCCCCGGATGCGGCGACACCAGGATGAACGCATCGACTTCGGGCATATGCAGCTCGCCCAGATTGGTGGGGCGGCCGCCCGGCGTGCGCGCGATACGCATTTCGCGCGGCGTCAGCGCCTGCTGGTTGTAGAACGTATAGAGCCCGGCGCCACCCGAATTGCCGAGCATCACAATCTTCTCGAAGCCCAGCTCGCGCAGGTGCGTCATACCGGCTGCCACGTCGAACAATGCCGTCTCATGCTCCAGACGCAGATCGTTGCCGATCGAACGCGGGCCCTGTACCCAGCAGGCGCAGCCGGCATCGAGTACGAACGGGACCAGGTAGTGCGTGATGGCCATTTCGCGCGGATGCATCAGCGAGACCACGGTCTTCTCGTTGCCGGTCACGCTGAACAGGAAGCCAAGCGTGCGCTGCCCGTCGGCCGTGCCCAGCGCATACGGCACCATCTGATACGGGCGGTTCATCAGGCGGGCGTCCCACGAGGCGCCACGCATTCCTGCCGTCACCTGCGGCTTGTCTGCTTCCGTCACGTTGTCTCCTTCATAAATGCGACCGTCTCAATAATCTAGTACTTAATTGATATACTGTCAAATAATTCCGCGGAACTCGAACCAAAGCGGGAAAAATGAGCGTGCCACACGCGTGGCACGCCCCAAGGCGCGACCCAGCCGGCGCGCCAGTCGACAACCTGATCAGAAGTTATGGCGCAGGCCGAGTACCGCGCCGAACTGATTGGCACCGGCAATCACGGTGCCGTCGTAGCCATTCGCGCTTAATGCGGAACCGCCCTTGTTGAGCGTGTACGACGCCGTAAGGTAGGCATCGGTACGTTTTGAAAAGCGATAGTCCGCCGACAACACCAGCGACATCGGATCCTTGGCCGAGGTGCGATCGTTGGTCTTGTAAGCGGCGCCGGTCAGCGCAATCGCCTGGCTGAAGTTGTAGGTGGCGCCAGCCCAGAACAGGTCCGTGCGCGTCATCGATGTCAGGATCTGGCTGACCAGCCGACGGTAGCCAACATACGTCGACACCGGCCCGAAGTCCGCCGCGGCCGATGCCACGTAGCGACGCTCGGTGCGCCCGGCTGTTGCCGCCGATGTGCCGTTAAGTTGGTCGTACACGCCGGCGAAGCGCACGCCGCCCATGTCATAGGAAAACCCCGCGCTCATTTCCCGGCCCACACGGCTATTGCCCGGCACCTCGGCACCGTTGGCAATGGTCGAATCCACGCCAAAGCTGTACAACGCCGCGGCGGTCAGCGCGCCAAACTTGCCGGTGTATTTCACCGCGTTATCGGTGCGGCCGGCCAGCCAGGTATCGTGCGAGTACGACGAATACTTCGGCGCGAAGTACATCGGGTCGAAGCCGATCACCAGGTCGAAAGTCAGGTTGTGGTGCCGGCCCAGCGTGACCTGTCCGTATGGCGTATCGAGCCCCACATACGCACGCCGGCCGAACAGGCGGCCGCCCTGGGCAGCCGAGCCGGTATCGAGCACCATGCCACCCTCGAGCACGAACACCCCCTTGAGGCCGCCCCCAAGATCTTCAACGCCACGCAGGCCCCAACGGCTGCCGGCGATATTGCCCGAAGTCATGCGCACCAGGCTTGAACTCTGCTTGGCGGCATTGGGTACGTGGTTCAGGTATTCGATTCCCGCATCGGCCACGCCGTACAGCGTGACGGACGATTGGGCGTGCGCGGTCGCACCGGTCGCTAGCAGCGCACCGGCGATGGCCAGGCTCCGTTTCATGTCTTCTCCGTAATTTGGTCTTGGATCGCGGCCGGACAGCGGCCAGCGATGTGCAGCCCTGCGCTGACCGTCACTTGCGGAGCCTTGGCTCACCGACGACAGTAATTGACATGCACATAATTAAAGTTACGGATTTTTTGATACCCAGTCAAATAATGGTTTTCCCTGAAGGATTGGCACGCCCTGCATCGGGTGCCGCCACGCTGCCCGGCAGAATCGGACAGGACCCATTACCATGGTCGTTTTCGCCCACCACAGAACCGAAGATTCCCCATGGCAGATCTGTCCGCTTTTCCGATTACCCGTAAATGGCCGGCACAACATCCTGACCGCCTGCAGTTGTATTCGCTGAACACTCCCAATGGCATCAAGGTGTCGCTGATGCTGGAAGAAACGGGCCTGCCCTACGAGCCGCAACTGGTGCGTTTCGACAAGAACGACCAGACCACGGCAGAGTTCCTGTCACTGAGCCCGAACAACAAGATCCCGGCGATCATTGATCCCGACGGTCCCGGCGGCAAACCGCTGGCCCTGTGGGAATCGGGCGCAATCCTGATCTATCTGGCCGAGAAAACCGGCAAGTTCATGCCCGCCGATCCAGCACTGCGTTACGAGACGATCCAGTGGGTCATGTTCCAGATGGGCGGCATCGGCCCGATGTTCGGGCAGGTGGGTTTCTTCCACAAGTTCGCCGGCAAGGACTATGAAGACAAGCGTCCGCGCGACCGCTACGTGGGGGAATCGAAGCGGCTATTGAACGTGCTGAACGAACGGCTCAAGGGCCGCCAGTGGATCATGGGCGATGACTACACGATCGCCGACATGGCCACCTTCCCATGGGTGCGCAACCTGCTCGGTTTCTATGACGCGGGCCATCTGGTCGGCATCAACGAGTTTCCAGAGGTGTCGCGTGTACTGACAGCGTTCGTGGCGCGCCCCGCCGTGCAGCGTGCAGTGAATATTCCGAAGCGCCCCGAGTAAACCTTAGCCGGCGAAGCCCAGCAATGCGCTGATTGCCGCGGCTTCGTCGCGCACCGCGCGCGCAATCGCCCCGTCGATCGACGGGTCGAAGCCGCCGGTGGCGCCCAATGCAGTCAGCACCGCGCACACACGCCCCGTGTAGTCGCGCACGGGTGCCGCCACCGCACTGATGCCTTTCAGATTGGTGTCGCGTACCGCCGCACAACCTTGCGCGAGCACCGGTTCGCGCAGCTTGCCCAGCGGATCCTGCGCATCAAGATCCGCGCGCTGTGCCGGCGTCAGCGCTGCGAGTTCTTCGCGTGCCAGGGCCTGCACGTTCGATTCGTCGAGCATGCCAAGGAACACACGCCCAGTGGCGGACCACAGCAACGGCATCACCGAGCCCACGCGTACATTCACTATCACCGGCAAGCCCGGCTCCTCGATACGTACGATGGTGGGCCCCTTGTTGCCCATCACCGCGATAAAGCACGTCACTTCCAGCCGTTCGCGCAGACGGATCAGCGAAGCTTCGGCAAGCCGGATCGGGTCGGCCTGCCGCATCGCGGCCAGGCCGATCTGCAATGCCTCGATGCCCAGGTGGTATTGCTGCGTGCCCGCCTCCTGGGCGACAAACCCCTCCTCCATCAGGCTGACCAGGTAGCGGTGCACCTTGGCCGGACTCTCCTCGATCTGCGCCGCGATCGCGGTCAGGCTGGCGCGGCCACCCAGACGCGCCAGCGCCTTGAGCACCGCCATACCGGTTTCGGCGGCCTGCACGCGCTGGCGGCGTTCGCGCGGACGCGCTGCGGAATTGTCGGGTGATGTCGTCATGGCGCTGAGGTTAACCCTCATTCAATGATTACGCAATGCGTATATGATTTACGCAAAACAGGCCAACCACAATCCGGCCAAATACCAAGGAGACAACCCCGATGCCCCGCTATCAGCCAGCCGCGCTGCTTGTGACGTGCCTTGCCCTGGCCATGAGTGCCGCCCCCGCGCACGCCGCCGATGCCTATCCTGCCAAGCCAATCCGCTGGATCGTGCCCTACCCGGCCGGCGGCGGCTCGGACTTCCTGGCCCGCACCATCGGGCAGGGACTGGCGGGCCGCGTCGGCCAGCCGGTGGTGGTGGACAACAAGCCCGGCGGCAATACCGCGATCGGGGCCGCGGAAACCGCACGCTCGAATGCCGACGGCTACACGGTGCTGTCCGCCGACAACGGCACACTGGTCTTCAATCCCGCGCTGTACAAGACCCTTTCGTACAACCCGTCGCGTGACCTGGCACCGGTGACATTGCTTGGCCGCTTCCCGATGATCCTTGTGGTTGGGCCAGGCACGCAGGCCAAAACGGCGCAGGAATTCATCGCCCAGGTCAAGGCCACGCCCGGCGGCGTCAACTATGGTTCGGCCGGCGCTGGCAGCCCGCATCACCTGGCCATGGAACTGCTCAAGGTGGAAGCGCACCTGACCATGACACACGCGCCGTATCGTGGCGCAGCGCCGGCGCTGTCGGATGTGGCCGCGGGCCAGATCCCCGCGATGATGGTCGATTACGCCGCCGGCGCGGGCTTTATCAAGGGCGGCAAGGTGCGTCCGCTGGCGGTGGCCAATGCCACCCGGCTGCCGCAACTGCCCGATGTGCCGACCTTCGCGGAACTTGGCTACAAGAACGTGGAAGCCGCCGCACTGGTCGGCATGGTGGTACCCGCCGCCACGCCGCCCGACGTGATCAACACGCTGAACCGGCAAGTGGTGGCATCGGTGAAGGACCCTGCCATCAACCGGAAGCTGGTCGATTTCGGCGTGGAGCCGGTCGGCAACTCACCGGCACAGTTCAGTGAATTGCTGCGTAGCGAAACCGCGCGCTGGACCCGGCTGATCCAGGACCTGAAGATTTCGCTCGACTGAACCCCGACGTTCCGATGTTTGCAGTTGGAGTTACGCATGAACCAGTCCGCCACGACGAGCCCCCGCAACGGGGGTTGTCCGATCGACCATAGCGCCTTGCGCGCGCCCAATGGCTGTCCGATCAGCCACAATGCCGCGGCATTCGATCCGTTCGAAGACGGCTACCAGCAGGACCCGCCCGACTATGTGCGCTGGTCGCGCGAACAGGAGCCGGTGTTCTTCAGCCCGAAGCTCGGTTACTGGGTGGTGACACGCTTTGACGACATCAAGGCGATCTTCCGCGACAACCTCACCTTCAGCCCCGCCATCGCGCTGGAGAAGATCACGCCCACCGGCGAGGCCGCCAATGCGGTGCTGGCATCGTATGGCTACGCGATGAACCGCACGCTGGTCAACGAGGACGAGCCCGCGCACATGCCGCGCCGCCGTGCGCTGATGGAACCGTTCACGCCGGCCGAACTTGCGCACCACGAACCGATGGTGCGACGGCTGGCGCGGGAATACGTCGACCGCTTTGTCAACGACGGCCGCGCCGACCTGGTGGACCAGATGCTCTGGGAAGTGCCACTGACGGTGGCGCTGCATTTCCTCGGCGTGCCCGAGGAAGACATGGACCTGCTGCGCCAGTACTCGATCGCCCACACCGTGAACACATGGGGCCGTCCCAAGCCCGAGGAACAGGTGGCCGTGGCGCATGCCGTGGGCAACTTCTGGCAACTGGCGGGCCGCATCCTCGACAAGATGCGCGAAGATCCGTCTGGCCCGGGCTGGATGCAGTATGGCCTGCGTCGCCAGCGCGAACTGCCCGAGGTGGTCACCGATTCCTATCTGCACTCGATGATGATGGCCGGCATCGTGGCCGCGCACGAGACCACCGCCAATGCATCGGCCAACGCCCTCAAGCTGCTGCTGCAGCATCCCGACGTCTGGCGCGAGATCTGCGCCGACCCGGCCCTGATTCCGAATGCCGTGGAGGAATGCCTGCGACACAACGGCTCGGTGGCTGCGTGGCGCCGCATCGTGACCCGCGATACCGAAGTGGGCGGCATCCGGCTGGCCGCCGGTAGCAAGCTGCTGATCGTCACGTCATCGGCCAACCACGACGAACGGCATTTTGCCGATGCCGATCTCTTCGACATCCATCGCGACAATGCCAGCGACCAGCTGACATTCGGCTATGGCGCGCACCAGTGCATGGGCAAGAACCTGGCGCGCATGGAAATGCAGATCTTCCTCGAAGAACTGACCAGCCGGCTGCCCCATATGCGGCTGGCCGAGCAGCGTTTCACCTATGTGCCCAATACCTCGTTCCGCGGCCCCGAGCATCTGTGGGTGGAATGGGACCCGGCACGGAACCCTGAACGTGCCAACCCGGCGGTGCTGGCACCGCGCGATGCGGTGCGCATTGGCGAGCCCACGGGCAAGACCATTGGCCGCACGCTGGTCGTGGCGGCGCTGGAACCCGCCGCACAAGACGTGCTGCGCCTGCGGCTGGTGGCACAGGACGGCCGCGCGCTGCCGCGCTGGTCACCGGGATCGCATATCGACGTCGAATGCGGCAATACCGGCATCTCACGCCAGTATTCGCTTTGCGGCGACCCGGCCGATGTCGGCACCTTCGAGATCGCGGTCCTGCGCGAGCCGGCCAGCCGTGGCGGCTCGGCATGGATCCACGGCAGCCTGCGCGCGGGCGACAAGCTCAAGGTGCGCGGTCCACGCAACCATTTCCGGCTCGATGAAACCCACCGCAAGGCGATCTTCATCGCTGGGGGCATCGGCGTGACCCCGGTCAGTGCGATGGCTCGCCGTGCGCAGGAGCTCGGCATCGACTACGCGTTCCACTACTGCGGAAGATCTCGCACAGGTATGGCCATGCTCGATGAACTGGCCGCGCTGCATGGTTCCCGCCTGCATGTCCACGCCAGCGACGAAGGCCGCCGCGCCAATTTTCAACAGATCCTGGCCACACCCGATGCCGACACACATATCTACGCGTGTGGCCCGGCCCGCATGATCGAAGCACTGGAAGCCTGCTGCGCGAACTGGCCCGAAGACACGCTGCACGTGGAGCATTTCAGTTCCACGCTGGGCACGCTGGATCCCGCGCAAGAACAGGCATTCACGGTGGAATTGAAAGATTCCGGCCTGACGCTGGACGTCCCCGCCGATCAGACGCTGCTTACGGCGCTACGCTGCGCCAATATCGACGTACAGAGCGATTGCGAAGAAGGTCTGTGCGGGTCATGCGAAATACGCGTGCTGGCCGGCGACGTGGATCACCGCGACGTGGTGCTGACACGCACCGAGCGCGAAGCGAACAACCGCATGATGTCTTGCTGCTCACGCGCAGTGAACGGCGGAAAGATTGTTCTGGCGCTGTAGAACACCCTCGGTTTTCTCCCCTTTCCCGCACAGGCGGGAGAGGGGAGAAAAACTACAGTGTTTCAGATGCTGTCGGTTATCTCCACGGGCATTCCAGTGTTTCCGGCCTGTTTTGACTACACTTCAAGGACAGCATGGCGTACTGAAACAATGCGGGGGCAGACTCATGGATTTCATGGGGTGGGTGCACCGACGCACAACGCGGGCGGCGTCGCACGACGCTCGCGACATTGCCGAACTCGCCGAGCGCGTAACCCGGCTCAATCCTCGCTTGCGGTTTGTATCGCACTATCAGCGCCAGCTTCAACCCGCGCTGGAGCATGCGCTGGATTATGTACGTGAACTCGTCCGCTGCCTTCCCAATCCCCATCAAGCCACGGCGCATACATGGGGATCCGACGCCTGTATTCATGCTTTCTTCGGCACGCCGCGCGACGTTGCGCCAACCTTGAGCCGGTCTCCGGAACTGCGCGAGTTCTTTGACCAGTCACCGCAGACGCAAACGGCCTATGCGGTGCTCGGGATGGCCATGACAAGACGCACCACGTTGGGGGTGGCGCTGGAAGGCGAAGTCATGCGTTCCGACGTGCCACAGACCAACATCTGCTTCAGCGATCACAAGGTCAGGATCATCTCCGACACCGATGCGGCCCTGCGCGCAGAGATTGTGCGACGCATCTTCGATCAGTTGGCACTGGAAGGCCTGGCCCGTTTTGCTGCCGGAAAATCCCGGCGCGATGTGCTCGACCGGGAACAGACACTGCTCGTGGCACGCCTGCGCCTGCTCGAACGGCAAGGCATGGGGATGCGTTCGGTGGTCGGCAGCGATGGCGAGACCAGCCCTGCGGAGGCGGCCAGGCTACGCGAGCAGATTGCCAGCAACGAGCACGAACTCTCGCAGGTTGCGGTTGGCGCCGGGGCCCTCGAACGTCAACTGGCGTGCCTGGGCGAGACACTTATGGACGCCCACACCAGTTTTACTATCGATCACGACAACGTGCGGCTCAGTGCCACAAATGTGCTGCTCGCGCCGGATAATCCGGCTCCGGCCTGCGAACTGGAACTGCTCACCGCACACGTCCCCGGCGATCCACCCCTGGTGCGAACCTTCACACTGGTAACCATCGCGCGCGCCGACATGCTATCCGCGCTGGCACTGCTCGATGAGGCGGAGCGCCTGCTGTAACCCAAACCGCAGCGCAGCACCATGCGCGATGCCGATCCTTGAAGCGGCTTCTTGCGCGGCTATGCTGTAAGAGAGCCCCACCGCCATCCAGACTGACGGACCGCGAAAGGCAGGCTCGCAATACCATCGGTGCATGTGATGCAATCTACGCGCGCTTGGCTGCTGCCCAGCCTCCTCGGCGTTGCGCTCTGGGTGTCGAGCGCGATATATGCCGCAGTGTTGCCAAACGCGTCCGCGGCCTCATCCGCGACCACTCCTGCCGCGGTACCCCCCACGGCACCGGCAAACCCCTCGCGACAACTGAACCTGACCGTCAAGCCCTGGCGTGGCGACCTTGACGCGATGATCGAGCGCCGCCTGATTCGCGTATTGGTGCCCTTCAGTCGCACCTTGTATTTCAATGACCGCGGACATGAGCGCGGCCTCACCGCGGACTTCGTGCGGGACTTCGAACGGTTTATCAACAAGACCTATGCGGATCGGCTTGGCAAGCGTCCGATCACGGTCGTGATCATTCCCACCACGCGAGACCGCCTGCTGCCAGGCCTCAACGAAGGCCTAGGCGATATTGCCGCCGGCAACCTGACGGTCACCCAGGAGCGGCTGAACCAGGTCGATTTCGTTACCGCGCATGCGCTCACGCCTACCCGGGAGCTGGTGCTGACCGGCCCAAAGTCACCGGCCTTGTCCACCGTCGACGATCTGAGCGGCAAGACCGTGCATGTGCGCCGGCAAAGCAGCTATTACGAGAGTCTTACCGCCTTGAACAGCCGCTTTCAAAAATCCGGCAAGCCGCCAATTCGGCTCGCGCTGCTGCCAGATGCACTCGAGGATGAGGATGCGATGGAGATGTTGAACGTCGGCCTGCTTCAGATCCTGGTAGTCGACGACTGGAAGGCCCGCATGTGGGCGCAGATGCTGCCCCAGGTCAAGGTGAATGAGAAGATCGCGGTGCGCGAAGGCGGCAACGTAGGCTGGGCGATTCGCAAGCAAAGCCCGCAGTTGAAAGCATTCATCGGCGACTTCTATGAGAACTTCATCAGGAAGCAGAGCATCGCCCAGATCCGCCTGAAGCAGTACATGCAAGGCATCAAGCAGATCCACAACAACGCGGAAAGCGCCGAACTCAAGCGATTCGAACTGACCGTGGCCTTCTTTGAGAAATTTGGCCAGCAATACAACTTCGATCCGTTGATGCTGGCGGCCCAGGGCTTTCAGGAGTCGCAGCTCAAACAGGACGCGAAGAGCCGGGTAGGAGCGGTCGGGATCATGCAGTTGATGCCGGCAACAGGAAAGGAGCTCGGTGTCGGCGACATCAAGGTCGCGGAGGCGAACATCCATGCCGGCGCAAAATATCTTGACCAACTGATGACACGCTACTTCCAGGATGCCAGGTTCTCTGAAGTGGACCGGCCACTGTTTGCGTTTGCCAGCTATAACGCCGGGCCCGGGAATATCGCGAAGATGCGCAAGCTGGCGGCGGAACGCGGGCTCAACCCGGACGTCTGGTTCAACAACGTCGAGATCGTCGTGGCGGAAAAGATCGGCATCGAAACCACCACATATGTGAGGAACATCTACAAGTACTACGCCTCCTATCGCCTGCTCAAGGATGCGCAGCAGCAGCGCGATCGTGCCGTCCAGCAGATCAATCGCTGAAGCGTTTGGAAATAGCGCTGCTATCCTGTAGCAAGCGGCGGCGGCAATCTGCGCCGCCATATCCTTGCTCACCTGGAGGTTTCACATGGACACCCCGTTCCACCAATTCTCCGATCTGTTCGCGCAGTTGGGCTTGCCATCCGACGAATCCGACATCCGTGCTTTCATTGCAAAGCATTCGCCGCTACCGCCAGATGTCGAGCTTCCGGAAGCATCATTCTGGACGCCGGCCCAGGCCTCGCTGTTGCGTGACGAACTGATCGAGGATGCTGACTGGGCGGAAGCGGTCGACCAACTGAATCTGGCGCTGCGCGCACCGGCCTGAGCCAACCTGCGGCCCTGCTTCGGCGCGGCAGTCGCATCGGCGGGCGTGAAGTTTCCATTGCAGCATCTGGCGTCTGGTGCCTAGACTGTTACCTTGTACGGACCCGGCCTCTTGATCCACCCCGGGTCACGTAAAGGGCACCTCAATCGGTGCTTTCTGCGATTCGACATGGAGCCAATAACATGAAATATCCGTTCATCGTCGCTCTAGCCACCGCCGCAGTCACAGTCGCAGGCTGCGCCACGTCGCCCTACATCCCCCCGCCAACGCAAGGCACGCGCCCCATCGGCGAAAGCAAACTTGCACCCAAGGCGGCTGCGCAGTGCATCGGCGAAAAATGGGCGCAAAGCACCGGGCAACAAGTGTGGATGCAGTACATGCTCGCCAACGACCAGGCGTTCGACGTCTACGTCCCCGGACAACAACCGCCAGCCGGTTCGGCCGCCGTCGTGCGCAAGTCGCCGACCGGATCTGGCTCATGGATCGGCTATCGCGGTGCCGATAGCGGGCCGGCCGGCGCAATCAGCCAGTGCCAGTAAGCTGATCGGGCAAGGCTCGCCGCCTTGCCTCAGTTTGCCTGCGCCGACGCGGCGCGCTGCGGGAGATCGCCTTCAATCCGCATCCGCGGCAGGAATTGCGGATACTCACGCTGCATGAAGTCGATCAAACCCTCGCGCAACACGCAGCGCAGGTCCCATGCCAGGCCAGACGACGCGGCGGTACATAGCACGCGTAGCTGCATGGTTCGCTCCGTGGCTTCGGTGACCACGAGGTTGAAGAAGCGTTGGTCCCATTCCGGCGCTTGCCGGATGATGCGTTCGAGCTCCGCGCGCAAAGGCGCCAATGGCATGGCGTAGTCCACGTGCAGGAATACGGATCCCATGATCCGGGCATCGTTGCGCGTCCAGTTCTGAAACGGCTTCTCGATAAAGTACTGCAGCGGAATGATCATGCGACGCTCATCCCAGATTTTCAATACAACGTAGGTGCCGGTGATTTCCTCCACGCGCCCCCACTCCCCTTCGACAATCAGCACGTCGTCGAGACGGATCGGCTGCGTCAGCGCCAGTTGCAGTCCCGCGATCATATTGCTGAAGACCGGCTTGGCCGCAAAACCGGCAATCAGGCCCACCACCCCGGCGGATGCCAGCAGGCTGGCGCCGACTTGCCGCGCGCCGGGAAAGGTCATCAGCAGCATCGAGGCGCCGATCACCACGACCAGCGTCATCGCGATACGCGCGAGCACACGCGTCTGGGTGTGAATGCGTCGGGCGCCCATATTGTCCTGCACGTCCACCGGATGCCGATCCAGCACACCCTGCGCAAACCCGGCAATCAGTCGCGCGACCAGCCACGTGGTGGCAACGATCATCAACAGGCCGTTCAGGTGGCGCACGCCATCGATCCAGCGAAGATCGTCAGGCGCGGCCTGCCACACAGTTTGCAGCGCCAGCAACGGCAACACGGCCTTTGCGGGAGCGCGGGCCTTGATCACGATGGTATGCAGCACCGGCGCGGCGCGTGACAGGCGCAATAGCACGATGCCACCAATCCGGTGCACCACGAGCGCCGCGATCACGGCAATCAGCGCTGCGGTCCAGGTGTTGAACCACGGGTGGGCAAGGATGATGGCTGGATTCATCTGGATTTCCTGGCTCGTTTCTTAAGGGTTGCGAATAACGACGTCGCGGAATGGAAAAAGTTTCCACTCTGTGCGCCCTGCTCATTCAATCCGGCCTCGCCGACCTGAGCGTCTGGATCAACAATGCATGCAGGCCATCGACGGCTTTCGAGCCGCGCGAGCCTCGGCTGCGATACGCGGCGACTTCCATGGGCTCGAGTGGCCCAAGCCCGTGCTCGCCACCTAGAATCTGCAGGTGGCCGGGTGCACTACACTGGGTCAGCACGGCTACCGCCAGGCCACTCTCCACGGCGGCAAGCTGTCCGGCAAGACTCGAACTGTTGTACACCACCTTGAATCGGCGCCCCTGCTGTGCCAGCGAATTGAGCGCGCACCGCCGTGCAAGGCTTGCGCTTTCGTAGACGGCAATTGGCAGCGGGTCGCGCCGCCATAGTTCGAACTGGGGCGCCCCCACCCAGACCATCGGCTCATGAAACAGCAGCGTGCCGCGCCGGGAATGGTCTCGCGACACCAGTGCAAGGTCGAGGTCGCCGCTCGCCACGCGCGGAATCAGCGAGGTGGATTGCTCGCAGTTCAACTCGATCTCGACGCCGCTGTGGCGCAGCGCAAAACGCCGGAGGGTCGGCGTGAGGTATTTGGCCGCATAGTCGTCGGGCACGCCAAGTCGGACGCGACCCGTAAGTTCCTCGCCACGCAGGGCCATATGCGCCTCCGCATGCAGGTCCAGGATTCTTCGTGCGTAGCTCAACAGCGTCTGTCCGTCAGGCGTCAGTTGCAACGTCCGCGTGCCACGATCGATCACGCGTTTGCCTAACGCTTCCTCAAGCTTCTTGAGCTGCATGCTTACCGCCGACTGTGAACGACTCACCTCTTCTGCCGCATTGGACAGCGAGCCTGTATCGACCACGGCAACGAAGCATTTAAGCCAATCGAGCTGCAGGTCATGACGGTCCATGCAATCCCTTTCGAAAATCGAATATATCCACTGTGAATTATGCGCTTTCCGCTTTCGCATGGTCGAGACAGACTGTCGCCATGGATACGAAAACGCAAATCATCTCCGGGCGAGCAGCAGCTTCAGCCCAGCAGCAATCGGCACGGCCGGCAGACGCATCCGGTGCGCCAGCCTTCCTTGCCGGCAATGCGCTGCTGGGAACCATCGGTGTATTCGTGCATTACGCCAGCACGAACCCGTTGACCGCCACGTGGTTTCGAAGCGTTTTTGGCCTGCTCTGCCTGACGCTCTGGCTATGGCAGCGGCGGCAAATGCACCATCTTCGCCTGAATCGGGAAACCGGCCCGTGGATATTACTGGCAGGCGCGTTGATGGTGGCCTCCTGGGCGCTTTTCTTTGACGCCATCACGCGCACATCGGCAGCCGTGGCCATCGTGCTCTTTCATTTCCAGCCGATGTGGGTGCTGCTTCTCGGCAGCCTGTGGCTGAAAGAAGCCGTGGGGCGGCAGCGCATTGTCGCGGTCGCCGCGGCGATGGGTGGACTGGTCCTGGCTACCGGGCTTCCCGAGCATCTCGCTGCGTTCGGACAGGACGATGGGGGCCAACGGCCCGGTTACTGGATGGGAGTGGTTGCCTGCCTGGTCGGCGCCTTCTGCACCGCGTGCGTGACGATCATTGCGCGGAAACTACGCGACGTTCCGCCTGGAGTCGTTGCGTGGTGGCAGTGCGCGATAGGCTCCGCGGCCTTGTGGATCTGGCCGCTCACCAGAGGCTGGCCATCATCGGGCACCTCGTGGATCTGGCTGGCCGGACTCGGGCTGGTCCATACGGGGTTGGCATACACGCTGATATACGCCGGAATGGCCCGCCTATCCACCGCGCGCGTCGCAGTCTTGCAGTTTGTCTACCCTGCGGTTGCCATCCTGCTCGACTGGCTGGTCTTCGACCACAAGCTATCCGGCTATCAGCTTGCCGGGGTCACGGTGATGGCCGTGGCCATCCTGCTGGCGGAGCGATCGCCAGGAAAATGAGTGCAGGGCGAGTTGCCGAAACGCGCAGCCCGCCCCGCCATCCGCATCAGAATCCGGCGCGTGCCTGGATATAGACCATGCGCGGTGCACCCACCAGACGGCCGGCGTTGCTGTCGGTGGTACGCGTGTAGTAGCGCTTGTCGAACAGGTTGTTGATGCCGATCGTGATGTCGGTGTTCTTGCGCTGCGGCAGCTTGAACATCGCCTGGATATTCCACGTACGGAAGCCCGGGATCAGGCCGTTGCTACCGTCGGCGGATTCCGCCACCGTATTGGCCAGATCCGCGTACTGCTTGCTCTGGTGCGTCGTGGATACGTTGAAGGTCCAACTGCGCCAGTCATAGCGCGCACCGATCGTATCGGTAGTGCGCGAGTAGAACGGCACGTCATTGCCGGCAGTGGTGCCCGACTTCTGGATCGCCCGCGTGTACGTGTAGTTGGCGTAAAGGTTCAGGCCGCCCAGCATGCTGGCACGGTCGAACGTATAGTCGATTGCCGCTTCCACGCCATCGTGGTCGGTGGCGCCGATATTCTGGAACGTGGCCGGGAACAGGCCCGGCACCTGCAGGATCTGGTTGTCGAACTTGATCTTGAACGCAGTCAGCTCACCCTTGATGTGACTGTCGGTCCAGCGCGTACCCACTTCGAAAGTCTTCGCCACTTCCGGCTGCAGCGGATTGTTCGGCGTCTGGGAGTTGAGCTGGGTATTCTGCACCGGGCCGAAGGATGTACTGTAGTCGGCGAACACCGTCCACGCACTGTTCATCAGGTACGACACGTTGACCGACGGCAGCGCCTTGTTGTTCACGCTGTCCCACTGCGTCGCGGTACCGCGCTGCTGGCGCGTGGTGTCGATATGCTCGAAACGCACGCCCGGCACGATGCGCCAGTTGCCAAACGCGATGCGGTCATCGATATAGACCGCGTGCGCATCGGTGGCATTGTCGAACGTGGTGGTGGCCGCCTTCACGCCGGTCACCAGGCTCTGGTTGTAGGTATTGTCGTCGCCGCGCTCGCGGATGTAGCGGTAGCCGACCGTCACGTCATGCGTGGTGGGCCCCACCCCGAAACGCTGCGTATAGCGCGGCTCGATACCGAATGTGGTGTAGTTGCGCGGTTGGTGCGCGATCACGGTGGCGCTCTGCTGCAGCGTGCTCTGGCGATAGCTGTCGTTGAAGAACGTGCGGATCTCGAACTCCTGGTTGGCCGAGATCGTATTCACATAGCCAAGATCGAAACCGTAGCGGTTGCCGCTCCAGTAGTCGTTAGGCCGCGTGTTCTGGAACGGGTCCGCGTTGTACTGCGCCACCGTCAGCCCGCCCGGCGTGCGCGAGCGGACATCGTAGTACGACAGCTTGCCGTAGACCTGCTGCGTCGGCGTGATGTCGTAGGCAAACTTGACGGCAAGGTCGTTGACGTCGTCATTGCTGCCCTTGCGCCATTCACGGCCGGTCATGCCCGAGTACAGCAAGGCCAAGCCCAATCCGCTCTCCAGCGTGGTACCAACGAACGTGTTGTACTGCGTGTTGCTACCACCACCCTCGGTGAAGATATTCTCGCGGACCGACGCCTCGCCGCTGAACGTGCCCGGAATTGGCTTGGTGTTGAAGTTGATGATGCCGCCCACGTTCTGCGGGCCGTAGCGCACGGCGCCACCACTGCGCACCACGTCGATCGATTCGATATTGCCCAGGCTCACCGGTGCGAACGACAGTTGCGGCTGGCCATAAGGCGCAACGGCCATCGGAATGCCATCCAGCAGCACGGTCGAGCGCGGCGAGTAGCGGCCCGTCAGGCCGCGCACACCGATATTGAGGGAAATGGCGCTACCCGCGGTACCCGAGTTGTCAGTCGATTGCACCCCAGGGATACGGCGCATGACATCGCCAATGCTCTGCGCGCCGCTCTGCTCGATCTGCTGCTCGTTGACCACGGTACGCGCGCCCGGGAACGTCTTCACGCTGTTCTGCAGGCCCGTGCCCAGCCAGTTTCCCGTTACCTGTACGGTATCCAGAACCTTTTCCTGTCCGCTACCCTGCCCGTCTTCACTTGCCTGCTGCGCAATAGCCATGTGCGGCACGCACAGGATGGTGACGGCAAGCGCCGTGGCGCACATCGCGAATTGGGGCACGGCAAACGGCAGGCCGCGGCGGCTCGAGTTCATGGTCTTCCCTTGTAACAAGAAACTTACGAAAGGCCATGAATGTAAATGATTATGGTTCTTGGTTGCACTAACCCCGATAAAAGATGGTGCTGTTCTGATGTACAGAGCGGTGAACTGTTGCAGCGGCACGACGACCAACACGGGATGTGCTCGGTTGATGAGACAACGCACTCTTCCTTTGGTTGTGCCGGGTGGCATTTTCCGATCTTGCCGCGACGACCCCTCACGCAATTTCATTAAGCGGACCGTGGATTCTCTGGCAGCGCGTAATATCAACTTTTTGACGCTTGCATAAAAGGATCGGAGGAAAACATGAAAACCAGCGCACGCAACCAGTTCTCAGGTGTCATCGCCCAGGCGACTGCCGGCGCCGTCAATGACGAGATCATCATCAACGTCGACGGCGGCCAGCAGATCGTGGCCACCGTCACGCATGACAGCGCCGCGCGACTGGGCCTGAAGGCAGGCGCCAAGGCAACGGCTCTGGTAAAGGCCACCTCGGTGATCGTGATGGTCGATGCGGACGCCAGCAAGGTCTCGGCGCGCAATTTCGTGTCGGGCAAGGTCACCAACCTCACGAAGGGCGCGGTCAATACCGACGTGACGATCACCGGCGACAACGGCGTGGCAGTCTCGGCGATCATTACCAATACCAGTGTCGATCGCCTTGGCCTGGCCGCTGGCAAGCCGGCAGCCGCGATGTTCAAGGCGTCGAGCGTGATCGTTGGCGTAGACGGCTAGTTTTTTTCCGCGAAGTGAGAACGTCGGCCGGCGTAGTCCGGCTGACAGCGGGAAGGACGGAAGCCGTCCGACTGCATCGCCGTATCGAAGCGCTCGCCGCCCGGGCATGCGCGAATGAAATCAATACACTGCTGAAATTGCTCGCCCGATCCCGGATTAATGCGAGAGCGTGGGAAATTCCAATATACGAGTGCTGGAAATTTCCGCCGCCCAGCATTTTCAACGCACGTACCGGATAAAAATAGGAAACATCTTATTTCACAAGGTTCTGGAGCCGACCTACATTGAATTTCCTTTCAACGAGACAGATTAAAATATGAATTTAATCCACCGCCATAAAAGGAAATCGATCAGAACCTCACTCTCCATCTTGTTCACGGTACCAGCTTGCATGATGGCATTACCCGCCATCCCTGCCGATACCGCCAATATAGTTATCAAGGGAACGATTCGCCCTACAGCCTGCGATTTGAGCCTGAGCAAGAGCGGCCTGGTGGATTATGGCAGCATTCGGGCACTGACCTTGAGCGATTCCACAATCAATGTCCTGCCAGGCATTCCGATAACACTTTCCATCAGGTGCGATCAGCCGACCCGCTTTGCCGTGCGATTATCCGACGGTCGTCCTGGTACCGCCCTGGAAGAAACCAACACCGAAGGTACCAATCAGAATTTTGGCTTGGGAACGGCTGGGAACCGTAATATCGGATCAGCAAAAGTCTTCCGGAAAGGCGGCTCCCGGGGGGACGGCAATACCACAGGCCATATTTATCAGTTCATGAGCACCCAATACGACTGGTATGCCACCACTGAGGAATACGGGATAAATCATCTCGCCTTTATGGCCTGGGCAATCCCTGGTGCACGCACTCCCTACGCATACTCGACCATGACTCAGAACCTGGAGGTGCAGGCGCGCCTTCCAAGAAAGAGCGACCTGCCTGACTTCAAAGACGGCCTGACGCTGGATGGCTTTATCATCATGACGCTCTACTATCTCTGATAGCGTTCCATGAGGCGAGCGTTGATCTCGCTGTCGGCGCTCGCCCCCCCCGCTCAGACCACCCCCACGCAATCCACCTCGGGCTGCACCGCCACTTCGGTGGTCGGCTGCGCCATGCTGGAGCCCAGCACGAACTGATCGCGTCCCCGCTGCTTGGCGACGTAGAGCGCCCGGTCGGCATCGGCGAACAGGCTGCGCCAGAGACCTTCCCTGCTC
Source organism: Cupriavidus sp. (assembly GCF_057315035.1). Lineage (NCBI taxonomy): Bacteria > Pseudomonadati > Pseudomonadota > Betaproteobacteria > Burkholderiales > Burkholderiaceae > Cupriavidus > Cupriavidus sp. The sequence goes on along the minus strand of NZ_DBHKYV010000003.1, from coordinate 379,814 downwards.
GATGCTCCGCTATGCAGTTGCGCAATGCCGATACTGACACTGGCATGGCCGCAGCCCGGTCCGTCGCCGGGCGGCAGTTCGATGGCCCTGACCTTGCGCAGGATCCGGTTGGCCAGGGCCGTGGCCTGGTGTTCGTCGGTATGGGGGCAGAGAATGCAGAACTCCTCGCCGCCGTAACGCGCGGCAATATCCGAGGCGCGCCGGGAGTTGTCGAGCGCCATGGCGATCTCGCGCAGGACATGGTCGCCCGCGTGGTGGCCATGCCGGTCATTGACCTGCTTGAAGTGGTCAACGTCGATGACCAGGCATGACAGTGGGTCACCCTCGCGCTGCCAGCGGGCCACCATACCGACGGCGGTCATGTCGAGCGCGCCGCGATTCAGCAGGCCGGTCAGCGCATCCAGCCGCGCGCCGTTCTCGTTGCGCGCGATGATCTGCTCCATCGCCATCAGGCTGAAGCCGAACAGGCCCAGCAACACGGCCACCAGCGGCGCCAGCGGCCAGACCGATGCGCTGGTCTGCAGGAAGAATGGCGTAATGGCCAGACCCTTGAAGGCCGCGCCGTAGCTCAGCGCGGCCACCTGCGAGCCCAGCAGGACCAGGTGCGATGCCAGCACCAGCGGGCCGCCGATACTGGTGCGGCCGCGTCGGCTGCGCAGCATGGTCACGATGGTACTGAACGAGATCATGGCCAGCATGCCGTAGCCCACGCCATGCTGCAGCAGTTGCGCATCCGGCCGCCCGGTCACCAGCACCAGCAACACCAGCGCCGCCAGCCCAATCCCGCGCAACAGCAGGACGTGGTCAGGCAGGCCATAGTAGACGCGCACGCCGCGATAGATCGTCAGCCTGCCAATCAGATAGAAGCCCGCGCCCAGGGCACCAAGCTGCATCGAGCCGGAGCCGACACTGGCGGCCACTACCAGGCCCGCGCCCGATGCCACCACGTGGCCCACGGCCCAGAGGCGTCCCGCGTCGCTGGCGCGCAGCGCGAGCACCAGCCCCGCTGCCATGACCAGCGTGCTGGAGAAAACCACCATCATGACGACCAGAATGGTCTGCTGAGCCAGGTGCACGGGAATGAGTTTCCTCTAAAGCTACCGGGGGCGACTGCCGTTATCCACGTTAACCCGTAACGGGTGACCCGACGTGGAAACGGTCGATTGAATCGGCGCGAAAACACGCATCATAGCCCGCGCGCAACGCGCGGCGGCACCCCCGACAAGCCGGGTAAGCGCGCGTTGTAACGGATTGAAATAGAAGGGAAATGCTGCGCAGCGGAACACGGGCGCGGGAACGCGTGCGCGCGCTCAGTCGTCCGTTTGCGGCAGCGCCGGTGCGGACTGGGCAGCAGGCGGCGACACGTCGGGAAACGTGCCGCCGAGCGCGTGCGTCAACGACCGCGCGGCATCGAGCACCTGCTCGCGAAATGCATCGGTGAAGCGCGGCGTCGGGCACGTCAATGTCAGTGCGCCCTTCAATTCGCCGCCGGGTCCGAACACCGGTGACGACACGCCGGCAATATCGGGACTGCGGTCGCCTACCAGCGCAATCACCCCCTCATCGCGAATCTTCTGGAAGATCTCGCCGCGCGCGCCGGCGAACGCGCGCAATACACGCCCGCCCGAACCGCGATTGCGCGGCAGCAAATCACCGGCACGGATATGGTCGCGCACCGGCTGCGGCGAATCCACGCGATACAGGCACAGGCGATGCTCGCCCTGTTCGACGTGAAATGCGGCCGATTCGCGCGTTACGCGCACCAGTTCGCGCAAGGCCGGCATCACCACCTGCTCCAGCGAGAACGAAGCGGCATAGACCGCGTTGAGCCGTGCGACCTCGGATCCCAAACCATACCTGCCATCGGCAAGGCGCTGGATCAGCCGCGCATGTTCCAGCGATGCCAGCAGCCGCAGCAACGTGCTCTTGTACAGGCCACTGCGCTGGGCCAGTTCGGCCAGCCCCAGGGACGTATCCCCCTCCCGGAACACCGACAGCACGAACAACGCCCGATCCACGGCCACGGCTCCTCCTTCAGCGGAGTGCTTGTCGGCTTCAGACAGTTGGGCGGCTTTGCGTGGCATCGATGCAGGTGACCCCAGGTGACCGGAGAGGCAATTGGAACGGGCGTTCACCGTATAGAACGGACCATGTGTTGTCAATGACGCCACACTCCTACTCGGGCTTCCACTCAGGGCGCCACGCAAATGCTGCAATGCCGTATGATGGCATCTTCCGGGTTTTCCCTAGGTCGTCATACCTGATTCTGGCAAATCCGGCCAATTCCGCGCCCCCTGAGCCACCCATGTCCGCCCCGAGCCCTTCCCAGGTCACACCGTCGCATGGCGAATCCGCCAATCAAAATGTGACCCGCCGTATCCTTGGCGTTGTTTTCTTCAACTTCATCGCGTATCTGGCGGTTGGCCTGCCGATTGCCGTGGTGCCGGGCTTTGTCCATGGCGACCTTGGCTACAGCGCAGTGCTGGCGGGCCTGGCGGTCAGCATCCAGTACCTGGCCACGCTGCTGAGCCGCCCGTGGGCCGGCACGCTGTGCGATACGCAGGGACCGAAGCGCTCGGTACTGACCGGCATGACACTGGTTACGGGCAGCGGCGTGCTGACGTTGATCGCTGCATGGCTGACATCGATGTTCCCAGATAGCGACTGGCTCGGCCTGGGCTGGCTGCTGGCCGCGCGCCTGATGCTCGGGGCCGGGGAAAGCCTGGTCACCACGGGCACGATCGCCTGGGGCATCGGCAGCGCCGGCGCGCGCCATACCGCCAAGGTCATCTCGTGGAATGGCATCACCACCTATGGCGCGCTGGCCGTGGGTGCACCGCTGGGCGTGGTACTGGCCGACCAGGGCGGGCTGGGCATCATCGGGGTTGTGACCACGCTGGTTGCCGGTGCCTCGTTGCTGCTGGCACGCCGTCGTGCGCCGGTGCCGATCCTGAAAGGCGAACGTCTGCCATTCGCTCGTGTTTTCCGTGCGATGACCCCATTCGGCGTGTGCCTCGCGCTTGGTTCGGTCGGCTTTGGCGTGATTACCGCTTTCATCACGCTCTACTACGCCGGCCATGGCTGGGATCACGCAGCGCTGGCATTGACCGCGCTCGGCACCTGCTTCGTACTCGGGCGCCTGCTGATGGCCGACAGCATTTCGCGTTTTGGTGGCTATCCGGTGGCGCTGGTGTCGTTTGCGGTGGAAGCGGCTGGACTGGCCATCATCTGGATGGCCCATGCCCAGTGGCAGGCGCTGGTCGGCGCGGCCGTGGTCGGCTTTGGCTTCTCGCTGGTATTTCCGGCGCTCGGCATGGAAGCCGTCAAGCGCGTGCCGGCCACCAACCGGGGCTCGGCACTCGGTGCCTATGCACTGTTCCTCGATTTCGCGCTGGGCCTGACCGGTCCGGTGGCAGGCCTGATCGCCGGGCAAGGCGACTATCCGGCGGTCTACCTGTTCGCGGCCGTCAGCGCGTTGCTGGCGCTGGCACTGAGCCAGGTACTGGCCGCGCGCTACCGCGACCAGTTCGCAGCGGCGGTCTGACTAGCGCCGTTCGCAGCAGTAAGCCTCGGTACTGTAGGGGAACGACACCACGTCGCGGCCCTGCAGTGCCGGATCGGCAGCAATTACCGCGTGCAGGCGCGCACGCACGGCGTCCTGTTCCGCTTGCGGCAGCGATGCGATAAAGCTGACCGACATGACGCGGTCGACGATCACCTGTTCCGGCGCGCCGGTATGCGTATAGGGTAGGCGGGTCAGTCCGAGCGGCCCGAAACCCTCGGCAGGAAACACCTTCTTCCAGTCGCCCTTGTAGAAGCGCGGCGCATCGCCTTCATGAGGCGTCATGATCGCCGTGAGTTGCGCCACCCACTCCACCGATTCATCGCGCACGTTCCACACCAGGCCCAGACGGCCGCCCGGCTTCAGCACGCGGCGGATCTCCTGCATGGAGGCAGTATTGGCAAACCAGTGGAAGGCCTGCGCGCAGACAACGGCGTCGACGCTGGCATCGGGCAGCGGCATCGACTCGGCACTGCCCTGCAGGGCCTGCACGTCGGGGAGCTTCGATGAGAGCTGGGCACGCATGGCTTCCACCGGTTCCACGGCAATCACCGTGGCGCCGGAAGGTATCAGCAAACGTGTAAATTTCCCCGTGCCGGCCCCGAGATCGACCACGGTCTTGCCGGGTGCCAGGCCAAGCGTATCGCGCAGCCAGTCGCCGAGTTCGGCGGGATAATCGGGACGCCCGCGGGCGTAGGTATCGGCCTGGGTCGAGAAACCCTGGGCGGCAGCATGATGGATCGTCGTCATGACCCGTCACGATACGCCGCCCGCATGACATCGGCAAGTAAATCGGCAAGGCTCGGCACCACAAATTGCTAGTGCTGCTGGCCCCAGCGGCGCACGGTCAGCCGTTCCAGCGTGGTGAACACCAGCCCTTCCACGGCAAGGCCGATCAGGATCACGGTGGCCAGTCCCGCGAAGACGCGGTCCGTGTAGAGTTCATTGCGGTTCTGGAAGATGTACCAGCCCAGCCCGCCCTTGCCCGATGACGCGCCAAATACCAGTTCCGCCGCGATCAAGGTCCGCCAGGCAAAGGCCCAGCCGATCTTGAGCCCCGACAGGATCGCCGGCAACGCGGCCGGCACGAGGATCAGCACCACGTACCGCAGGCCGCGCAGGCCATAGTTGCGGCCCGCCATGCGCAGCGTTTCCGGAACGCCGCGGAATCCCGCATAGGTGTTCAAGGCCAGCGGCCACAACACCGAATGGACCAGCACGAAGATCAGGCTCTTGCTGCCAAGCCCGAACCACAGCAACGCCAGCGGCAACAGCGCGATGGCGGGCAGCGGATTGAACATCGCGGTCAGCGTATCGAGCAGGTCGCGGCCGATACGCGTGGACACGGCCAGCGTGGTCAGCACGAATGCCAGCGCGATGCCAGCCGCATAGCCTTGCAACAGGATCGACAGCGATACGGCCGCCTTGTCCGGCAACTCGCCACTGGCGATGGCCTCGGCAAACGCACGTGCAGTGGCCAGGAAGGTCGGCAGCAGCAGGTCGTTGTCCTGCACGCGCGCGATGGCTTCCCAGAGCACGGCCAGGACCACCAGGATCACCGCCTTGCGCAGCCAGCCATGGTCCCACAGTTGCCGATACCACGGCAGCGCGCGCGACAATGGCACGGCGGTGAATGGTTCCAGCACGCGCTCGTACTCGGTGCGCACCGTTGGTTGTGCAGTTGTCATGATCAGTGTCGTACAGCCTGGAATACGTGGTCGGGCGTATCGTGCGGTGCCTTGCGGGTTTCAGGCGGCGCTTCGAACAGCATCTCGTGGATGCGTTGCGCCGCCTGCTGGAATTCGGCGCTGCCCTGGCTGGCCAGCGAAAACTGATGGCTGTTCAGCTCTGCGCGCACGCGCCCCGGATGCGGCGACAACAGCAGGATGCGGCTACCTACCACCAGTGCCTCTTCGATCGAATGCGTCACGAACAGCAGCGTGAACGCCGCGTCGTCCCACAATTCGAGCAGTTCCTCCTGCATGCGCCGACGCGTCAAGGCATCGAGCGCGGCAAATGGCTCGTCCATCAGCAGCACCTTCGGCCGCATGGCCAGCGCGCGCGCAATGGCCACACGCTGCTTCATGCCGCCCGACAACGTGTGCGGATAGGCATCGGCAAACGCAGCCAGCCCCACCTTGTTCAGGAAATGCATGGCCACGTCCGAAGCTTCGGACTTCGACATGCCACGCGCTTGCCGCAGCGGGAACATTACGTTCTGCTTGACGGTCTTCCATGGCGGCAACTGGTCAAACTCCTGGAACACGACGATGCGATCCGGCCCCGGTGCCTGCACGCGTTGCCCCTCCAGCCGGATCTCGCCCTCGGCTGGCGGCACGAAGCCCGCCACCGACTTCAGCAGGGTCGATTTGCCGCAGCCGGATGGTCCAAGCAGGACAAAGCGGTCGGCCGCATGCACGTCGAAGCTGACGCGATGGGTGGCTCGCACCACGCGCTCTGGCGTGCGATATTCCAGCGAGACGTTGTCGACCTGCAGCAGCGGCTGCGAATCTGACACCACGCGCAAGCGCGCGCTGCCGTGCAATGCGTCGCCCATGTCAGCTCCCCTGTGCAGTGGCCGGATCCTGGAAGAAGTAGTCCTGCCACGACTTCGGCTGGTTCTTGATGGCGCCTACGCGATGCATGAACTCAGCCAGCGGGAACGTGTTCTGCGGCGTGACCTTGAACTGGACCTGCGGATTCTTGAGAATCTTCACCAACAGCGCACGATCGATCTTTGCCTTGTTCACGCGGATGTAAAGATCCGCCGCTGCTTCCGGGTTCTTCGTCGCGAACTGGGCCGCCTCGGCCAGCGCATCGACAAACGCGCGATAGGTCTTGGGATTGTCGTTGCGGAACTTCTCGGTCGCGTACAGCACCGTGGCCGAACTCGGTCCGCCGAGCACATCGTACGAATTGAGCACGATGCGCGCGTTCGGGTTGCCCGCCAACTCCTGTTCCTGGAACGGCGGGTTGCCGAAGTGGCCCGTGATTTCGGTGCCGCCGGCAATTACGGCTGCCGCCGCATCGGGGTGCGGAATGGCCACGGTCCATTTGTCGAGTCGATTGAATTCCTTGTCGCCCCACTGCTTTGCTGCGGCCAGTTGCAGTACGCGCGACTGCACCGATACCGTCACTGCCGGCAACGCAATACGGTCCTTGTCCGTGAAATCGGCAATCGACTTCACCTTGGGATTGTTGCTGACCAGGTAGTACGGGAAGTTGCCGAGCGACGCCACGCCTTTGACGTTCTGGCGCCCATTGGTGCGGTCCCACATCGTCAGCAGCGGCCCCACCCCGGCACCGGCAATATCGATCGCGCCGGACAACAGCGCATCGTTGACCGCCGAGCCGCCGGAAAGCTGCGTCCATTCGACCTTGATGTCGACGCCTTGCTGCTTGCCGTGCTTTTCAATCAGTTGCTGGTCGCGTGCCACATTGAGCAGCAGGTAGACCACGCCAAACTGCTCGGCAATCCGCAGCCGCCCTTCCGCGTGCGCGGTGCCGGTCAGCGCCAGGCCAGCGGTCAATACGGCCAGCGCGGCGCGGCGGGTCAAGGTCGAGGCGGACGAAAGTAGCGAAAGGCGCGAGGACAGGCGCAGGGACATGCGGAACTCCGGAGATTTGAGTATGGAATTGCAATTCAGAACGGCGTATCGCCTTCGATCGTGGTGCGGTACATCACGCGGCGCAGGTGGTCAGGCGTGCCGGCGGCCAAATGCTGCAACGAGCGGTTGTCCCAGAACACAAGGTCGTGCTCGCGCCATTGATGGCGATAGACATACTCGGGCTTCACGCTGTGCGCGAAGAGCTCGTCGAGCAGCCCGCGGCTTTCGTCGTCAGACAAACCAACAATCCGCGTCGTGAAATGCTCGCTGACAAACAGCGCCTTGCGCCCCGTTTCGGGATGGGTGCGTACCACCGGATGCACGACTGGCTTGACCTGCGCGATCTGCTCGGGCGTCAGGTTCGGCCGCCACGGGCTGCGCTTCTGCAGCTCGGCGTAGCGCGCCAGATAGGTGTGCTCGGCGGTCAGCCCTTCCAGCTTGCGCTTGAGTTCCGCTGACAAGCCGTCGTACGCGGCATGCATATTGGCAAACAGCGTGTCGCCACCTTCGGCCGGCAGCTCGATCGCATGCAGCAGCGAACCCAGGCTTGGCGTTTCCTTGTACGACAGGTCCGAATGCCAGAAATGACCCGCATCGCCAAGCCCGATCGGCTTGCCGTCCTTGAGCACGTTCGACACGATCAGGATTTCAGGATGATTGGCCAGCTGGAACTGGTTCAGCACGTGGATCTGCAGCGGCCCAAAGCGGCGGCTGAACTCGATCTGCTGCGCCGGCGAGATACGCTGGTCGCGGAACACGACCACGTGGTAGTCAAGATGGGCGCGATGAATACGACGGAAGTCTTCGGGAGACAGCGGCTGGTTCAGGTCGAGCCCGACCACTTCGGCACCGAGTGCGGCGTCAAGCGGACGGATCTCGAAATCCTGGAGGGTATCTGCGGCAAGCGTCATGGCAAGTAGCGGCTCTGGGGGAAAGCACAAGCCATGCACTGTAGGGACGATGCACGTGGCACACAACGAATCAAATCGCGCTCGGTTATGCGCTCGGCGTATATGGCCCCGCATGCGAAGAGCGCGCGCAGAATCTGCATAAGCAAGCGCGCTTTTCTTCGTTCCCGCACCATGCGGTGCCGCTTAGGCTGCCCCGCTGGCTCTAGAACGGAATGAAGGAATTCAGCATGTCACTGTCCAATCCCGCGCGCAGGCGCATCGTACTGAGCGGCCTGGGCGGCCTCGCCGGACTCGGGGCCGCAACGCTGCCCGGTCTGGCGTCAGGCGCGGAGAACCCCGAGACCCTGCGTATCGGCTACCAGAAATCCTCGACGCTGATGATCTGGCTGAAATCGCGCCAGACACTTGAACAGGCGCTGGCACCGCGCAAGGTCAGTGTTCAGTGGCATGAGTTCACGTCGGGCCTGCCGTTGCTCGAATCGCTCAATGTCGGCAACCTTGACCTGACTGCCGATGTGGCCGACGCGGTTCCACCGTTCGCGCTGGCCGCGGGCGCCAGCATGACGTACTACGCGATCGAGGCACCATCACCAACTGCGCAGGCCATCGTGGTGAAGCAGGATTCGCCGGTTCGCACCGTGGCACAACTGAAGGGACAACGCGTCGCCTTCTCCAAGGGAGCCGGCGCACACTACCTGCTGCTGGAAGCATTGAACGAGGCCGGGCTGTCGATGCGAGATATCGATCCCGCCTACCTGACCCCCGCGGATGCACGCGCGGCGTTCGAGCGTGGCAGTGTCGCCGCATGGGTGATCTGGGACCCGTTCCTGGCAGCGGTACAGCGCCAGGCCAATGCGCGCATCCTGCGCGATGGCACCAGGCTGTCGAGCTACCGCCGTTTCTACCTGGCCGCCACGCCCTACGCGAAGCGCCGTCCCGACGTACTGGCCACGGTCTACGGCGAACTGCGCCGCGCCGGTGAGTGGCTCAAGGCAAATCCTGCCGAGGCCGCCGCATGGCATGCGCCGCTGATCGGCCTCGATGCGGCCACCGTGGAAGCCGCCAATGCGCGCCGCACGTATCAGGTCCAGCCGGTCGATGCGGCCTCGCTCGATGAACAACAACGCATTGCCGATGCATTCGCCGGCCAGTCGATCCTGCCGCGCAAGGTGACCGTGGCCACGTCGCCGGTATGGAAGCCGGTTTGATCGTCTGACGCCGCTGTCCTGCTCCCCTCTCCCGCGGCGCGGGAGAGGGGAGTCAATCAACAGCATTGACGCCAGTGCGCCAGCGCACGCCCAAACCCTGGTTCCTTGCCCTATAGTCCAATGCAGCAGCGTCCACAAGATGCTGCGCCGCACAGGACACAGCGAACCACAAGGGGACTTCCACATGGGCACTGTTGCGCGCTTTGAAATTGGCTTTACCCGCTATCTGTCTCCCGAGGGCACCACCGCCCCTGATCTTCCCGCCTTTGCCCGCGACCCGGCCGCGCTGCTGCCGCTGTATCGCGCCATGGTGCTCACCCGGCAATTCGACCTCAAGGCCATCGCGATGCAACGCACGGGCCAGATCGGCACGTTCGCGTCTGCATTAGGGCAAGAAGCCATCGGGGTGGGCACGGCCATGGCGATGCGGGCCGACGACGTACTCGTGCCTTCGTATCGCGATCATGCCGCACAGTTTGTGCGGGGCGTCACGATGACCGAGAGCCTGCTCTACTGGGGTGGCGACGAACGTGGCAGCGGATTTGCGGCGGTGCCGCACGACTTCGGCAACTGCGTGCCGATCGGTACCCAGGTCGGCCATGCGGCCGGCGTGGCCTACGCGCTGAAACTGCGCAAGCAGGCGGGCGTGGCGGTCTGCATCATCGGCGATGGCGGTACATCGAACGGCGCCTTTTATGAAGGCATGAACATGGCCGGCGCATGGCAGGTGCCGCTGGTCATTGTCATCAACAACAACCAGTGGGCCATCTCGATGCCGCGTGCCAGGCAGACCATCGCCGCCACGTTGGCGCAGAAGGCCATCGCGGCCGGCATTCCTGGCGAGCAGGTCGATGGCAACGACGTGATCGCCGTGCGGCAACGCGTTGGCGACGCCATCGAACGTGCGCGCGATGGCGCCGGGCCGGCGCTGATCGAAGCGGTCACCTACCGGCTGGGAGACCACACTACCGCCGACGATGCCTCGCGGTATCGGGACGAAGCCACTGTCAAGGAGGCGTGGCGGCATGAGCCGATCACGCGCCTGCGCGACTACCTGGCCAGTCTGGGCGCATGGGACGCCGCGCATGAGGAAGCGCTGATCCGCGAATGCCAGCAGGCGGTGGGCGCCGCCGTGGCCGCGTATCTGGAACTGCCCCATCCCGATGTCTCGGCGATGTTCGACTGCCTTTATGAAACGCTGCCCGCCGCGCTGGCCGACCAGCTCGAAACCGCGCAGCGCTACGCCACGCAGGACCAGGAGGCTAATCATGGCTGAACTGCATCTGGTGGAAGCGGTCAATCTGGCGCTGGCACATGAACTGGCCAACGACCCCGACGTGGTGCTGCTTGGTGAGGACATCGGCGTCAACGGCGGCGTATTCCGGTCGACGGTGGGCTTGCAAGCCCGCTTTGGCGAGGCCCGGGTCATCGACACGCCGCTGGCGGAAGGCGGGATCGTTGGCGCGGCAATCGGCATGGCCGCGATGGGACTCAAGCCCGTGGCGGAAATCCAGTTCGCCGGGTTTATCTATCCGGCCATCGACAACATCCTCAACCACGCGGGCCATCTGCGGCATCGCACGCGCGGTCGGCTCAGTTGTCCTCTCGTGGTGCGCGCGCCCAGCGGCGCCGGCATCCACGCCCCCGAGCATCACTCCGAAAGCCCCGAGGCGATGTTCGCGCATATCCCGGGGCTGCGTGTGGTCATGCCCTCGTCCCCCGCACGCGCATACGGGCTGCTGCTGGCCGCGATCCGTGATCCCGACCCCGTGATCTTCTTCGAACCGACACGCCTGTACCGGCTGTTCCGGCAGGAAGTGGAAGACCATGGCCAGGCGTTGCCGCTCGATGCCTGCTTCACATTGCGCGACGGCAGCGACATCACGCTGGTCAGTTGGGGCGCCATGGTGCAGGAGACCTTGGCGGCCGCCGACCAACTGGCCGACGAAGGGGTGTCCGCAGCCGTGATCGACGTGGCCACGCTCAAGCCGCTCGATATGGACACGATACTGGAATCGGTGGCGCAAAGCGGCCGCTGCGTGATCGTGCACGAGGCCCCGCGCACGGCGGGAATCGGCGCGGAGATTGCCGCGAACCTGGCCGATGCCGGCCTGTATTCGCTCAGCGCACCGGTGCAGCGCGTCACCGGCTACGACACCGTGGTGCCGTTGGCACGGCTCGAGCACAGCTATCTGCCGTCGGTGGCGCGGATTGTTGACGCCGCGCGCGTCGCGCTGGCCGCATCCTAGATATCGCAGGCAAACGGAGACAACCATGCGGATCTTCAAGCTGCCCGACCTTGGCGAAGGCCTGCAGGAGGCCGAGATCGTGACCTGGCACGTCAAGCCCGGCGATACGATCGATGCGGACAAGCCCCTGCTGTCGGTGGAAACCGCAAAGGCCATCGTCGAGATCCCGTCGCCATTCGGTGGCAAGGTGGCCAAGCTGTATGCCCAACCGGGCGATATCGTGCACCTTGGTGCGCCACTGGTCGGCTTTGAAGGCGCCGGCGCCTCCGACGATGCCGGCACCGTGGTGGGCGCGGTCAAGGTGGGCACCCACGTGGTACGCGAAGACCAGACGCGCGTGGGTGCGTCGGGCATGGCAGGTGGCCACGGCATCAAGGCCACGCCCGCGGTACGCGCGCTTGCGCACAAGCTGTCGGTTGACCTGGCCATGGTCACGCCATCGGGCCACGATGGCGTGATTACCGCGACCGATGTGCAACGCGTGGCCACCACGCTCGCGGAGATTGGTCCCGCCGAGGTGATACGGGGCGTGCGCCGTGCCATGGCGCAGAACATGGCACGCGCGCAGAGCGAGGTGGCCGCCGCCACCGTAATGGACGATGCCGACCTGCATGCATGGCAGACCGTAGGTTCCGCCGCGGGCCACGACATCACGATTCGCCTGGTGCGTGCCCTGGTGGCCGGGGTACATGCCGAACCCGCGCTCAACGCCTGGTACGAGGGCAAGACCAGCCGGCGCCATGTACTGGAACGGATCGACGTGGGCATCGCGGCAGACCTGCCCGAAGGCCTGTTCGTGCCGGTGCTGCGCAACGTGGGCAAGCGCGACGCCGCCGACCTGCGCAGCGGGCTCGACCGCATGCGCGCCGACATCCTGGCCCGCACCATCGCACCAGAGGAAATGCGCGGCAACACCATCACCCTGTCGAACTTCGGCATGATTGCCGGACGCTACGCGGCCCCGATCGTGGTACCGCCCACCGTGGCCATTCTTGGTGCGGGCCGTATCCACGACGAAGTGGTCGCCGCCGGCGGCGTGCCGGCCGTCCACCGCGTGATGCCGCTGTCGCTGACATTCGATCACCGCGTGGTCACCGGCGGCGAAGCGGCACGCTTCCTGCGCGCGGTCATCGCGGACCTGGAGCGGCCCGCATGAGGGTTGGCTGCAGGTTTGAAGTGAAGGTGTGACGGGGACGATACCGGCAACGCGCAAGCTGTCGATCAGAGGTATCCCTTCCTCCTCCGGGACGAGCGCCAACTGGCTGCGCAGTTCCTATACTGGAGTGCTGCCCGTCTGCCCGGGCCGGCCGTAGTGCCCCGACGTTCCCATCGCTCCACACTCGACCACGCAACCTTTCGAAGGAGTTTGACCATGGCAATCCGACTAGGCGAGACCGCCCCGGACTTCACTGCAGACACCACCGAGGGCAAGATCAATTTCCATGAATGGATCGGCGACAGCTGGGCCATCCTGTTCTCGCACCCAAAGGATTTCACGCCAGTCTGCACCACCGAGCTCGGCTACATGGCCAAGCTCAAGCCCGAGTTCGACAAGCGCAATACCAAGATCATTGGCCTGTCGATCGATCCCGTGACCGATCATTCGCGTTGGGCCAAGGACATCGAGGAAACCCAGGGCAGCGCCGTGAACTACCCGATGATCGGCGACGCCGACCTCAACGTGGCCAAGCTCTACGACATGATCCACCCCGAAGCCAGTGGCAGTGGACCGCGCACGGCCGTGGACAACGCCACGATCCGCTCGGTGTTCATGATCGGCCCCGACAAGAAGGTCAAGGCCATGCTGGTCTATCCGATGAGCGCGGGGCGCAATTTCGATGAGGTACTGCGCCTGCTCGACTCGCTGCAGCTGAATGCCAAGCATACGGTGGCCACGCCAGTGAACTGGAAACCGGGCGAAGACGTGATCATCCCGACTTCGGTGTCCGATGAGGATGCGAAGAAAAAATATCCGCAAGGGTTCAAGACACTGAAGCCGTATTTGCGTACAGTGGAACAACCCAAGTAGAAATGTGGGCAACAACGCGCGCGGGTATACCTGTTTGAGTTACCCGCGTGGCCCGCTTTTGCCGCGGAACTATCCACAGATTGCGTGGATAATCCCCCTCTTGACAACCCGCCAGCCCGCGCCGGTTCTGGATGGAGCTGGACTGCCTTTTTTTTGTGCAGCCGTTGCTTCAAGGGCTTTGTTGCGTTGGGGTGGGATTTATGCGTGGCGGGGTTTTGAAGCGCGGATACTGATGTTGTTGCTCCCCTCTCCCGCAGGCGGGAGAGGGGTTGGGGGTGAGGGCATGAGGTTCTGCTTGCTGCTTATCGCATTTTGAACCGCTGGCCCTCTCCCCCGCCCCTCTCCCGCACGCGGGAGAGGGGAGAACACCGAGGGCATGGCAAAGGTATTACGGATGCCTTGCCAACACGCCGCGAATCGTATCGGCGAGGTCCTTCGCCAGGAACTTCGACACGTATGCATCGGCACCGACCTTGCGCACGTGCTCCTCACTGGCTTCGCCAGACAGCGACGAGTGAATGACCACCGGCAGCGACTTGAGCCGGGCATCGGCCTTGATCTTGCGCGTGAGTGTGAAGCCGTCCATCTCGGGCATTTCCAGGTCGGTCAGCACCAGTGCCACTTCGTCGCGCACCGACTTGCCCTGGCTCGACGTCAGGTCGGCAATCTGGCCCAGCATCTCCCAGGCTTCCTGACCGGTCTTGGTCATCACCACCGGTACGCCCATCGCCTTGAGGCCGTTCTCGATCAGGCCGCGCGCCAGCGCGGAGTCGTCCGCGCACAGGATCTTGGTGCCCGGACGCAGGTTCAATTGCGGACCCACCGTGGCGGGGTCCACATCGGGCTGGCGGGTCGGCAGCACGTCGCGCAGGATCTGCTCTACATCCAGTACCTGCACCAGGCGCGGGTTGTCGCCGCCGGCATCAAGCTTGGCGATGCTGGTCACCAGCCCGCCCTTGACACTGGTCTCGGCCGAAATGACCTGGCTCCAGTCGAGCCGTACGATTTCCTCGACCGCCTCGACCGCAAAGCCCTGCGTCGAGCGCGCGTATTCGGTCACCAGCATGATGTTGAGGCCCGACTTCGGCGAGCACTCGAGCAGGCGTGGCAGGTCGATGACCGGAATCACCTGACCGCGGATATCGGCCATGCCAAGGATCGAGGGTCCCGCGCCAACCACGGTCGTGACCGACGGCATGACCAGGATTTCCCGGACCTTGAAAACGTTGATGCCGAACAGTTCGGACTGTCCGCTGTGCGTCGCATCGCCAAGTCGGAACAACAGCAACTCGAACTGGTTGTTGTTGGTCAGGTTGGTGCGCTCGTCGATGTCCCTCATCGCGCTGGTCATGCTATTGCTCCGCTGGCTCGGTATGTGGATATGGGTGTTGCCAAAGGGCTATCGGCCACGGCGCCGTGACCTTTAGCCCGGCATGCGCCTGGCACCTCCGTTGTGACGCATGACTGGCCTGACGGCGCGAATTCCCCGCCACCAAGGGAAATCCCTGAGCTTCCGGAAGCACCGGAATGCCGTGGTTATTCGGGCATCGGCATGTTCCGCATGCACACCCGATGATGAACATGCCCGAAGCCTCGCCTACCTTTGAGCCTCGCCGGATCCAGCCCACCAGAGGCAGTCGACCGGCCCCGGCCCAAGTGGCCGGACACCGAGGAACGAGACACCCGCACCCCTTGCCGATGCCAACGGGACCTCCGCCCTCACCCGGAACCACGTGAGACGAGGCTGACGCCCGATCCGTACGCGGACGCGCGCAGCGCCCCTGCAAGGAGACAGAGCATGATCGAACAGCCGTATCCGTCCGTCACGGACGTCGAGGCCGCCCCCCAGAAATCCGGAGGCCCGGTCGACCAGTATTTCCAGATCAGCGAGCGCGGCAGCACGCAGCGCCGCGAAGTCGTAGCCGGCATCACCACCTTCATGGCGATGGTCTATGCCGTATTCGTCGTGCCCGGCATGCTGGGCAAGGCCGGCTTCGATACCAGCGCCGTATTCGTGGCCGTGTGCCTGACCACGGCATTCGGATCGCTGCTGATGGGCCTGTGGGCCAAGCTGCCGATCGCCATCGGCTGCGCCATCTCGCTTACCGCGTTCATGGCCTTTGGCCTGGTGCTGGGCCAGAAACTGTCACCGTCCGTCGCGCTCGGCGCCGTGTTCCTGATGGGCGTGGTGTTTACCGCGATCTCGGTCACCGGCGTGCGCTCCTGGATCCTGCGCAACCTGCCAGCCGGCGTGGCGCACGGCGCGGGCATCGGCATCGGCCTGTTCCTGCTGCTGATTGCCTCGAACGAAGTCGGACTCGTGGTGAAGAATCCCGGCCCGGGCCTGCCAGTGGCGCTGGGCCACATCACGGCCTTCCCGGTGATGATGTCGGTACTGGGCCTGGCCGCGATCTTCGGCCTGGAACGCCGGCGCGTGCCTGGCGGCATCCTGCTGGTGATCGTCGGCATCTCGGCGCTTGGCCTGATCTTCGATCCGGCCGTGAAGTTCACCGGCATCTTCGCGCTGCCGTCGCTGTCCACGCCTGGCCATGCCTCGCTGATCGGTGCCATGGATATTCGCGGTGCGCTGTCGGCTGCCGTATTGCCCAGCGTGTTGGCGCTGGTCATGACCGCGGTCTTCGACGCTACCGGCACGATTCGCGCGGTGGCCGGCCAGGCCAACCAGCTCGACGCCACGGGCCGTATCCACAATGGTGGCCGTGCACTGACCGCCGATTCGGTCAGCTCTATCTTCTCGGCGTTCTTCGGCGGCGCACCGGCCGCGGCCTACATCGAATCCACGGTCGGCGTGGCCGCGGGCGCGCGCACCGGACTGGCTGCGGTCACCGTCGGCGTATTGTTCCTGGCCGTGATGTTCTTCTCGCCGCTGGCCGGGCTCGTACCGTCGTACGCCACGGCACCCGCATTGATGTACGTGGGCCTGCTGATGCTGTCGAGCGTTTCGCGCCTGCATATGGACGATCTGGTCGATTCGCTGTCGGGCCTGGTTTGCGCCGTGTTCATTGTGCTGACCTGCAATATTGTCACCGGCATCATGCTCGGCTTCTGCACGCTGGTCATCGGCCGCATTGTCGCGGGCGAATGGCGCAAGCTCAATATCGGCACGGTAGCCATCGCAGTGGCATTGGCCGCGTTCTATGCCGGTGGCTGGGCCATCTGATAAAGACTTCTTTGATTTCGCGGACGCCTGCGGCGTCCGCAAGGTTGTCTCCTCCACCTGGGATACCGGTGGATTTACCACCCCCGGAGCTTTCCTCCCGGGGGTTTTTTTATTGGGCCGCGCCGCTTGCAGCAGGATCCATATAAACCAGTTCCCAGATATGGCCATCGAGATCCTGGAAACCATGGCCATACATAAATCCCAGATCCTGTGGCGGCTTGTAGGTCGTGCCGCCCGCGGCCAGCGCATCGCGCACCATGGCATCCACCCGTGCACGATTTTCCACTGACAGGCACACCAGTACCTCTGTAAATCTGCGCGCGTCGCAGATTTCATTCGGCGTGAAGGTACGGAACTTTGCCTCAGTCAGCAACATGACAAAAATATCATCGCTGACAATCATGCAAGTTGCGGTCTGATCGGTAAATTGGGGATTGAAGCGGAAGCCGAGCCGGCTAAAGAAAGCGATCGACTTATCGAGATCGCGAACCGGAAGATTGACGAAAATTCGGGTTGCCATATTGCCTCCTATTAGCAGTTGTGGTTACGATGCGATGCGGTGCAAATCATGAAATAACCGACCCTGCATCGTGCCAGCGCAAGGCGGATCCGGTAAAAGGTAGTGGCTGCGCGTCTTTTTTGCCAAATCCCTTACGATTTCTTTCTCGATTCGCGTTTGAATCGTGCTTTTATCGTGCTTTTCCGGATGGTTCTTGTAATATTTTTCTATGCGGACACGCTTGCGGCAATATTGCGGCAGCCGCCAATCTGAACGGGGATCCAAGAATGCCAACCTACAAGCAACTACTGGCCGAAAAAGAAGCACTGGAAGCCAAGCTCAGCGAAGTGCGCGCGAATGAAGTGGCCAGCGTGATCGAGCAGATTCGCCAACTGATGGCCGATTATGATCTGACCGTCGACGATATTGCACCGAAGCGCCGCCGCGGCCGTCCGGCCGGCACGAGTATCGCAGTGGGTGCGGCACGCAAGACGACGGCGGCGCTGCCCCCGAAGTACCGCGATCCGAAGTCCGGCAAGACGTGGTCCGGCCGCGGCCGTGCACCGGCATGGCTAGGCAAGCGCCCGGAGCGCTTCCTGATCGAACAGGCAGCCTGATCGGCTTATGGTTTTGCGAGGCACGCCTTAGCGCGCCTCGCACAGATATTCCGCTCGCAGCGCCCGGAAACCCTGCTGCGTGGGCTCGGGCGCCACGCTCGCCCCTCCATCCGCCAGCGGCTGCAGCCGCATGACTTGCGCCGCGCAGTGCGTTGCGGCGTCATCGCGCGTGTAGCGAATCTCGTATTGCGCATTGACCTGCGGGATAAACGACACCCCTGCCGCGCAGCGGGCATCATCGGCCGGCGGCGCCACGTACGATGTCACGGCCACGAAAATCCGCTTGCCCGGTAATACCTTGCGTTCGCGCGTGCGCGATGGCGGCTCTGGCGAACTGCCGGCCATCTCCAGCGTGGAATCGCGACCCATCGAGGCAAGCTGCTTGCCCATGCCGGCCAGCACCAGTGGCCGCGGCGTCGGACACTTGGCCGGGTCCAGTACGTTGAATGTCGTGCGGTCATCGGTACTGGTCATCAGGCGCACGCTGGCATAGGGCGCGTCGGAGGGTACGCGGTATTGCGTCACGCAACCCGCCAGTGGCCAGGCCAAAAGCACGACAGAAGACACTGCGGCAATCCGAATCCTGCGCATAGCGAGCACGAAGCTGACAATTGACCGAGGTTGATGCGCCAGCATATGCGAATTGCCGCTGCGCGACTGTGGGCGAGGATACGTTGAGGATATCCACAGAAACTGTGGATATCCTGCCATATCGAACCGCTACGCCCGTGTCTGTGCGGCATCGCACTGGACTGCTCAAAAATTAGGCAACATCTGTGCACACGCGGCAGCGTTCCGTCCAAGCGGCCGTAACAGATCAATGTAGATCAGGATTGGCCGGGACCCAAGGCCGGCCCACCTGGAGGCGTATTGCGCCAGCGGTCCGCTACATAAATGGCACTTACGTCACATACCACTACTCGAATGACGACGGCGTTCGCAACACACTGAAGACACCTGCCTCGCACCATCTCTACACAGCTTGATAAGTGTCAACGAGATAACCGCATAACTTCACGATGATGATGCCCGCATGATGCGGGCGTGCTCCGGTTCATCGCAACATTCGGCGCCTGCGCATCGACTCCGTGCATTGCACACGCATTGTCCCGACCGTCCAGATCGCTCGCCATGTTCGACGAAACCAAACTCTACGACCATATCCAGCACGACTTTCCACTACACGACCGCCCGTATCAGCGTACCGGCGAAGCCTTCGGCGTCTGCGAACGCACCATCCTGAGCTTGCTTGCGCGCGACCTTGGCAACGGACGCATCAGCCGCATCGGCGCCATTTTCGCGCCCAACGCGATAGGTGCCAGCACCGTGGCGGCGCTGGCGGTGCCACCTGCCCGCATGGAGCGCGTGGTCGAGCGTATCAATGGCGACCCCGATATCAGCCAGAGCCACGCGCGCGACGGGCATCGCTACAACCTGTGGTTCGTGGCCGGTGCGCGCGACCGCCCGGAGCTCGATGGCGTACTGGCGCGCATTGCCGCCGATGTGGGCCAGAAACCGATCGACCTGCCACTGGAACGCGAATATCGAGCCGATCTGGGCTTGCCGCTGGGCCTCACGCGCTGCGCACGCCGCACGTCGACGCAGGCACCGCAAGCGGCACGGATACTCGGGCCGCTGGAACAGCGTGAGTTCGACGATGCAGACTGGCGACTGGCCACCGCGCTGGAAGCGGGTCTGCCGCTGACACCGCGGCCGTACCACGCATTGGCGCGACGCACCGGCCTGGCGGCATCGGAAACGCTGGCAAGACTGACGAACTGGCGTAACGCGGGCCTGATTCGCCGGTTTGGCGCGATCCTGCGGCATCGCCACTTCGGCTACACGCATAACGTGATGTGCGTCTGGAACGTGCCCGATGCGCGTGTCGATGCAATTGGCTCGCGGATTGCCGAGGTGCAGCACGTCACCATGTGCTTTCGCAGGACGCGGCGGCTTCCGGTGTGGCAGTACAACCTCTTCGCAATGGTCCGCGCGCGCAGCGCCGCTGAGCTCAACGTGACGCTGGCACGCTTCCAGACCGTCGGCGGACTGGTCGATGCCCCATGCGCGGCATTGCAGGCCAACCAGTGCTTCAAGCAACGTGGCTCGCGTTATGGCGGAGCCATGCCGGAGTTCTGACCACCCTGCCACCTCTTGCCGCAGCCGCGCACTTGGTCAAGCCGCGCGCGGCTCCGGAAACAACAGCGACAGCCGCTGCGCCAGCACGGCCAGCCAGCCGGGGCGTGGCGCGGCATCGAGCCAATACTTGACCTCCAGGCCCAGTGCCGTGTCGCCACGAATCGACAGGCGCCGCTGGAAGAACAGCGTATCGGTATCGGCATCGCCGCCGATCAGCCGCAGGTAGCTCAGCGCGCCCGCACGCAGCGTCAAGTCGGTCTCGCGATGCTGGAACGGCCCTGGCAGGAAGCGTCCGTTAGCGCAATGAAAACGCACCTCGAGCCCCATATCGTCGACCGTCAGCGAGAACGTGCGGCCATCGAGCGCGGCAGGCGGCGCAAGCCAACCAGCCCGACGCATGGCTTCGAGTGCCATCACCAGTGGCGCAGCGCGCATCGGCGCGGGCATATGGCGATGGACACGCATCAGTACCGCATTCACATTCAGTCCGCTCATATGCCGGCCCTCTCCTGCGCTGCCCAGCAGATGCCTGGCGCGCCGGTCCAGTAGCCATTGCTCGGTGCCGCATCGGCTGGCATCACATTGCTTGGCGATGCTACGCGCAGGCCGCTACGGATTGCATCGAGATGGGCCACCACTTCCAGCGTGCCCGTGGCATGCGGGCTGACGCGCATGTAGTCAATTCCAGCGCCGGCCATGCTCGCCACATTGCCGCACAGGTCGAGGCAGGTGGCCGACTGGGTCTGAATGCCGTTGAGCGTGAAGAACGCCTGCCCTTCACCGGTGTTGGCCACCAGGCCATCGGGATACTCGATGCAGCGGAATTCACAGGCATCCTTGCGCAGGCGATGATGGCGCGCGGTAAAGCAGCGCGCCGAAAACGCCAGCGGCATGCGGCCCCAGACCATGGCCTCCAGCGTCATGCCGGCGGGGCGCGCCGCTGCCAGCGCCATCATCGTTGCGCCATCCATCTCCACGGGCACGGTGCATCCGTGCGCGCCCAGCCCGCCAAGCCAGGCCAGCGTATCGGCATGGTAGACATTGAGATGCGGTCCAGCGACAAACGCACGGCGCGTGCGGCAATGCACGGCACCGAGGTCGTTGGCCTCCACCAGGAAATCATCTTGTGCGCAGACCCGACGCATCACCGCGATATCGCTGTCCGATTCCACCAGCACTGGCGTGGACAGCACCACCTGCTTGCCGGACTCGCGCAGCATCTGAGCTATGTCGAGCCAGTCCGCGAAGCGCATTTCATGTCGGCGCGTGCAAACGGCTTCGCCCAGGTACACACGGTCGATGGCCGATTCAGCCACCGCCGCGTAGAACCGCAGCACGTCGGCACGCGGCCAGTAGTACAGCAGCGGTCCCAGCGCGATGCGAAACGGCGCCGGGTTCGGTTGGTTTGTGGTTGCCATGGCTTGTCCTGGCGGTGTGAATTGCATGGAGGTGAATGTCAGCGCCACGGGCGGTCGTACGCGCCCTGGGTGACCTGGTCGCCTTCGGCGTGGCGGCCCAGCGTGGCCTGCCAGTCCTGGCGCGGCACGAAACGCCGCGGGTCACGGCAGGCATCGTCGATGGCGGCACGCAGCACGCCAACGACATCGGCCACGTAGCGCGGGCTGCGCTGGCGCCCTTCGATCTTGATGGCGGCAATGCCGATATCGATCAGGGCCGGCAGCAAGGACACCGCGTTGAGGCTGGTCGGTTCCTCCAGCACGTAGCCGCGCTCGCCCTCGACCGTGAAACGTCCCTTGCAGAGCGTGGGATAGCCGGCGGGTTCGCCCGGCGCATAGCTGTCGATCAGGATTCCGGACAACCGTGCATGCATGGTGCCGTCCTGCTCGTCCCAGCGCACCGCATGGGCTGGCGAGCACACGCCCTTGTTATTGGGCGAATCGCCGGTGGCGTAGGAAGACAGCAGGCAACGCCCCTCGGCCATGACGCACAGGCTGCCGAAACCGAATACTTCCAGTTCGATATCGGTCTGCCTGGCCAGCTTTGCGATCTGCGGCACCGACAGCACGCGTGGCAATACCACGCGGCGAATGCCAAACTGCTCGCGCATCAACTCGATGGCATCGGCATGCGTGGCGGAGCCCTGTACCGAAAGATGAATGCGCAGTGACGGATGGCGTCGCGCCGCATAGGCAATCAGGCCGGCGTCAGCCATGATCACGGCGTCGGCACCGAGCGCGGCCGCCGCGTCCACGGCATGGTGCCAGCGCTCGACCTGCCCCATCTGCGCAAACGTATTGATGGCGAACAGCACCTCGGCACCGCGCGCGTGGGCCTCGGCCACGCCGGTGCGGATGTCGTCCTCGCTAAAATTCAGGCCGCCGAAATTGCGCGCATTGGTGGCATCGCGCAGGCCCAGGTAAACCGCGTCGGCGCCGTGCTGCAGCGCCATCCGTAGCGCCGCGAGCGAGCCGGCCGGCGCTACCAGTTGGGGGCGGCGAACCGGGTTCGCCGAGGTTGATGTCATCGCGTGGGATCAGGAAAGGGACCCCCCGGATGCTAGCGATTCTACGAGTCCAGGCCTTTGACCACGCGCAAATGCCGGTTGTCAGGCGCGGGCGCCGAGCCGCGCCGAAAGCTGGTCGGCCAGTGCGCGCACCTGCTGGCCAATGCGTTCGCCAGTGGCGACATCGATTTCGCTGGACAGGAAGCTGACCGCTATGGCACCGGCCGCACGCGACTGCAACGCATCGAACACTGGCGCGCCATAGCAGGTCATGCCTTCGCGCATCTGGCCGTTGTCGACCGAATACCCCACCGCGCGCACCTGCGCAAGCTCCTCGACCAGGGCCTCGGCGTTGGCCACACTGGCGCGCGTCAGTGGCGGCGGCAAGCCATTGGCAAACAGCCGGTGCACATCGGCGGTCGACAGCGTGCTGAGCATTGCCTTGCCGGTTGCGGTATAGGGCGCAGGTAGCCGCATGCCGATGCGGAATGTCACGCCGAGCGGATGGTCGCCATTCTGGCAGGCCAGGTAGACAACCTCGACACCCTCCATGGTCGACAACGTCACCGTGGCATCGTGAAACGCATCGGTCTGCCCCCACAGCCCGCGAAACTCTTCCGTGATCTGCGTCTGCGAAAGGAAGGCGTTGGCCCAGGTCATCACATGCGGTCCCAAGGCCATCGCCCCGCCGGCAAGACGCTTGACCAGTTGCAGTTGCACCAGCGTTTCGCACATGCCGTGCAGCGAGCTTTTCGGGGCACCGGTGAGCCGGGTCAGGTCGGCCAGCGTCAGCGGCACTGACGCGGCGGCGATGGCATCGAGCACTTGCACGGCTCGCACCACGGCTGGCGACGTTGGCCTGGCGGCCGACGCTGTACCGGCATCGTCATCGGATAAGGAGTAGGCGGACTTGGGCATGGACGCGATTGTACTGGGCAGGCAAAACGGAACGGTCACTCCCACTGGCGGTCTGCCAGACATGGGCGTATGATCTGACCATCGTTCGACATATCGAATATAGTTCAATCTATTGAACGAAGACAAGTCGGTGTTCTGCCTTGTTCTCGTTCAAGCTCTTATCCGGGAAATTCGCCATGCAACTCAAGGATCCTTCGCTGTTCAAGCAACTGGCCTATGTCGATGGCCAATGGACCGCCGCCGAGTCCGGCGCGACCTTCGACGTTACCGACCCCGCCACGGGCGAGATCATCGCCAAGGTGGCCGATCTGGGCGCCGCGGAAACCACCCGCGCCATCGCGGCCGCGGAAAAGGCCCAGAAAGGCTGGGCGGCCAAGACCGGCAAGGAGCGTGCAAGCATCCTGCGCCGCTGGTTTGACCTGATGCTCGCCAACGCCGATGACCTCGCCTACCTGATGACGCGCGAGCAAGGCAAGCCGCTGGCCGAGGCCAAGGGCGAGATCACCTACGCGGCCAGCTTTATCGAGTGGTTCGCCGAGGAGGGCAAGCGCGTGGACGGCGAGGTACTGGCCACGCCTGCCGCAGACAAACGCCTGGTTACGCTACGCCAGCCGGTAGGTGTCTGCGCCGCCATCACGCCGTGGAATTTCCCGGCCGCGATGATCACGCGCAAGGCAGCCCCGGCACTGGCCGCGGGCTGCGCCATCGTCATCAAGCCGGCCGAGCTGACACCGCTGTCCGCGTTCGCCCTGGCTGAACTGGCCCACCGTGCCGGCGTGCCGGCCGGCGTGCTGCAGGTGGTAACCGGCGATGCCAAGACGATTGGCGCGGTGCTGACCGGCAGCCCGATCGTACGCAAGCTGTCGTTCACCGGTTCCACCGAAGTGGGTCGCATCCTGATGGCACAGTCAGCGCCGACCGTGAAGCGACTGTCGCTGGAACTGGGCGGCAATGCGCCATTCATCGTCTTCGACGATGCCGATGTGGACGCGGCCGTGGAAGGCGCGATTGCCGCCAAGTACCGCAATGGCGGCCAGACCTGCGTCTGCGCCAACCGCTTCTACATCCAGGACGGCATCTACGATGCATTCGCGGCGAAGTTCGCCGAACGCACCAGCCAGTTGCGTGTTGGCAATGGTCTTGAAGACGGTGTCGTGATCGGTCCGCTGATCGAGGACAAGGCCATCGAAAAGGTCGTATCGCTGGTGGATGACGCGACGTCCAAGGGTGGACGCGTGATCGCGGGCGGCGGCGTGCACAAGTTGGGCGGCACGTTCTACACGCCGACCGTGATCGCCGATGCCACGGCCGACATGCGCATGGCACGCGAGGAAATCTTCGGGCCGGTGGCGCCGCTGTTCCGCTTCAAGCACGATGAAGAAGCCGTGGCCGCCGCCAACGCCACCGAATACGGCCTGGCCGCTTACCTCTATACCCGCGACATCGCCCGCGCATGGCGCACCGGTGAAGCGCTCGAGTACGGCATGGTCGGACTCAATACCGGCCTGATCTCGAATGAGGTGGCACCGTTTGGCGGCATCAAGCAATCGGGCGTCGGCCGCGAAGGCTCACGTCACGGTATCGAGGAATACCTCGAAATCAAGTATCTTTGCCTGCAGATGTAAAAATCTGCTGTTGGTATATGTTTGCTCCCCTCTCCCGCACGGCGGGAGAGGGGAGCACAACTACAAAACATTCCCAGATCCGGAGACACCATGAACCCGTTCCGCTTTCAGACCGTGCCGACGATGGTCGTCGAGTTCGGTGCCGCGCGCCGGCTTGGCGCATTGCTGCGCGAGACGTGGCCGCAGGCGCGGCGCCTGTGCGTCGTGACCGACGGGTTCCTGGCCAGGAGCGGCCTGCTGGCGCCCGCGCTGGACGACCTTGCCAGGCACGACTGGCAGGTCACCGTGATCGACGACGTCATCGCCGACCCACCCGAGCATGTAGTGCTCGACGCTACCGAACGCGCGCGCCAGGCCAATGCCGAAGTGGTGCTCGGGCTGGGCGGCGGCTCATCGATGGACGTGGCCAAGCTGATCGCGGTACTGCTGCCGGCCACGCAGTCGATCAAGGACATGTATGGCGTGAAGAAGGTCACCGGCACACGCCTGCCGCTCGTGCAGATGCCCACCACGGCCGGTACCGGATCCGAGGTCACCGCGGTTTCGATCGTCACCACGGGCGAAACCACCAAGATGGGCGTGGTCGCTCCGCAATTGTTTGCCGACCTTGCCATCCTGGATGCCGAACTGACGCTGGGCCTGCCGCGCGGCGCCACGGCGGCAACGGGTATCGACGCCATGGTGCATGCCATCGAGGCCTATACCAGCGCGCACCTGAAGAACCCGGTCTCCGACATGCTGGCCGTGCAGGCGCTGCAACTGCTGTCGCAGAACCTGATGCGTGCATGCGATAACGGCAACGATCGCGCCGCGCGCGAGGCGATGTTGCTGGGGGCGATGTTCGCGGGCCAGTCCTTCGCCAACTCGCCGGTCGCGGCCGTGCATGCACTGGCTTATCCGATTGGCGGCATCTTCCACGTAGCCCATGGCCTGTCCAACGCGCTGGTACTGCCACATGTGATGAAGTTCAACGCACCGGCAGCCTGCAAGCGCTACGCTGAACTGTGCGATGTGGTCCTGCCCGGCACCACCGGCAGTGAAGAGACCAAGACGGCCGCGCTGATCGCTCATATCGAAGGCCTGGTGGCAGCCACTGGCATTCCACGCACATTGCGCGAAGTGGGCGTCAAGGAAAGCGACCTGGCACGCATGGCCAGCGATGCGATGCTGCAGACCCGCCTGCTCGTGAACAATCCGCGCGAAGTACGTGAAGCCGATGCCTTCGCCATCTACAGCGCCGCTTTCTGATTTGTTGAAGTGCCGATGTGCCGATGTGCCGATGTGCCGATGTGCTGATGTGCTGATCAGGCGTCGTCTTATTCCTACACTGATTTCAGCCCTTGCCCGCCTCAGTGCGCACTGGTGCTGTCCTAACCTTGAAGCATCGGGACAGCCGCGCGGCAGCACTATCTCCGCCGCGCCGCCAGAACCACAACAAGGAGCGCAATATGGGCATCGGCACCATTCTTCTGATCATCCTTATCCTGCTGCTGGTTGGCGCATTGCCGACCTGGCCGTATAGCTCCGGCTGGGGCTATGGCCCGAGTGGTGGCCTTGGGCTGATCGTCGTGATCGTCGTGCTCCTGGTCGTCTTGGGCCGCATATAAAGGAGATCGACATGCCAGCCAAATCGAAGGCACAACAAATGGCGGCGGGCGCAGCGCTCTCGGCCAAGCGCGGCGAACGTAAAGCCAGCACACTCAAAGGCGCATCGAAGTCGATGGCCAAGTCCATGAGCGAGACCGAACTCAAGAAAATGGCAAGCACCAAGCAAAAGGGCAAGCCAACGCACAAGTCCAAGAGCTAAGCCTTCTCTCCCCTCTCCCGTGACGCGGGAGAGGGGCCGGGGGAGAGGGCAAACAGTTCAACCCACGGCGACGGATCGCGCACGCCCCCACACCTCCCCCTACATCCCCTCGCACCTTCCCACAAACCCCGGCAATTTTCTCGCCTTGCTGCTTCGTGCAAGTGGAATGGCCAGTGTCATGGCCCGCGCAAAGCCGGCAATGCTGTGCATATCCTCTTCAACATGCCGGCGAAAAAACGCGGCCCACTGGAAATCGCCATAGGCATTGCCGGGCTTGCGATACGCTCCCGCATTACGCGTGAATGCCGCCAGGCTGCGATACGGATCGTCGCGCATTCCCATCAATGTCGATGGCAATGCCTTGGCATCGAGGTGTTTGCCATGTTCATCGTACGGATGCAGATGGCCCAATTCACGCATGCGCTTCCAGAACTTCCCCGGCGACAGCGCGCTGAGGTCATCCAGGATTTCCACCGGCGCCTGGTGCCAGCCGAGTTCCAGCCATGCACGTGCCCAATGGTGATGATCGGCGATAAACAACGCGCCGCCGGGTCCGGCAATGGTCTGGATGCGATGACTGTTCATGAAGCGCGTTCGCGCGGCCTGACCGCGTGGCCGCCCACTGACATCCATTTTCTCGTGCACCTGGTACAAGCCCAGCGTGATCTGCGTGGGCCGTAGCGTGTCGAGATCCGCCGTCGTCTTGTGTCCCATCGGCGTGCGGCCGGATCAGCTGTGGCCCGCGACCTGACGGTCGACGTAGTGCTCGAGCTCACTGCCTGGATCCTCATTGCCGGTACTGTCTTCAGCCACTGCCTCCTGGGCCACCGGCGCGGCATGGTCGTTCCGCGCTACGTTGCCATTGCGCGTGCCGGGCATTGGCCAGCATTCGCCTTCCGGTGCGTCGACCAGTGAAGGCAGGTGATGCGGGTCGAAGTCGCTCCACTGCCCGCCTTCCCATTTGCCACTGGCGCGCTCGCAATCGCAGGCGCCGCCTTCGCGCAGCGCATCCAGCGCCTCGTCGCGCCGCTCGCCCTTGGCGCGAGCGGCCAGCAGAACGCCGGGCGGCCGCGCGCCGCCGGGGTCCACCGACATGATGGATACATCCCAGACCGAAAATCCGCGCGCATACAGCTTCTGCGCTACCTTCTCGGCCTCCGGAATGGAGGCGAAGCGACCGGCGACAATCGATGACATGATCGTTCTCCCTGTGATCAGGTGTAGCGGCAAATATCGTGGTCAGGCATTGACCACTTCCCCGCCGTTGATATGGAGGACCTGGCCTGTGATATAGCTCGCGGCATCGGAAGCCAGGAACACATAGCCGGCTGCCACCTCGAAAGGCTGCCCCGGACGTTCCATGGGCGTCTTCTTGCCGAATTCCGCGACCTCCTCCGCACTGAATGTTGACGGGATCAATGGGGTCCAGATCGGCCCCGGCGCCACACCATTGACGCGAATCCCGCGCTTGACCACCTGAAGTGCCAGGGAACGCGTGAAAGCGACAATCGCCCCCTTGGTGGCCGAGTAATCGAGCAGATGCGCGCTACCCCGGTAGGCGGTGACCGATGTGGTATTGAGGATGGTCGCACCCTTGCACAGATGAGGCAACGCCGCGCGTGTCACATGGAACATGGCAAACACATTGGTGCGGAACGTGGACTCGAGCTGTGCGTCGCTGACATCCTCGAGCGAGGGTTGCGGATGTTGCTCCGCGGCATTGTTCACAAGAATATCGAGACATCCAAACTGCGCTACGGTGTCGGATACGACCTTGTCGGCGTGAGCCACCTCGCCAAGATCTCCCGCAATGGCCAATGCCCGCTGTCCGGCTTCGACGATCAGGCGCTCGGTCTCCGCGGCATCCTCGTGCTCATCAAGGTACGCGAACGCGACGTCCGCCCCTTCCCTGGCGAACGCCACGGCGATGGCCCGGCCAATACCGCTGTCGCCGCCGGTCACCAGCGCGACCTTGCCACGCAGTTTTCCGCTCCCGACATAGTCGTCTGAACCGCTATCGGGCTGCGGGACCATCTCACTTTCCAGGCCCGGTTGCTGGTCCTGGTGCTGCGGAGGGAGCTTGCTGGGGGTAGACATGGTTTTCCTGACGAATCTCGCGGCATTGCATTGCCATTGGACATGTGAGGCGCAAATTCCGTGCCGCGCCGGCAACGGCACCCAGCGGCAATCCGGCGCCTTCGCTTCACCTGCCCTCGCGTAACCATTACAAGCCGTGGCAAGGTTTGCCGCAGGCACATGCGGGTTCATCCCACCCAGGGCACGAAGCTTGCTGTAATCCGGACACCGCATGCTCCGGAACCAACACGCCATGACGAAGCAAGAATCGCAAAGAACGGCCGAAGCGAAGAAGCCAACAAAAGCATCAACGAAAGCGATAACGAAAGCGTCAACGAAGAAGAAGCCGGTCAGGCTACTCAGGGAAGGCGCTGCACTGATGGTTCCGGTCGATCATCTGCGGCCTACGCAGATCACCGTAGGGGGCTACCACGTGGCGCAGAAGATTCACGTCACGCGTCGCCTGTCACACGCGGACCTGCCGCGCTTTCTCGACAAACATCGCATTCACGTGGTACTCGGGCCCGAGCAATCGCTCTACGTTGTCGACCACCACCACTGGGTCCGCGCCTGGCACGAGATGGGCATCGTGATGGTGCCGGCGATCGTGCGCGCGGACCTGAGCCATCTTTCCGAGCGCAAGTTCTGGCAACAGATGGTGGCCACCCACATGGTCCATCCCTACGACGAACATGGCAGGCGGCGCCCGCTCAAGGAACTGCCCCCGGATATCCACGCGATGCGCGACGATCCGTATCGCAGCCTGGAAGCCTTCGTGCAATTGTCAGGAGGTTATCGCAAGGTCAAGGCCGCGTATCCGGACTTCCGCTGGGCCGACTTCTTCCGCAAGCATATCGAGGGACCATTCGATACCCACCACGCGTTCGCGGGTGCACTGGCAGAAGCGGTGAAGCTCGCGTTGAGCACCAAGGCACGCGGCCTGCCGGGCTATATCGGGCCGTGCAAGCCGGCCCGATAGCCGCGCGGCAGTTCAGGCCGGCCGGGCCTCGGCAGCGTTGTGGCGCGCGCTGCGTCGCGCTGTATCGCGCGCCAGCGCCAGCACACAGCACAGCAGCAGATAGGCGCGCTTGAACTCGCCCGCGGCTTCGCGCTGGCTGCCGCTACGAGCATGCTTGAAGCCAGCATCGAGCCGGTCTTCGATACCTTGCTCGACACCGGCTTGCGTGTACAACGCACGCTCGCGGTTGCGCCACAACGCCATCGTCGTGGTGTGACGGCTGTCGAGCGCGGACGGCGACCACTGATCTTCGCCCAATTCCACGCGCATTTCGCACAGCGCCTGCATCAGCACGTGTGCCTGACGCAGATCCGGCCCGCGCACTGCACGCGCCACCCCACCCTTGCCGTAACGCGCCAAGGTAGCCAGCCGTGCGGCGGACAGTTGCCGTTTGGTCAGCGAAACGCCGGCAGACTCGCTGGACTTCGCAAGCGCGGCAACTTCGATTAAAGGAATATCAGCAGCAGGCAGCGTCTGGCGCGCCTCGGAATGCTTGGTTGCCGGGCTACTGCTGTCAGCCTGCTGGCAACTGATGACTTCGTGTTCCACCTTGGACCTCGATCGCTATGCGTTTCTGCTTGTTGTTGGTATCAGTAACGATGCAATAGCCGTGCCGGCCCTGCAGGTATGAAGCTGACGCCGGTTGGACGCCGGTGGGACAACTTATGCGGCCTTGCGCGACGTCAAGCCGGCGGCGCAGCTACTTTCCAGCAACGCCAGCAAGCGCGCCTCGTCGACACGCAGGCGCACGCCTGCACGCGGTGCCGGTAAAGCCTGCAAGGTATCGGCCATGAATGCCGCCAACACATCGGGATGCACATAGCATTTACGGCAGACCGCCACGGTATTGCGCAGGCGCTTGGCCACGGCACGAATCACTTCGATCACGGCCTTCTTGCGCGCCGTCTCGCTGTCGGCTGGAGTCTTGCGCAACAACGCCAGCGCATGCGCACTGCCGGCCCAGGTGCGGAAATCCTTGGCCGTGAAATCACCGCCGGTGACTTCCTGCAGATACGCATTGACGTCGGCCGAACCAATCTCGCGCACCTGGCCTTCGCTGTCCTTGTACTTGAACAGCCGCTGCCCAGGCAGGTCGGTGCAATTGCGCACGATGCGCGCGAGCCGTGCGTCATTGACCGAGACATCGTGGGTTACGCCGCTCTTTCCCGTGAACTGGAAGCGCAGGCGACTGCCGCGCACCGCCACATGCTTGCGATGCAGGGTGGTCAGCCCGTATGTACGGTTCTGTTCGGCATAGCGTGGCGTGCCCACGCGCACCAGTGTGGCATCGAGCAAGGTCACCACCGCCGCCAGCACCTTCTCGCGCGGCATGCCGTTGCGCGCCAGATCGCGCGATACGCGGCCGCGCAGATGCGGCAGGGCGTTGCCGAACGCCATCAGCCGCGCATACTTGTCGGCATCGCGCAGTACCGCCCAGTCGGCATGGTAGAGGTACTGCTTGCGCCCCCGCGCATCGCGGCCCGTGGCCTGCAGATGCCCGCACGGATCGGCGCAGATCCAGACCGCTTCGTAGGCGGGCGGAATTGCCAGCGCATGGATGCGAGCCACGGTGGCCGCGTCCACGCGCTTGCCAGTCGGACCGATATAGGTGAAGCCCTTGCCCGCACGCCGTCTGGTAATGCCAGCGTCGCTGTCGTCGACATAATGCAAACCGACCTTGCGCAAGGCGGCTGCCACGTCTGCAGGGGGATTGCCGGAATTGGCCGGATCTGAGGTTGTCATGTGCGTGCCCATACGCACAAGACATGCCATCCAGTCCACGCCAGCCTTTACACGGCGTCAGACCCCGACTTTGAAATTCTTACCTGGCAAGCAGTGGCAAATCGCAAAGCTTGCAAGTCCTGCAACCGTGTAGCGCTAACGGCGCTCGGGCCGGGGGCTGGCCGCGATGACTTGTGGGTCGTTGTCATCATCGTCGCCGGCAAGTGCCACCACCCGAGGCTCGCGAGGTTCATCTTCCTTGCTGCCCTGGGGATCGAGGCCGTCGTCGGGGTGCGGCACCTTTGGCGCCGTGGAAGCCTTCGATGGCCGCGCCGGCACTGCGGGGCCAGTCCGGGCTTCGGTCACCATCTCGCGCAGCCATCCGAGCAGCAACTTCGTATAGGCGCGCTGGCTGTCTTCGGTCGCCAAACCATGGTCTGCGCCCTTGAGCACCCGATACGTGATGGAGCTGGCCTGGATGCAGGCATCTACATAGCTCAGCACCGCCGTGTGCGGCACGATACTGTCGTGCTGCGATTCCACCACCAGAACGTCGCCTTTGAAATTCGTGCAGGCACGCAGCGCACGATTGGTATCGGCCGCCACCACCTTGCGGCGATAGGCAACCAGATCCTGGTCATGATGCAGCTGGCGCTTGGGCGATTCCCAACCACTGTCCATATACAGCGCTGGTGCCCGAAACGCGAGCCAGCGGACCGGACGCAGTTCGCACAGCACGGCGGCCAGATAGCCGCCATAGCTGCTGCCCACCACGGCAATCGCATTGCGGTCCACTTCGGGATGCCGCACCAGCATGTCATATGCAGCCAGCACATCGGCCAGGTTGCGCATGCGGCTGACCGTCTCGTACTGTGCGGCGGTGCCGGCATGGCCGG
Organism: Cupriavidus sp.; assembly: GCF_057315035.1. Taxonomy (NCBI): domain Bacteria; kingdom Pseudomonadati; phylum Pseudomonadota; class Betaproteobacteria; order Burkholderiales; family Burkholderiaceae; genus Cupriavidus; species Cupriavidus sp. Next base: position 347,285 of record NZ_DBHKYV010000003.1, on the reverse strand, counting down.
TCAGGTCGAAGGTCATGCAGACCGCCCCAAGGCCCGCCACTTCGCGCGCGCGCGCCAGGTATTGCTGCTGGCTGCCACCCCAGCCGTGCACAAACAGCACGCCGGGCAACTTGGTGGCTGGCGAGATCACCGTGCCGGCAATCATCCCTCCTTCAGTATGGATCTTGATCGACTCTTCATGTGTGGCCATCGGATACGGACTCCAGTCTTGCGTATTTGGTCAGTGCGCCAACGCTGCGGTCTTCGCCCTGGAAGTAGACGTCCGCATCGGCCGGCACGTTGGGATTCTCTCCGTAGATCTCGCAGGTGCTGGCGGTGGCGCGCATGCATTGCGGGTCGGCCCGGAACGCCGCCAGGGCCGCCAGTTCGGCACCCGTGGCACCGCCCACGCGCCAGGATTGCTCGAGTACCCCCAGGCGCGGCACGCCATGGTCCGTGCCAAGCGCCACATCGTAGTTCGAGCGCGACACCAGCACATCGGGGAAACAGGCCACCGCCGCCGCGTGATACGCAATGGCGGCACGCACGGCATCGCGCAGATGCAGTTCGACCGGATGCGCCAGCAGGTCTTCCAATGTACCGCGCACCACACGCAACGTGGAACCGCCATAAACCTGCTGCCCGGTATTGTTGGGCGTCAGGTCCTGCGTGCCGCAATAGCTCGCACGCAAATCGCCGATTTCTACCTGGCCGACACTGAACGTCCTGACGGCATCGAGATTGCGCTCGATAACCAGCCCTTCGGTGGCCAGGCGCGCGGCGTCGATGGCTTCCAGCGCGGCATCCAGTTCCTTCTCGGTCGCCACCACCTGCTGGCCCAGGCCGCCGATGCCACATGGCTCCTTGAGGCGCACCTTGCCATCGGCCAGCATCTGCCGGCCGGCACGGCGCGCATCTTCCAGCGAAAACACCGTAAACCCTGGCAGCACATGCGCGCGCACCCGCTCGGCAAACGGCTCGCTCCAGCCGGCGGGCGCCGCGGCATCGGGCGCGACAAGGCCATGTGAAATCGCCTTGGTGCCAATGAACGCATGCGGCACCACCCCGCCCAGCAGGTCCTGCAATCCGGTAATGCCCAATTGCCGCGCGCAATCGACACCGGTCAGCGTGTCGGCCGGCACGAAATAGAAACGCGCCTGCGCGGGCGGCAGCGCTGCAGCGTCATAAGTGCCGGCAAACCTGAAACCGGCAAGCTGCGCCACACGCTGGGCGATGCCCTTGAGCGTGGTGCCCTGGTGGCTGGCCGGATCGTCGCAATCCGCGCGGCCGTATGCCACCACGTGCACATCGCGTTCATTCGGGTCCGGGGCGGCGATTTCCATCGCCACTGCGGTAGCTGCTGCATCGGGAGTCGCCGGGGTTGCCAAGGTAGGCTCCTCTGCGGCCAGGCCGCATTTGCCAGTTGGAAATCGGAATTCAGGATTGCATCAATTGCCTCGTCCGCTACTAGGCCTGGGCGGTGTGGTTGCGCCGTTCGGCGCGCCGCGCCGGGCGCTCATCGCGTCGAGAGCGTCGCAAGCTTGCCTTCTCCTCATGGTTCTGCTGCGCCTCGTCTATCGAATGACTGCATTTGACCCCGCCCTCCTCATCGGCAAGTTTTGCCAGGTGACGGTAGAAGGTCACGAGTTGCCGCAGTTCCTCTTCATCGAGATCCTCGATCGAAACCAGGTGATTGCTGGCTTCCCGATGCGACGCCAGCAACTCGTTGAGCTTCAGGTGCACGGCCATCGCATCCTTGTTCTGGCTTTGCTGGATCAGGAAGACCATCAGGAAGGTAATGATCGTGGTACCGGTATTGATGACCAGTTGCCAGGTTTCCGAATAGCCGAACATGGGCCCGGTCACGGCCCATGCCATCACCACGAACACGGCCAGCACGAATGCCACCGGTGAACCGGCCTGTCGCGTGGCCGCGCCGGCAAAGTGGTCGAACAGATGCAGGATGCGACGATGCGCGGGCTGATGCATGAAACGCTCCCATGCCTGACAGGACTGTCTACATTGTAGGGAGCGCCCTCTTGCAGTTTCAGTCGGTGTCGTCCTACAAGGATGTCATCCGGCACCGTGACAAGTCGTTTTTACAAGCAACGATCCGGAACCAGGGCGCCCGCGTGGGCATGGCGTTTGCGTCTCACCGGAGTTCCGGGCGTGGCCTGGCGTTGCGTGACGCCGCGCCGCGTCGATCACTCACCGACTAAGGACCACCATGATGCAGACCGAAAGCCAGGCGCCCGAACGGACCAGCCCCGATGACGAAGACGAACTGCTGCGCGAGCGCGTGGGAACATGCATCGCCGAGTTCTGTGGCGGCGACATGCCCGATGGCGTGGCCGTGCATGTGGTGGCGCGGCGCGTAACGATTACCGGCCGCGTGGACGACATCGATATCTCCCAGCGCATCGAGAAGGCGGCATCGACGCCGCCGGGCATTCTCGGGGTCTCGAACCAGCTTACCACGCGCGTGCCCGCACCGCAGCAACCGCCCGGACAGCCCGTGCAGGCCACAGGCATGCGGGCCGACCCGTCGGACAAGCCGCCTGGGCAGGTCAATCACAAGGTGTGACCTACTCGATCCCCCAGGCAAAATACCCCTGCCCGCCTTTGAATTTGCCATTGGCGGGCAGGGGCACTTCAACGCTTCATTACGCCCACGGGTCGTAACGGTCCTTCTCCCAGTACGGCGAGATACCGTAGTACTCGTGAATGCTCGTGGCCCATTGCGAATTGGCCATGGTGGGCCAATGCTCCTTGTCAAACCCGGGCGCTTCCTTGATGCGATCCTTTTCGACGCCGAGCACGAAACATTTCCGGCGCGTGTCAAGCGTCAACGCCGACCACGGCAGCGCATGGAGTTTCTCGCCGATACCGAGGAAACCGCCCATCGCCATCACCGCATAGGCAATTCGCCCGCCGAGCACGTCGAGCATGATGTGGTCGATGGTGCCGATCTCCTCGCCAGAGGGGTCCACCACCTTGTTGCCTTCGAGCGTGTCCGAGGCCATCACGAACGGGCCGCATCCAGCCATGTTCTGATCAACATCGCCAATGATCGACGCGCCGCGGGCGGGCGTGCCGGAGGGCGGTACTTGCGGGTCAATGGGCTTCATGAGCAGATCCTCCTGCGTGGGAAATCAAGTTCGAAAGGTTGCAATACCTAACCTGCAGTCTTTACAGTCTTCATCGTTCAGCGGACCGCGGGCCTGGGCGGCGCCAGCGGATCAAAATCCTTCCACTGACCGTCGCGCCACTGGCCTTCGGCACGCTCCACATCCAGCGCGCCGTTCTGGCGCAACTCGTTCGCGACCAGCGCGGTATTGTCGGCGCTCACGTGTGCCGCCAGCAGGACACCGGCATGGCGCACCGGGGTGGGCTGGCGGCTGGTCAGCGAGAGCGCGCCCATCAATGAACCAGCATAGGCGCCCACACCGGTGGCAAACGCCATTACCAGCACCAGCACCCACGGCTGCACGGACGCGGCAAACCACACACGCTCCACCGCAGCCAGGCATAGGCCCAGCGCCAGGCCAGCCACGCCGCCAACCAGCATGCCGCGCCCGGCTCCCTTGCCCGCCTTGCGCGCGGCCGGGTCCACGGCTTCGTCGCCACCTATCGGATAGGTGCCATGCTGGCCCGGCGGATTGACATAGAACATGGTCAGATCGTCCTGGCGAACGCCCTTGGCCATCAGTCGTGTTGCAGTGGTCTCGGCCCGGGCAAATGTATCGAATCGTCCTGCGATGATCGTAGACATCCTGAGGCTCCGTTCAAGGCATGTTGCAATGCAATGGTGGGAAGGCGCACGAGGCGCCCGCTTTCATCGTGCTCCTGCCTACCGCTTCTTGTCGTGCGTAGCGTGCTTGTCGCTGGTGCCTTTGCGCTCGGCAACGGCTTTTTCGCCGGCCGGCTGATGCTGGCTACCCTTCTTCAGGGTCCAGTCCACATCGTCACGGCGGGTCTGGGTCTGTCTCTCGGCATGCTCGGCAGCACCCGGGGAAATCGGATCGCTGGCCGGAAAGGTCATGTCGAGCGATTCGTCGACGGCCGCCTGGTAAGTCTTGCTCGACTTGTCGGACTTACCGCTGCCGGTCTTGTCCGACGTCGACGACGACCGTTTGGCGGAAGGCTTGTGCGATCCCTTGGAAGCGTGGGCGTGTGACATGGCATCTCTCCTGTGGAGTATCGGATCCCGGACCCCTGTCAGCGGGGCCCTGCCAGGAAATCATGCAAAGCCCGGGCCAGCATGCCACCGTAGCGTGAGAAGCGCTTTATGCCGGCGGTGTAATCGGGTTACTCGCGTCGCTCGTCTTGCGCGGGAATCGCACCGCGATGCACACCGTGACGTTGTCGTTATCGGCGCAATCCTCGTTCTCGGCGGTCAGTGTGGCGCCTTGCAGTTCCACCATGCGTCGCGTGAGTAGCAGGGCCGTACTCTGGCGCGGCGAGTGGCTACCCTCGGGCGGCATGCGGCGACCAAAGAAGTCCGTCAAGGCACCCAGCCGCGTAGCTCCGCGCGAGCGCTCGATCGGCTGGCTTTCGGTGATGCGGAACTTGATGTAGTCGGCCTCGGCAGTCAGGAACACGCGCACTGAGCCGCCCGCTGGCGCACGCCACAGGCAGTGCACCAGCAAGTGCCGCAGCAGCGGTCCGATACGCAATGAATCGCCGGGCACGATAAAGCCGGCACCATCGGAACTCTTGCATTCAAGCGGCGCCAGGATGACACCGCGAGCCTCCGCCGCTGGCCGCTTGTCGTCGATGGTCTGTTCGGCCACCACGCGCAGGTCGGACTCCGCCCATACCGACGCGCGCTCGTCAGCCAGCAGGTGGATGCCCTCCTCCATTTCCTCGATCAGTGCCAATTGCTGCTGCATGCCCGAGCGCATGCCGTCCAGCGCTCGCTGCGCGGGCGCCGCAAGCGAATCGATCGAACGATCGAGCACATAGCTCCAGCTCTGGATCGCGTTAAGCGACGACCGCAGGTCATGCGCGGCCTGCTCGATCAGCGCCGTCACTTCGGCAATGCTGTGAACCACCGGCAGTTGCCCGGAAGGCGTGTCGTCCTGGGACGGCGCGCCGCTGACTTCGGAAGGAGTGCGCGAGGCATCAGCCATGATCAACCATCGGTTCTGTCATCGATCGGGAACTACATTTGCCCTTGTCACGCAAGAACCACGCAAGAACCGTGCACTACCCCGTACATCGGCCTTGCCACGATGGATCAAACCGCACGAAACGTGCGTGCGTCGCCCCACTCACGAGGCCGGAGGCGGGTTGGAGTCACCGTTACGCGCCGCACGCAGACTTTCGGGCAGTTCGCCCTTGGCGGCGTAATCTTCCAGACGGTTGTACAAAGTCTTCAAACTGATACCCAGAATTTCCGCCGCATGCTTCTTCACGCCGGCGCACTGTTCGAGCGTGGCGAAAATCAACTGGCGATCGGCCTCGGCCAGCGACATCCCTACCGGCACCGACACCACCGCGGCACCCGCGTTGGGCGCGGCCGCTACCTGCAGCGGAATCTGGACTTCGGTGATGACATCCTGATCGGCCATGATGTACGCGCGCTGCACGAAGTTGCGCAATTCGCGGACATTGCCTGGCCAGGCATGCATGCGCAGGCTTTCGAGCACCGACGATGAGAAGCGGCGTTGCGTGCCTTGTTCCCCGTTGAGTTGTTCGAGCATCGTATTGGCGATCTGCACCACGTCTTCACCGCGCGCGCGCAGCGGCGGCAGCTCGATCGGAAATACATTGAGCCGATGGTACAGGTCGGCGCGCAGCTTGCCGTCGGCTACGGCTTCCTCGGGATTGCGGTTGGTGGCGGCCAGCACGCGCACGTCCGCATGCGTTTCGCGGTTGGTACCCACCCGCATGAAGGTACCGGTCTCCAGCACGCGCAGCAACTTCACCTGCAATTCGTGCGGCATCTCGGTAATTTCATCGAGGAATAGCGTGCCGCCGTCGGCGCGTTCGAAATACCCCTTGTGCTGACGGTCGGCGCCGGTAAAGCTGCCGCGCTCGTGACCAAACATTTCCGTTTCGATCAGCGTGGGTGAAATTGCACCGCAATTGACCGCCAGGAAGGGCTGGCGGCGGCGCGCCGACAACTCGTGCACGGTCTGTGCCGCCAATTCCTTGCCCGTACCGCTTTCGCCAATCAGCAGGACGGTAGCTTCGGTCGGGCCGACCTTGCCAAGCTGGTCATAGACTACCTGCATCGCCTCGGAACTGCCCAGCAGCCGTCCAAAGCGGCCATAGCGGCGTAGTTCGCCGCGCAATGAATGCACTTCGGCGCGCAACTCGCTGGTCGTGGCGATGCGCTTGAGCACGGTCTGCAACCGCGTAACGTTGATGGGCTTGACCAGGTAGTCGGTGGCACCGAGGCGCAATGCCTCGACGGCAGACTCCACGCTGGCATAGCCGGTGGTCAGGATTACCTCGACGCCGCTGGAACCGACCTCGTCGAACAGTTCCATGCCATTGCCATCGGGCAGGCGCAGGTCGGCCAGGATGGCATCGGGCACACGCCAGCCTATCTGCAGACGCGCTTCGCGCAGATTGCCGGCCGTGGCGGAAGAGAAGCCTTCAATCGCCACGATCTCCGCCAACGCCGCGCAGGCGTTTTCGTCATCGTCAACGATCAGGATATGTGGCATAGGAAGGTCGGATGGCGTCGTCTTGCCGGCGTCTGGTTGTCATGGGCCCTGTGGGCTGGTGGTTGATCCGTCACCGCATGCACGCCCGGAAAACAGACGTGCAACGATAGGCTGAAGTGTAGCGACCGTGTCCTGCACCTTATGCCGGTGTCCGTCTGACACGCCTGTGGGACCTTGCCGCGACAGTGCCCCAGGCGGTAGCCACCCGGCGCGCGAGCGGATAGCATGGTAGCCATCTTCCACCATTCCGACGCGCTTGCGTACCCTACCGCCGCCCCCTGGAACAGAAACATGGCGCAAGGAGTGCAAGCCCCATCGACATCCGTGTCAACCACTGCCACGCTACCTCCCGGACGCCCCGCCCCGCCGCCACCTCGTGCTCCGGGCCGCAGAGTCGTGCCAGCCCAGGTCTCGCTGCTCTGGGAAAGCACCTCGCCCGCCATGCAGCGCCTGATTGGCCAGCTCAACCGCGTGGCCAATACCGATGTGACCATGCTGGCTGTCGGCGAAAGCGGCAGCGGCAAGGAGGTGGTCGCGCGCGCCGTGCATGAACGCAGCAGCCGGAGGGGCGGACCTTTCGTAGCCGTGAATTGCGGCGCCATCGCGCCCACGCTGATCGAATCGGAACTGTTCGGCCACGAGAAAGGCGGGTTCACCGGTGCGCTGGAGCAAAAGGCCGGCTATTTCGAGCAGGCGCAGGCGGGAACGCTGTTCCTGGACGAAGTTACCGAAATGCCGGCGGAGATGCAGATCAAGCTGCTGCGCGTGCTGGAGAGCCGGTCCTTTCATCGCGTGGGTGGCGATACGCCACTGGTCAGCGATGTCCGTATCCTGGCAGCCACCAATCGCGACCCGATGGATGCGGTGCGCGGCGGCCAGTTGCGCGAGGACCTGTTGTACCGGCTGGCTGTCTTCCCGCTGCATATTCCCCCGCTGCGCGAGCGGACCGAGGACATCGCACCGCTGGCGCGCCATTTTCTGGACGAGTTCAACGCAATCGAGCAAACCGAAAAGGCGTTTGCGCCCGGCTCCCTCGAACGCCTGGTTCGCTACGACTGGCCCGGCAACGTGCGCGAACTCAAGAACACGATCTATCGCGCCTATATCCTGGCGGACCGTCAGGTCGAGATCGGCAATCCGGGGCTGGCCAGCCAGCCCCAGCGCCCCACCACCGTCGACGGCGTGGTCAGCGTTCGGGTGGGTACCACGCTGGCCGACACCCAGCGCGAAATCATCCTGGCCACCTTGGCCAAGTTCGATGGCGACAAGCGCCAGGCCGCCAAGGCGCTTGGCATCAGCCTGAAGACGCTCTACAACCGCCTCGACGTCTATCGGGCCGGCTGAAAGCCCACTCCCATCAGGCACGCGCCCGCCACACCGGCGGGCGTTTTTGTTTGCGGTGAGCGGTGTTTCTCCTGCGATTGGCCTGCATCTTGCCTGCATCTCACCCGTTTGGAGGTGTGCATCGGGCATCGCAAGGGCATTCCTACTCCACCGGCGTCCGTCGCCATGTACTTCTTACACGGCTGACCTATCAGAAGTGTTGTCAGACATCCTTTGCGAAGCGTTGCTGCACCGCACTTCAGGAGGCCGGTGCCACCTTGCGCCAGTGACTGGCACGTGATTCGCATGTCCTCATGGAATTGACCATGACACTGGTGCGCCCAACCTGCCCCTGGGCGCTCACGGCCAGAGGACGTGTGACGTGCGCATTTGCCAACTCAACCTGAAAGAACTGCGGGCAGTGGACGACGACGCGCTTGCCCGCGCAGTGCAACTCGGATTCGACCATGTCCTGCTAGCGGGATGGTCCGCCCCTCAGATACGGCCCGACCTACTGGGCGCCGCGCTCGCGGCCTGTCGCCGGCACGGCCTGGCGCCGCTGCTGGACCTGGCGCTGGACCGCTTCCCCAAGGACGCCGCCGCCATGCACGATGGCTGGGTCGATCATGCCCGGCCCGCAGGCAGCCCCGATGCCACCGACAATCATCTGCCGGGCGTGCGCGTGCGGTGGTTTGACGACGCTACCGCCAGCCAGCTGGTGGCATGGTGGAGCGCCCAACTGGGCGATGCCGTGGCCGCCGGCGCGGCAGGTTTCTGCTGTCGTGCGCCAACCCGTGTGGCCGGAAGACACTGGACCGAACTGATCGAGACCCTAAAGCGCCGTGGCGATGCGCCGGACACGAGCCAAGCTCCGATATTCCTGGCCTGGACCCCCGGCAGCACGCCGCAGCAACTCGATGACCTGGCCTTTGCGCCATTCGATGGCGCCTTCTGCTCGCTACCGTGGTGGGACTACCGCAGCGCCTGGCTGACCGAGGAAATTGCCCGGCTGCGCCGCTTCGGCCGGGTACTGGCCGCTCCGGCACTAGCGCCCGACGGGGTCGACGTATTGGCCGCGCGGCGCGCACTGTGGACTGCCGCGGCAATTGGCGATGGCTGGCTGGTGCCAGCCGGATATGAAACGGGGGCGGCCGCCGTACATGACACCGCGCCAGTGGCGCAGGCTGACGGCCACCCGGACGATATCGTCGATGCGCCTTACGACCTGACGCACGAGGTCATGCAGGCCAATGCATGGCTCGCCGCGCAGGATGGCGAGCCGGCAGTGGCGGTGCGCCAGGTCAGCGGGCCCGATGCCCCCCTGACGGTGCTGGCACGCGTCCCTGGCCATCTGGCCAACGGCGCCGCCGGTACGCCGGCCCTTACCGTGGTGCTGAACCCGTGTCCGCTGCAGCCGGCATCGTTCGGCGTCGATCGCGTGCTGAGCGCGCTGCCGCAGCCGGCGGCTACCCTGGCCCCAGCTGAAGGCGGACCAGGCGGCACGCTTGAGGACGGCACCGGGCTCGGTCCATGCGGCACCATTACGCTGCCGCCGGCCGATATCCGCCTGTTCGAAGCCTTGCCGACCCCGACTGCGACGCCGGCAAAGCGCAACGGATCGGCGCGCAAGGCGTCTGAGCGGGCCCTGGCTACGGCGCTGGAAGCGCCACGTGTCGCCATCGAGAACCTGTCGCCCACCACCGACAATGGACGCTTCGCGGTGCGCCGCACCGTGGGCGAGCGCGTGGAAGTCAGTGCCGATATCTGGATGGACGGGCACGACAAGCTGGCCGCGGTGGTGCTATGGCGTGGCCCCGGCGAACAGGCCTGGCATGCCTCACCCATGGTTCATATCGTCAACGACCGCTGGCGTGGCAGCTTCCCGATAACGGCACTGGGCCGTCACGAGTTCACGGTCGAAGCGTGGCGCGATACGTTTGCAAGCTGGCTCGACGAAGTCGGCAAGAAACGCAAGGCGGGCGTCGACATCCACCTCGAGATCGAGGAAGGCGCACGGCTCGTGGCGGAAACGCTAGGCGCACCGGAAGGCGGTGCAACAGCCGAGGCCAGCGCGGTGCTGGCCGACCTGTCTGGTGCGGCCGACGACAATGCACTGCGGCTCGAGATCCTGCTGTCGCCACGCACCGAAGCCGCCATGCGCGCGGCCATGAGCACCCCGGCCGGCCGTCCGTTCGCCAGCCGCTATCCCACCGTCATGCCGGTCGAAGCGGACCGGCTCGCGGGTCGCTTTGCAAGCTGGTACGAACTTTTCCCGCGTTCCGAAAGCGGCGATGTGAACCAGCACGGCACGTTCGATGACGTGATCCGACGCCTGCCCGCGATTCGCGCGATGGGTTTCGACGTACTGTATTTCCCGCCGATCCACCCGATCGGCCAGGCCCATCGCAAGGGCAAGAACAACAGCCTGAAGGCCGAGCCCGGCGATGTCGGCAGCCCTTATGCCATTGGCAGTGCCGAAGGCGGGCACGATGCGCTGCATCCTGAGCTTGGCACACTGGAGGATTTCCAGCGCCTGCGGCGCGCGGCCGCAGGCATGGGCATCGAGCTGGCACTGGACTTCGCGATCCAGTGTTCGCCAGACCATCCGTGGCTACGCGAACACCCCGAATGGTTCTCGCACCGTCCCGACGGCACGTTGCGCTACGCCGAAAATCCGCCCAAGAAGTACGAGGACATCGTCAACGTCGATTTCTACGCCCCGCCGCCGGCGGCCGAGCAGCTATGGCAGGCGCTGCGCGATGTGGTGATGTTCTGGGCCGACCAGGGCGTGCGAATTTTCCGCGTCGACAATCCGCATACCAAGCCGTTGCCGTTCTGGGAATGGATGATTGCCGACGTGCGCGCCAAGTACCCGGACACGCTGTTCCTGGCCGAGGCCTTCACGCGGCCCAAGATGATGGCGCGGCTGGCCAAGCTTGGGTTCGCGCAGTCGTACACGTACTTCACCTGGCGCAATACCAAGGCCGAGCTGACCGAATATATGACGGAGCTCACGCAAAGCCCGCTGCGCGAGTACTACCGGCCGCATTTTTTTGTCAACACGCCCGACATCAACCCGTTCTTCCTGCATGACGGCGGACGCCCCGCTTTCCTGATACGTGCGGCGCTGGCCGCGCTGCTTTCCGGCCTATGGGGCATGTACAGCGGATTCGAGGTCTGCGAAAGCGCGCCGCTGATACTGAACGGCGTGGAGCGCGAGGAATACCTCGACTCAGAGAAATACGAACTGCGCGTGCGCGACTGGAATGCGCCCGGCAATATCGTCGCCGAAATTTCGCGCCTGAACCAGATCCGCGCCAATCACCCGGCGCTGCAGAACCATCTTGGCCTGCGCTTCTATCACGCCAGCGATGACGCCGTGCTCTACTTCGCGCGCTTCGTTCCCACCGGCGCGGAAGGTGCCGGCGCATTTGGCGACGATGTGCTGCTGGCCGCGATCAACCTCGATCCCCGCGCGCCGCGTAAATGCGAGATCGAACTGCCGCTCTGGGAATGGGGATTGCCCGACCATGCCGCACTCGACGTGGAAGACCAGATGTTCGGCACCCGCTTCACCTGGCATGGCAAGCGTCAGCACATCACCCTGGACCCACACGAACTGCCATTCTCGCTCTGGCATGTCCGGCCCCAACAACAACCGGGAGACACGGCATGAAGCGACTCTCCGAGCGCGCCAACGCCGCAATGCTCAACGCCGACCCACTCTGGTACAAGGATGCGGTCATCTATCAACTCCACATCAAATCGTTCTTCGATGCCAATGGCGATGGCGTGGGCGACTTTGCCGGACTGCTGGCCAAGCTCGACTACCTGGTCAACCTTGGCGTCGATACGGTCTGGCTGCTGCCGTTCTACCCGTCGCCACGGCGCGATGACGGCTACGACATTGCCGACTATCGCAATGTGCACCCCGACTACGGCACGCTGGCCGAGGCCAAGCGTTTTGTCGCCGCGGCGCATGCGCGCGGCTTGCGCGTGATCACCGAACTGGTCATCAACCACACCTCGGACCAGCATCCGTGGTTCCAGCGCGCACGCAAGGCCAAGCCAGGCTCGGCCGCGCGCAACTACTATGTCTGGGCTGACAACGACCAGAAGTACGCGGGCACGCGCATCATCTTCTGCGACACCGAGAAATCGAACTGGAGCTGGGACGCCGAAGCGGGCGCCTATTTCTGGCACCGCTTCTATTCGCACCAGCCCGACCTGAACTTCGACAATCCGCAGGTGCTCAACGAAGTGCTGTCGGTCATGCGCTTCTGGCTCGATATCGGCATCGACGGCCTGCGGCTCGATGCCGTGCCCTACCTCGTGGAACGCGAAGGCACCAGCAACGAGAACCTGCCCGAGACGCACGAGGTGATCCGCAAGATCCGGCGCCATCTGGACGAACACTACACGGGACGCATGCTGCTGGCCGAAGCCAATATGTGGCCCGAGGACGCCCAGCAGTATTTTGGCGGTGCCAGCAGCGGCGGCACGGCCGACACCACGGGCGCCGCCAGTCCCGACGGCGGCATTGTCGGCGACGAATGCCAGATGTCGTTCCACTTCCCGCTGATGCCACGCATGTACATGGCCATCGCGCGCGAGGACCGCTTTCCGATCACCGACATCATGCGGCAGACGCCAGAGGTGCCGCCCAACTGCCAGTGGGCGATCTTCCTGCGCAATCATGATGAACTGACGCTGGAAATGGTCACCAGCAGCGAGCGCGACTACCTGTGGGAAGTCTATGCGTCAGATCGCCGCGCGCGGATCAACCTCGGCATCCGCCGCCGACTGGCCCCGTTGATGGAACGCGACCGACGCCGCATCGAGCTGATGAACAGCCTGCTGTTCTCGATGCCGGGCACGCCCGTGATCTACTACGGCGACGAGCTCGGCATGGGCGACAACATTCACCTTGGTGACCGCGACGGCGTGCGCACGCCGATGCAGTGGTCGCCCGACCGCAATGGCGGCTTCTCGCACGCCGACCCCGAGCGGCTCGTGCTGCCGCCGCTGCAGGGACCGTTGTATGGCTACGAAGCGGTCAACGTCGAAGCGCAGACGCGCGATCCGCATTCGCTGCTGAACTGGATGCGCCGCATGCTGGCGCTACGCCGGCAGCATCGTGCATTTGGCCGCGGCACACTGCGTTTCCTGTTTCCGGGCAACCGCAAGATCCTGGCGTATCTGCGCGAGTACGACGGCGAGCACATCCTGTGCGTGGCCAACCTGTCGCGTGCGCCGCAGGCCGTGGAGCTCGACCTGTCCCAGTTCAATGGCCGGGTGCCGGTGGAAATGCTCGGTGCCACGCCCTTCCCCGCCATCGGCCAGCTGACCTACCTGCTGACGCTGCCACCGTATGGTTTCTACTGGTTTGTGCTCAGCGAGGACGCGCAACCGCCCTCGTGGCATGTCAACGCGCCCGAACAAATGGTCGATCAGGTCACGCTGGTATTGCAGAACAACGCAGGGCGTTCAGAACTGACGGAGTCGGCGCGCCGCGCGCTGACCACCGAGGTGCTGCCGAACTATCTGGCGCGGCGCCGCTGGTTTGCCTCGAAGGGCGAGCGCATCGAACGCGTCAGTGTTGCCTATGCCTGGCCAATCGTCAGGGCCAACAGTGGCGAGGAAATCTGGCACTGTGAAGTCGAGGTGGCACTACCGGGCCGTACCGAGTGCTACCAGCTTCCCGTCGCGCTGATGTGGGACCGCGAAAACACCGATGGCATGTCGCAACTGGTGCACGGTCTGTCGATGGCGCGCGTGCGGCGCGGCAGTCGCGTGGGCGTAGCCACCGACGGTTTCGTGGTCGAGCCGTATGCACGAGCCGTGGTGCAGGCGATGCGCGACGGCACGAGCGCCGAAACCACGCATGGCACGATCCGCTTCCTCGCGGAACCGGGCCTTGCAACCGCACCGCTCGAAGACGAGCCGGTGCAGTGGATGTCGGCCGAGCAATCGAACAGTTCGCTGGCATACGGCAATACCGGTGTGCTCAAGCTGGTACGCCGCGTGGCCGGGGGCATTCATCCCGAAGCCGAAATGACGCGTTACCTGACCAGCCATGGTTTCGCGCACTCGGCCCCGCTGTTGGGTGAGGTGGTGCGCACCGGTGCCGACGGCGCGCCGCACACATTGATGCTGCTGCAAGGCTATATCCTGAACCAGGGCGATGGCTGGGACTGGACGCTCGACTACCTGGGCCGTTCGATCGACGACGCGTTACCCGCCACCGAAAGCGAGGATGAGTTTGGCGAAGCCATGACCGGCTACGCAACCATGGTCGGCACGCTCGGCAAGCGCCTTGCCGAATTGCATGCGGTGCTGGCACGCCCCACGGACGAGACCGCGTTCGCCCCCGAACCCGCCAATGACGGCCATGCCGAGGAATGGGCCGACGAAGCGCTGCGTTCGCTCAATGAGGCGCTCGACCTGCTGGAAGCGCGCCGCGCCAAAGCCAGCGGCGATTTCGCGCGCGATATCGAAACGCTGCTGGCCGCACGCGACCGGTTGCCACGCCTGGTCGCACAACTGGCCACGGCCACGCCGGGTAGCCTGCAAACGCGTATTCACGGCGACTTCCACCTGGGTCAGGTGCTGATCGCGCAGAACGACACCTATCTGGTGGACTTCGAAGGCGAACCGCGCCAGCCGCTGGCATTCCGCCGCCGCAAGACCTCGCCACTGCGCGATGTCGCCGGACTGCTGCGTTCGCTCGACTATGCCGCCGCCACGGTCGGCACCGATCGCCAGGAGCGCACGCACGCGACGCTTCCGCCGACGCTGGCCGAACGTCGCGCGGCGTTGCTCGACCGCTTCCGCAGCACGGCGGGCCAGGCATTCCTGAACTGCTACCAGCAGACCATGGCCGCCGCGCCGCAAGCGTGGGTGACGCCCGACCAGTTGCAGCCGCTGCTGGACCTGTTCCTGCTGGAACGCGCAGCCTACGAGGTGGGTTACGAAGCCGCCAACCGCGTGGCATGGATCGACCTGCCCACCAGCGGCCTGGCCCGGCTGGTGCGCAAGCTGCTGGGAGACGAAGATGCCCGGCCCTGAAACCACCACGCTGGACCTGCCAGCGCCGGCATTGCCCGAACCGGTACTCGACGCACTGCGCGAGGGTCGACTGGCCGATCCGTTTGGGGTGCTCGGCCCGCATCGCGACGAACACGGCATTGCGGTGCGCGCGATCGTGCCCGGCGCCGCGGCCATGCAGTTGACCGATGCGCAAGGCCAGGTGCAGGCCGAGATGACCCGGCTCCATGCCGACGGCGTGTTTGCCGGCCGCCTGCCGGGCTTCGCGCAGGGCCAGCCCGTTGCACAGGACTACCGCCTGAAGATCCACTGGCCGGACGGCAGTGAACAGACCAGCGCGGACCCCTACGCATTTGGCCTGCTGCTTGGGGAGCTGGATCTGCATCTGTTCAACGAAGGCCGCCACCTCGAACTCGGATCGTGCCTGGGCTCGCAATGCGTGACCATCGACGGCATGCCCGGCGTGCGCTTCGCGGTCTGGGCACCGAACGCGCAACGGGTATCGGTGATCGGCGACTTCAATGGCTGGAACCCGGCCCGCCATCCGATGCGGCTGCGGCACGGTTCCGGTGTGTGGGAACTGTTCATTCCCCAGGCCATGGGTGCCGCGGGTGGCAGCCGCTACAAGTACGACATGACCGGCCCGCATGGCGAAGCGCTACCGGACAAGGCCGACCCGCTGGCGCAAGCCACCGAGCTACCACCAGCAACGGCATCGGTGGTGGCATGCGCGGGCCACGCCGCACCACCATTCGCATGGAACGATGAGGCCTGGATGACGCAGCGCGCGCATGCCGACCCGTACGCTGCGCCGATGTCGGTGTACGAACTGCATGTCATGTCATGGCAGCGCGCGGCCAACGATAGCGGCCATGGCTGGGACATCCTGGCGGAACGGTTGATCCCCTATGTGCGCGACCTGGGCTTTACCCATATCGAACTGCTGCCCGTGACCGAGCATCCGTTCGGCGGGTCGTGGGGCTATCAACCGCTGTCGCTGTTTGCACCAACCTCGCGGCTCGGCTCGCCCGAGCGCTTCGCCGCGTTTGTCGACCGCTGCCACCAGGCTGGCATCGGCGTGATCCTGGACTGGGTGCCGGCGCATTTTCCGACCGACCCGCACGGGCTGGCGATGTTCGACGGTACCTCGCTGTACGAGCACCAGGACCCGCGCGAGGGTTATCACCAGGACTGGAACACACTGATCTATAACCTTGGCCGCAATGAAGTAAGGGGCTTTCTGCTGGCCAACGCCGTGCACTGGCTCGAACACTTTCATGCCGACGCCCTGCGTGTCGACGCGGTGGCCTCGATGCTGTACCGCGACTACAGCCGTGAACCGGGAGAATGGGTACCAAACCGCTTTGGTGGCCGGGAAAATCTTGAATCGGTAGCGTTCCTGCGTGACCTGAACACGCTGGTGCGCGAGCGCTGCCCCGGCGCGCTGACCATCGCCGAGGAATCCACCGCGTGGCCCGGGGTCACCGCGAGCGTCGAATCCGGCGGCCTGGGCTTCCACTTCAAATGGAACATGGGCTGGATGCACGACACGCTGCGCTACCTGGCGCACTCGCCGGTCCATCGCCCGTGGCACCACGGCGACATGACGTTCGGCATGGTCTACGCGTGGTCCGAGGCGTTCGTGCTGCCGCTGTCGCACGACGAGGTGGTGCATGGCAAGGGCTCGATGATCGGCAAGGCGCCAGGCGACGACTGGCAACGGTTTGCCAACCTGCGCGCGTACTACGGTTTCATGTGGACCCATCCGGGCAAGAAGCTGCTGTTCATGGGCGGCGAGTTCGCGCAGTGGCGCGAATGGAACCACGACGAGGAACTCGACTGGGCACTGCTGGACCAGCCGGCGCATCGCGGCATCCACTCGCTGGTGCGGGACCTGAACCGACTGTATCGCGACCTGCCGGCGCTGCACGCCATGGACCATCGGCCCGAGGGCTTCCAGTGGATCGTGGGCGATGACCACCAGAACAGCGTGTTCGCATACCTGCGCCGCGCCGCGCCGAACAGCGCCGAGGTGATGCTCGTGGTGGTCAACATGACACCGGTCCCGCGCCACGACTACCGGCTCGGCGTGCCGTTCGCTGGCATTTGGGAAGAATGCCTCAATAGCGACGCCGGGATCTATGGCGGCAGCAATCTCGGCAATGGCGGCTGCGTCGAAGCCATCGCGGCGCCATCGCATGGCCAACCCGCATCGCTGTCGTTGCTGCTGCCACCGCTGGCCACGCTGATCCTGCATCACGTTCCCGATTCGAATGCATAACCAGAACAACCATCACGACAGGAGCACCACGCATGGCCAGCACTACCGTTGACCGGCTGTTGCCGGGCAAGCCATACCCGCTTGGTGCGCATTGGGACGGGCTCGGCATCAACTTCTCGGTATTCTCCGCGAACGCGAGCCGTATCGACCTGTGCCTGTTCTCCGGCAATGGGCGCAAGGAAATCCAACGCCTGCCGCTGCCCGAATGCACCGACGAAATCTGGCATGGCTACCTGCCGCACGCGCAGCCGGGTACCCAGTATGGCTTTCGTGCATTCGGCCCGTACGAACCGACGCGCGGCCACCGGTTCAATCCGCACAAGCTGCTGCTCGATCCCTATGCGCGTGCGTTGAGTGGCCCCGTGCGCTGGTCCGACGCGCTGTTTGGCTACCGGCTCAACAGCCCGCGCGCCGACCTGACGCCAGACCGCCGCGACAGCGCGCCGACCATGCCCAAGGGCGTGGTCATCGACGAAAGCTTCAACTGGGGCGATGACCGTCCGCCGGGCGAGCCATGGGCCACGACATCGATCTACGAAGTGCATGTGCGCGGTGCGTCGATGCAGCGAGAAGACCTGCTGCCGCAGTATCGCGGCACCTTCTCGGCGCTGGCCGATCCACGCTTTATCGACCATCTGCACCAGCTCGGCGTATCGTCGATCGAACTCCTGCCGATCCATGCGTTCCTGCAGGACCGCTTCCTGATCGAGCGTGGGCTGCGCAACTACTGGGGCTACAACACGCTGGCGTTCTTCGCGCCGGAACCACTGTATCTGTCCGGCCGCCAGCACCACGAGATGAAGATCGCGATCCGGCGCCTGCATGCCGCGGGCATCGAGGTAATCCTCGACGTGGTCTACAACCACACGTGCGAGGGCAACGAACTCGGGCCCACCATGTCGTGGCGCGGGCTCGACAATGCCAGCTACTACCGGCTGATGCCCGGCGACGAGCGCCACTACATCAACGACACCGGTTGCGGCAATACGCTGAACCTGTCGCATCCGCGTGTGCTGCAGATGGTGATGGACTCGCTGCGCTACTGGGTGGAGGTGTTCCATGTCGACGGCTTCCGCTTTGACCTGGGCAGCACGCTGGGCCGCGAAAGCAATGGTTTCGACCCCGGCTCGGGCTTCTTCGACGCAATCCTGCAGGACCCCGCGCTGTCGCGCGTCAAGCTGATCTCCGAGCCGTGGGACCTGGGCCCCGGTGGCTACCAGGTTGGCAATCATCCGCCCGGCTTCGCGGAATGGAATGACAAGTTTCGCGATAACGTGCGCCGCTTCTGGCGTGGCGACGCGGGACAGCGCGGCGAGCTGGCGGCGCGGCTGACCGGCTCCGCCGACCTGTTCGACCGGCGCCATCGCAAGCCGTGGGCCAGCGTCAACTTCATTACCGCTCACGATGGCTTCACGCTGGCGGACGTGGTCAGCTACGCCCACAAGCACAACGAAGCCAATAACGAGGACAACCGCGACGGCAACGACGACAATGCCAGCGCGAACTGGGGCCCGAACGGTGGCGTGGAGGGCCCGACCGATGACGAGGCGATACTCGAAACCCGGGGACGCGTGGCGCGCGCGATGATGGCCACGCTGCTGCTGTCGCAGGGCACGCCAATGATCACTGCCGGCGACGAATGGGGGCGTAGCCAGCAAGGCAACAACAATGCCTATTGCCAGGACAACGCACTGTCGTGGCTGAACTGGGACGATGCCGCCAATCCGTCGAATGCGCCGATGCGGCGCGTGGTCAGCCGCTTGCTTGCCTTGCGCCGCCAGTTGCCGGTGCTGACCGAGAACCGCTTCGTGCATGGGCGTTCGCGACCGGCGCCGGGCCTGCCCGATATTGCATGGTTCGGCCCCGATGGCAATGAGCTGACCAGCGAGCAATGGGCCAACCCCGAAGACCGTACGCTGGCGCTGCGTCGCGCCACGCACAGCCAGGATGAGGAAGTCGAGGTCATCCTGCTGTGTCTCAATGCCAGCCCCGACGATGTCTCGTTCACGATGCCGCCACCGGGCGAAGACTGGCACCTGCTGTTCGACAGTACAGCCCCCGACCTCGAGGACGAGCCGGTTGCGCTCGATGAGGGCGGGCAGTCCACTTACACGGTGGCCGCCCACGGCCTGGCCCTGCTGGTGGCGGCGGTGCCCAAGGACGAGGACCCTTCACGATGAACGGCAACGACCCACTACGCCAACTGGCCTTGCGCGCGGGCTTGCAGCTCCAGTGGCGCGATGCCTGGAACCGGTCGCAGACGCTGTCCGACGAGGCGCTGCATACCGTGCTGACCGCATTGGATTTGCCATGTGACACACCGGGACAATGCGAGGCATCGCGTGCGCGCCTGCACGCCGACGATGCCGCGCACCCGTTACCACCGTTGATTACCGCGGACCAGTACAAGCCCGTTGCGGTGCCGTGGACCCATACGTTGCAGCAGCGGCCGTATCGGCTCGAACTCGAGGACGGCTCCAGCGTGGAAGGCATCGCGCACCGCACCGCCGATGGCGTCATGGAGATTGCCCCGATTTCGCAATGGGGCTACCACCGCCTGCACCTCGGCGAGGCGCAAACTACCGTGGCCGTGGCGCCGCCGCGTTGCTTTGGCGTGGCCGACGCGCTGGCAGCGTCGACACGCCCGGTACTGGCAAGCAAGCCATGGGGCCTTGCGCTGCAACTGTATGGATTGCGCCGCGGGGCGGACATCGGCATCGGTGACCTGACCACACTCGCGCTGGTCGCCGAAGGCGCCGCGCGGGAGGGTGCCGATGCCGTAGCAATCAACCCGCTGCACGCCGGCTTCTCGGCATTGCCGGAGCGCTACAGTCCATATTCGCCATCGAGCCGCATTTTCTTCAATCCGCTCTATGCCGACCCGGCGCGCGTGTTTGGCGTGGACGTGTTACAGCGGGCAACCGCCGAACTCGGCATCGGTGCGGTACTGGCCGAAGCCGAGCGCCGCGCGGAAATCGACTGGACAGTCGTGGCCGAGGCACGCCATGCGCTGCTGCGCTGGCTCTGGGACCGCCATGACACGCTGCTGGGCCCGGCACAACGGCAGGCATTCGCGGCATTCAGGGCGCGTGGCGGCAACGCGCTGCTGGCCCATGCCAGCTTCGAGGCCATCCAGGCGGAACTGCTGGCAGCAGCACGAACTCCCGCCGAGGTGCATGACGCGTCGGACTGGCGCCGCTGGCCCGTTACGCTGCGCAGCCCCGACGGCGCCGCCGTGGCGGCCCGGGCGACCACCAGCGCCGAGGCCATCGGCTACCACGAATTCCTGCAATGGCTGACCGCGGACGGCCTGGAAGATGCCCAGCGCCGCGCATGCGCGGCCGGCATGGCCATTGGCGTGATTGCCGACCTGGCGGTTGGCACCGACCCCGGCGGCAGCCATGCATGGACGCGCCAGGACGAGATCCTGAACGGCTTCCACGCCGGCGCCCCACCCGACCTGTACAACCCGCGCGGCCAGGACTGGGGCGTGGCCGTGTTTTCACCACGTGGCCTGCGCCGCAACGGCTATGCCGCGTGGATCGAGATGTTGCGCGCCAACCTGGCCCATGCGGGTGGGCTGAGGATCGACCATGTACTGGGGCTCGCGCGCATGTGGCTGGTACCGGCTGGCGCGCCGGCCAGCGCCGGCGCCTACCTGAGCTATCCGCTCGACGACCTGCTGCGGCTGGTGGCCATCGAATCGTGGCGGCATCGCGCCATCATCATTGGCGAGAATCTGGGCACCGTGCCGGAAGTACTGAACGCGGCGCTGGAGCAGCGCGGCGTACTCGGCATCGATGTACTGTGGTTTGCACGCGAGCCGGATTCCCCCGCAGCCGAAGCCGAGCCCAAGACTACGCCGGGTCCCGGCGAAGCACCCACGGCGGCGGAACCGGTCAGCGCGCCATTCCTGCCGCCTGAACAATGGCCAGCGCTGGCCGTGGCCACTACCACGACTCATGACCTGCCCACCATCGCCGGCTGGTGGTCCGGCAACGACATTGCCTGGCGGGCCCGGCTGCATCAACTGGGCACCGACGAAACCGAATCCGGCTTGCAGGATTTGCGAGCCACCGAGCGCAGCGCACTGTGGCAGGCGATGTGCAACGGCGGCGTGGCCCACGGCGCCGAACCTGCAGCGGATCTGGCGCCCGTGAATACCGTACTGCGCTGGCTCCATCGCGCAGCCACCCCGTTGCGCCTGGTACCGCTGGAAGACCTGCTGGGCTTGCGCGAGCAGCCCAACCTGCCCGGTACAACGTCTGGCCACCCGAACTGGCAGCGACGGCTCGGCGCCGACGCCCGCACACTGTTCACCGATGCCGGGATCGAACAGCGTGTGGCCACCGTGCGCGACGGCGGCAACGGAAGCAGCGATGTCTGAGGCGTTGCTACTTGTCTGGGCGGTCCGCCAGCGCCTTGCACAGCGCCTCGACCGTGAGCGGCTTGACCAGATGCGCGTCGAAGCCGGCCACGCCGGTGCGCCGGCGATCCTCGGGCGAACTGCGCCCCGTCAGCGCGAAGACGCGCAAGGCAGTATCGGTCGGACCTGCCGCGCGCAGCGCTTCCAGTACTTCGTACCCGCTCATGTCCGGCATCTCGAGGTCGAGCAACACCACGTCGGGCGCAAACGCGCGCACCGCATCCAGGGCCTGCAAACCGGTATAGACCGGGCGCGCCTCATGCCCGAGCACGGTCAGCAACTCTGCCATGCTGTCCGCCGAATCGGCGCTGTCATCGACGATCAGGATGCGTTGTCCCGTGCATTGGGCGGCGGTGGCCCGGCTCACGCTGGCGCCGTCCATCTGCACCTCGGGCAGCATCACGGTGAACGTGCTGCCGTGCCCTTCGCCTGCGCTGCTGGCCTGGATGGCACCGCCATGCGCCTCGACCACGGCGCGCGCCAGCGCCAGGCCAATGCCGAGTCCGCTGCGTGCGCTGTCATCGCCCTCCTGCGCAAACAGGTTGAAAATGCGGTCGAGCGCATCGGTAGCAATGCCGCGTCCCGTATCCTCGATCGTGGTAATCACCTGGCCGGCCTCCGCTTTCACGGTGACCGTCACGGCACCGCCACGCTGCGTGTATTTGGTGGCGTTGCTGAGCAGGTTCGACAGGACCTGTTCGAGCCGCGCCGCATCGCCGTTGACGAACACCGGGTCGGCCGGCAATGTCACATCGAGCTTCTGGCTCGCACCCTCCAGCGCGGGCCGCATGGCCTCGATCGCCGTGGAGACCACCTCGTTGTAGAGGATCGGTACCGGCTGCACCTTGAGCTTGCCCGACGTGACGCGGCCCACATCCATCAGGTCGGTCACCAGCCGGGTCAGCAGATGAAGCTGCCGGCCAATGATCTCAGCGCAGTGGCGGATGCGCGAATCGCTGACCGGGGTAAGCCGGATCACATCCACGGCATTACGGATTGGTGCCAGCGGATTGCGCAATTCGTGCGCCAGGATGGCCAGGAACGCCTGCACGCGACGGCCCGCGTTCTCGAGATCGGCAAGGCGCGACGAGTCCGAGATGTCACGGGCCGCCCACAATATGCCCGACACGCTCTCGCCGCCATCGCGCAGCAATACCTCACGCACGTGACAGCGCAACAGCGAACCGTCCCGCCGCTGCAGGCGCTCGTCGCCGGACCAGCGTCCCGTGGCGCGCACCTTGTCCAGCCCCGTGGCCTCGGTATCGGATGCCACACCGTGTTGCGAATAAAGCAGCGCCAGCGATTGGCCCACCGCTTCCTGCCCGGTGTAGCCGAACAGCGCCTGCGCACCCGCGCTCCAGCTACGGATGACGCCCTCGGGGCTCAGTTCGCAAACCGCGCAATCATCGAGGGTTTCGAGCAGTTGCTGCTGGCGGGTCTCGATGATCCTTGCATGCTCCTCGGCTGCGTACTGGATCGTGATATCGCGGTACACCGCGGCGAATCCGTCCGGGTTGCCTTCGAAGTCGCGCAGTTGCACCAGTACGGCACTGGCGTAGAACATGCTGCCATCGAGCCGCACGCGCCAGCCTTTTTGCTCGGTGCGGCCGTCATCGCGCGCTGCCGCAAGCCAGCTGTCAGGCTCGCCAGCCGCAACGGCCTCGGGGGTATGAAACATCGCAACAGGACATCCGGCCACTGCTTCCGCGTCGTAGAGCAACACGCGGCGCGCGGCATCGGTCCAGGCGCGGACGCGTCCTTCCTGGGTGAGTTCGAAGATTGCCGTGTCGTCAACGGCATCGAGCAACGTGGCGACATGCGCGGCCCGCAGCGCTGGGTGGCCCGGCGCACGCTCCCGCGCAAGGTCCGATATCTGCCGGTCCATGGGCAATTTCAATCCTCTGTGTCTGGGTCTGCTTTTCTTGGAAGCAGTCAAGCAAGCATGGCAAGCCGCGTGCAAAAACTACACGGTTTGCAATACCGGATCAGCAGCAATGCTCGCGAACGCGTCCACCGCGTGCCTTGACGGACGGCGGCGGCGGATGCTTGTCGGGCAGGTTGCGCGCCGGCTGATCCCCTTTTTCCTTGTTGTGGTCAGGGCTTTGGTCAGGTCGCCGGTCCGGTCGGCGCACAGGATCGTGCGGAATATGGATCGTCATGGCACGTCTCGCATCAAAACGAGTGGATCGGGGAAACCTCCATTCAGCAGTTTCCATACCAGCCCCGGCCGCGTCGTTTCATGCGCAGCCGGCGAAATATTTTCTGGCCTGAACGCCTCAATCGTAGTAAGTGTTTTACTGTTTTGCACAGGAGCCAAGCGATGACAGATGCATCCCGGCTGCGGCCGGCCCCTGCCCATACCCCTGGCGATACGACGGATGGCTCCCTGGGTGCCAAGGGCGCCACCATGGCGCCGTTCCAGGAACATGCCGACGATACACGCACTGCGATGTCCAGCGCAACGATCCGGCGCGCATTCCTGGACCACGTCTTCTACACCCAGGGCAAGCTCCCGGGCCATGCCAGCGGCAACGATCTCTACCAGGCGCTCGCGCATACCGTACGCGACCGGCTGGTACAGCGCTGGATCAGCACCGCCGAAACCTACCAGTCGCAACCGTCGCGCACGGTGGCCTACCTGTCCGCCGAATTCCTGATGGGCCCCCACCTCGGCAACAATCTCGTCAACCTCGGGATCGTCGAGGAGGTACGTGCGGCCATGGCCACGCTGGATCTCGACCTCGACGACATCCTGTCACACGAGGACGAGCCCGGGCTGGGCAACGGCGGCCTGGGACGGCTGGCCGCATGTTTCATGGATTCGCTGGCCACGCAGGAGATCCCGGCCCTCGGATACGGTATCCGCTACGAGTACGGCATCTTCCACCAGAACATCATCGACGGCCAGCAGGTGGAAACCACCGACACCTGGCTGCGGCACGGCAACCCGTGGGAAATCCAGCGCTCCGAATGGGCCGTGCAGGTACGGCTGGGCGGCCACACCGAGCACTATACCGACGACCGGGGCCGCTATCGCGTGCGCTGGGTGCCGGAAAAGACCGTGGTCGGCGTACCGTTCGATTCACCAATCCTTGGCTACCGTGTCAATACCGTCAATACGCTGCGGCTGTGGCGGGCCGAGGCGACCGAACAGTTCGACTTCCACACCTTCAACCGGGGAGACTACCTGGGCGCGGTCAGCAAGAAAATCACCTCGGAGAACCTGACCAAGGTGCTTTATCCCAACGACGAGACGCAACAAGGCAAGGAACTGCGACTGGAGCAGCAGTACTTCTTCGTGGCGTGCTCGCTGCAGGACATGCTGCGCCTGCTGGCCACCCACGGCATTCCCGTGACGCGCTTCCACGAGAAGTTTGCGGTGCAACTCAACGATACCCACCCGGCCGTGGGTATCGCCGAACTGATGCGGCTGCTGGTGGACGACCACGACCTTGGCTGGGACGACGCCTGGCATATCGTGCGCAATGCCTTTGCCTACACCAATCACACCCTGCTGCCCGAGGCGCTCGAACAATGGCCGCTGGAACTGTTCAAACGCATCCTGCCACGCCACCTGGAAATCATCTACGAAATCAACGAACGCTTTCTGGACGAGGTACGGATACGGTTCTATGGCGACGAATCGCGGCTGTCGCGGCTGTCGCTGATCAATGAGCATGGCAGCCGCTTTGTGCGCATGGCCGGACTGGCGTGCGTGGGAAGCCACGCCATCAATGGCGTGGCCGAACTGCACTCGCGGCTGATGCGCGAGGATGTACTGAAGGATTTCTATGCGATGTGGCCCGAGAAGTTCACCAGCATCACCAACGGTGTCACGCCGCGCCGCTGGCTTGCATTATCGAACCCACGCCTGACGCGACTGGTCAGCGAAGCCATCGGCGACGGCTGGATCAAGGACCTCGAACAACTGCAGGCACTGGAGCCCTACGCCGATGACGCGGGCTTCCGTGAACAGTGGCAAGCGGTGCGGCGCGACAACAAACGCGACCTGGCCCTGCTGATCCGCGAGTCCACCGGCGTAACCGTCGATCCGGCCTCGATGTTCGACGTGATGGTCAAGCGCATCCATGAATACAAGCGCCAGCATCTGGCCGTGCTGCACATCATCGCGCTGTACCACCAGATCAAGTCCGACCCGCATGCCGATGTGCAGCCGCGCACCTTCCTGTTCGCCGGCAAGGCCGCGCCCGGATATCACTACGCCAAGTTGATGATCCGCTTCATTACCTCGGTGGCCGAGGTGGTCAACCGCGACCCGCAGGTGCGCGACCGGCTCAAGGTCGTTTTCCTGCCCAACTTCAACGTCAGCCACGGGCAGCGGATCTACCCCGCTGCGGACCTGTCCGAGCAGATCTCGCTGGCCGGCAAGGAGGCGTCGGGTACCGGCAACATGAAGTTTGCAATGAATGGCGCCATTACGATCGGCACCATGGATGGCGCCAATATTGAGTTGCGCGATGCCATCGGCACCGACAATTTCTTTCCGTTCGGACTCAATGCCTCGGAGGTCTATGCGCTCAAGGCCTCCGGCTACCACCCTTCCACGTTCTACGACAGCAGCCCCGAACTGCGCGCGGTGGTTGACCTGATCCAGCACGGCTTCTTCTCGAAAGGCGATGCCGCGATCTTCCGGCCCCTGTTCGAGGACCTGTTCCGGCACGACCCTTACCTGCTGATGGCCGACTTCGCTTCATATTTGCAATGTCAGCGCGAGGTGTCCGCCGCCTACTGCGATACCCAGCGCTGGCAGCGCATGTCGGTGCTGTCTTCGGCGCGCTCTGGCCGGTTTTCATCGGATCGCGCCATCCGCGAGTACTGCGAGCGCGTCTGGCGGGTCGACCCGGTTCCAGTCTGCCTGCTGCGGCGTTCCAGCGGCCAGATCCAGGGACCGCGTCGCGCCGGCGACGGCCTGGAACCCGGCGTCAGCTTCGACCATATCGGCGGCTTCAGCGAGCGCTGCAACTAATGGCTGATGAGTGGTGACTGGCTGCCCGCGCGGCAGCAGTTTCTACAACGGCACGGGAAGCTTATACATCGGCGTTGCCATGCCCGCCATGACTTGTGGCCGCTGCTGTTGATGCAGCGCGGCAACCACGCCGACCCGCTACCTGGCACAAAGTTCGCATTGCGACTCCCCTGCAGCGTCGTAAAAGTTGTGCGACGCGCCGCGAACCCTCATCCCAAAGTAGAACAGCAACGAAGCGGGAGTCTCACCTTGATCGCAAACACCTTGTATGTGGCGGCAGAAGCCCAGCCCCTGGCCAAGACCGGCGGACTGGCCGATGTGGTGGGTAGCCTCGCGCGTGCGCTGCAGCAACGCGGCGCCGACGTCACGATCCTGATGCCCGGCTATCCGCGCGCGGTAGCTGCCGCACGCGACGTCCGCAGCCTGGGCGCGGTTCACCTGCCGATGGCCCTGCCTCCCGGTCATAGTCCGGCCCGGCTGCTGTACGGGCTGATGCCGGATAGCGGTGTTCGCGTGGTATTTCTTGACTGCCCCTCGCTGTACGATCGCCCGGGCTCACTATATGTAGATGCCACCGGCCGCGACTTCTGCGACAACGCACAGCGCTTTGCCGCACTCGCCCATGCGGCCACGGCCATTGCGGCGGGTGACACCCCGCTGCCGGTGCCAAGCCTCGTCCATGCCCATGACTGGCATGCGGCGCTGACCCCACTGTTGATGCACGCCCGCGGCGTGCGCATCCCGACGGTCTGTACCATTCACAACCTTGCGTTCCAGGGTGTATTCCCGATGGACCTCGCAGAAGCACTGGGACTGCCCAGGGAGTACCTGACGCCGGACGGGATCGAGTTCTGGGGCAAGCTCAATTTCCTGAAGGCCGGTATCCGCTTTGCGGACCGGGTTACGACCGTCAGCCACAGCTATGCAAGGGAGATCCTCACGCCGCGCTTTGGCCATGGGCTCGACGGACTGCTCAATCACCGCGCCAGCGTGCTTGGCGCGATTCCGAATGGCATCGACACGGATACCTGGTCGCCACACAACGACCGCCTGCTGCCCCAGCGCTATGACGCCCGCACACTGGCCGGCAAGCGCGCGTGCAAGACGGCATTGCAGGAACGGCATGGCTTGCCAACCGATCCGGCACGGCCGTTGATCGCCATGGGCAGCCGACTGACCCACCAGAAAATGGCCGATGTGGCGCTGGAAGCCATCGCCATGGCACTCGACACCCATGCCGATGCGCAGTTCGTGGTGCTGGGATGTGGCGATCCTAAGCTCGAAGCCGCGTTTGCCGCGCTTGCACAACGGCATGCGGGACGCGTCGGCGTATCGATCGGTTATCGCGAGGAAGATGCGCACCTGCTGCATGCGGGTGCCGATGTGCTGCTCCATGGCAGCCGCTTCGAGCCCTTTGGCCTGACACCGGTCTATGCGATGCGTTACGGCACGGTGCCGATTGTCTCGCGCGTAGGTGGCCTGGCCGACACCGTGCGCGATGTTGGTGACGGTACCACCCCGTCCACACGCGCCAACGGCATTGTCTTTGAAGGCGAATCGGTCGAAGCCATGCGTAGCGCGATTGCGCGTGCACTAGGATGGTATGGGCGACAGCGTCACTGGCGCAGCCTGCAGCGTACCGGCATGCAAACCGACTTCGGCTGGGACGGGCCCGCGCGCCAGTACCTGGCACTGTATGGTGCGCTGGCGCCGGCCCTCGCGCACATGCCGCTGGCACAAGCCGCAGCGGCAAACGACACACCGGCCGTGCAACCGCGCAGCACGCGCCGCCCGGTAATGCCCGATAGCCCAGTGCTGGCCCCTGTGGAGGCTGGCCCCGCCGCAACCCCAGCCTGAGCGTTGTCTGACTTCCAGATCGAAGGTAGCGCACCATGATGACAGCAGCGCCAGCCGTGCCGCAGCCTGACGGCATGTCCCCCGCACCTAACTGGCAAACGCTGGGAGCCGACTCGCGCCTGCTGCCCTGCGGCGACGACGGTGCCGCAGCCTATCGCTTCGGACCGGTCAGGCTTGCGGACGGACGGGTTCGCTTCCGCCTCTGGGCACCGGATGCTGCCGCACAGGGTCACGCGGTACGCCTGGAGATTGCCGGCATGCCGCCAGTGGTGATGGTCGAAGCCGAGGCGGGATGGTTCGAGGCCGTGGCGCCGTGCTGCGATGGCGCGCGCTACTGGTTCCGGCTCGACGACGGCGAGATCGTGCCGGATCCCGCCTCGCGGTTGCAGGCCGACGACGTGCACGGCGCAAGCGTGCTCTGCCTGCCGCAAGGCACCGCCACGTTCACGTGGCAGCACACCGAATGGCGCGGGCGCCCCTGGCACGAGGCCGTGATCTACGAACTGCACGTCGGCCTGTACGGTGGCTACGCCGGCGTGACGGCGCAATTGCATCGGCTGGCCGCGCTCGGCTTCACAGCCATCGAACTGATGCCGCTCTCGGAATTTCCCGGCGCCCGCAACTGGGGCTACGACGGCGTCCTGCCGTTTGCACCCGAGCACAGCTATGGCTCGCCCGACGAACTGCGCACGCTGGTCGACACCGCGCACGGGCTGGGCATGATGGTGCTGCTCGATGTCGTGTACAACCACTTTGGGCCGGAAGGAAACTACCTGCATCGCTACGCCAGTGCGTTCTTCCGCGAGGATCGCCAAACGCCGTGGGGACCCGCGATCGATTTCCGGCGCCCGGAAGTCCAGCGTTTCTTTGGCGAAAACGCACGCTACTGGCTCGAGGCCTTCCGCCTTGATGGCCTGCGGCTCGATGCCGTGCACGCGATCGAAGACGAAGGTTGGCTGCCCCGGCTGGCTCAGGAATTGCGCACCTGCCTGCCCGGCCGGCACCTGCATCTGGTGCTGGAAAACGACCACAACGATGTGGCACTGCTGCAAGCCGGCTACGATGCACAATGGAACGACGATGCCCACCATGCATTGCACGTGCTGCTGACCGGCGAGCATGACAGCTACTACAGCGAATACCAGGCCTTGGTTCCCGGCAGTGCACCCGACGATGCGGCCGGCACGCCTGCACTGCGGCATCTGGCCCGCGTGCTTGCCGAGGGCTTTGCCTGGCAGGGAGAAGTTTCTGCTTATCGCAGCGGTGCAGCCCATGGACCGCTGCAAGGCCGCGAGGTGCGTCGCGGGCAGCCCAGTGCCGCGCTGCCGCCTACGTCGTTCGTGATGTTCCTGCAGAACCATGACCAGACCGGCAACCGCGCATTCGGCGAGCGCCTGGCCACGCTGGCCGATCCCGACGCCTTGCGTGCCGCCGTGGCATTGCAACTGCTTTGCCCGCAAATACCGCTGGTTTTCATGGGTGAAGAGCATGGCGCGCGCACGCCGTTCCTCTACTTCACCGACCATCCACCCGAACTGGCGCAGGCGGTACGCGACGGACGCCGCCGCGAGTTCGCCACATCGGTCGCGTTCCGCGACGATGCGCATGCCGCGCGCATCGCGGATCCGAACGCGCCGGAGACATTCGACGCCTCGCGCCCGGTCTGTGACGACACGGATGGCTATTGCCGCGCGTGGAACCATTACTACGGTGAACTGCTGTCGATCCGGCGGCATGAGATCGTGCCGCGTCTGCGCGACTGCCGCGCGCTTGGCGTGACCCTGCTCGCCGATCTGGCGCTGGTGGCGCGGTGGCGCATGGGCGACGGTTGTGTGTTGTCGATCTGGCTGAATCTTGGCGAGGCGCCAGTACTGGTCGACTGCGACGGCGGACAAATGCTGCATGCGAGCCAGCCCGGTGCCATCGCGGCGCTTTCCGCCGGCACACTGTCCGGATATTGCTGCATCGCCTGCCTGCATCCTGCGTGAGCTTGCCATGACCGCTCCCGTCGATCCCGCCGATCCCGCCGATCCCGCCGATCCCGGTTATGCTGGCGTGCCACGCGCGACCGCGCGACTACAACTGCATGCCGGCTTTACGTTTGCCGATGCAGCGAGGCTGGTTCCGTACTACACCGGGCTCGGCATCAGCCACCTCTACCTCTCACCGATCACGACGGCCCGCCCCGATTCCACGCACGGCTATGATGTGACCGACTTCACGCGAATCAACCCGGAACTTGGCGGTGAGGACGGCTTCCTTGCGCTCGCGGCATCCGCACGCGCCGCGGGCCTCGGCATCGTGCTCGACATCGTGCCCAACCACATGGCGACAGACGCGGTTCACAACGCCTGGTGGCGCGACGTGCTCGCGCGCGGCACGCAGAGTGCCTACGCGCATTACTTCGACATCGACTGGCAATCGCGCGATCCGGACCTGCACGGCAAGGTGTTATTGCCAATCCTTGGCGACCCATACTGGGACACCCTGCAAGCGGGATCGATCCGGCTGGCACACGATGGCGATGGCTGGATGGTCGTTCGTTATGGCGATCTCGATTTGCCGTTGGCCGTGCCGGCTGAACCTGGCGGGTCCTTGCACGATGTCCAGGCATTGCACGCGCTGCTGGAGCGGCAACACTACCGGCTTGCGTGGTGGCGCACTGGCGCGGCGGCGCTGAACTGGCGACGCTTCTTCGAGGTCACGGAACTGGCTGGCGTCAGGGAAGAATGCGACGACGTGTTCGAGGCCGTGCATGCACTGGTGTTCCGCCTCTATCGGGAAGGCTGGATCGACGGCCTGCGGATCGACCATGTCGATGGCCTGGCAGATCCGGCCGGGTATTGCCGACGTGTACGAGTGCGGCTTGCCACGCTGCGGCCCGGGCGCCCTGCCGAACTGGCACGTCACCACCCATGGCTGGTCGTCGAAAAGATCCTCGGCGAGCACGAGCCGTTGCCCACCGACTGGCAGGTCGATGGCACCACCGGCTACGATTTCATGGACGAAGTCAGCGCGGTGTTGCACGATCTGCGTGGCGCAGGTCCGCTCAACATGCTCTGGCTGCAGATCAGCGCCGACGACCGGCTCTTTGCGGACTACGTGCGCGCCGGCCGGCACCGTGTACTGGCACGCCACCTGATTGCCGAGGTCGACGCGATCTGTGTGCGGTTGCATGACATGGCACGCGCGGCACCCGCCACGCGCGACCTGACCGCTCATGCACTGCGCCACGCATTGACTGCGCTGATGACCGCCATTCCGGTTTATCGGAGCTATTACACCGCCGGCCATGACGAACGCGATCCATCGTTCGATGACAACATGCTGGCGACTGCCGCCGGCGCCGCGCGCAAGCACCTGGCGCCCGATGAAGCCGCCGCGCTTGATTTCATCCTGGCCGCGCTGCAAGATGCCGCGCCGCTCGACAGCGACGCCGGAAAGCTGCGCACGCGGCTGCAGCAACTGATGCCGGCATTGGCGGCCAAGTCCACCGAGGACACCGCGTTCTATCGCTATGGGCGCTTGCTGTCGCGCAATGAAGTGGGCAGTGATCCCGGTACGCTGGCCATCTCCCCGGAGCGCTTTCACGACCGCATGAAGGACCGCCAACACAACTGGCCGCATGCGATGCTGGCAGTGGCCACGCATGACCACAAGCGTGGCGAAGACGCACGCATGCGGCTGGCTGTACTGAGCGAACTGGCCGAACCTTGGGCCGAGGCCGTGGCCACCTGGGAGGCTCGCCTGGCACCGCTGCTGACCGCATCGCCCAAGGGCCCTGATGGCGTGGACCGCCTGATGCTCTATCAGACCCTGGTAGGTGCCTGGCCCGCCGATCCGCGCGCACTGCAAACCGAATCTGCCCAGCGCGAATTTGTCGAGCGCGTCCTGGCATGGCAACGCAAGGCCATTCGCGAAGGCAAGCGGCATGGCAGCTGGACGCACCCCGACACCGACTATGAAGCTGCTTGCGACGCATTCCTGCCCGCGCTGGCCATCGGCGACACCGAAAGCGTGCTCGACGACATCGGCCGCTTCGCGACACGAATCGGCACCGCAGCGGCGCTCAACAGCCTGGCCCAGACCGTCTTGCAGTTGACCGTTCCCGGCGTGCCGGACCGCTATCAAGGCAACGAGACCTGGGATTTCAGCCTGGTCGATCCGGACAACCGCCGCCAGCCCGACCATGCGCGCCTGCAGGCGCAACTCGAATGCCGTGGCGGGTGGGCTCACTGGCTTTCTCACTGGCAAGACGGACGTATCAAGCAACAGTTGATTCGCAGTGTGCTGGCAATACGCCGCGACCAACCCGCGCTATTTGCACAAGGCAGCTACGATCCACTATCCGCCAGTGGTGAGCTTGCCGCCAACGTGCTGGCATTCCGGCGCCGCTGCGGCAACGCCGAATCCGTGATTGCGGTCACGCGTCTGGCCGCGCATTACGTGGAACCCACGCTACCACGCATTGCACCCCAATGCTGGCGCGATACGGGACTGCATGCCGGCGACGGACAGTGGGTCGATGCACTGACAGGCCACGCGGTGGCCTCGCATGCGGGATGGCTGCGGTTGAAGGAAGTGTTCGGGTTATTGCCGGTGTCGGTGCTGGTGCGGACAGATAAGCGATAACCGGCTCCCCTCGCCCGCAACGCGGGAGAGGGGGTGGGGGAGAGGGCAATGCGGTTCAAATTGCCGATGTCGCGTCTTGATGCGCTGGCCCTCTCCCCCGCCCCTCTCCCGCGCGCGGGAGAGGGGAGAACACCACGGGCATATCAAGAACTGCTGGTTTGCTCCCCTGTCCCGCGAGCGGGACATGGGAGAAAATCTACCGCGCCAATCCTGCCGCCAGCACCGCTGCAGCCTCATCATCAGTACGCTCGAACCGCAACGGCGTCACCGAAATGGCCCCTCGCCCGGTCACCATTGCTTCGGCATCGTCTACATCAGGGCGAGGTCCGCGTGAGAACTGGAGCCAGTGGTACGGTATGCCGCGCGGATCCACATGGGCGCGTACGTCGATCGCCTTGACCAGACCCATCCCCTGTCGCGTGACGACCAGAGGCCCTGCATCTTGGGGATCGACGTCGGGAAAATTCACATTGAGGCATGCCTGGTCCGTCCACCCCGCGGCCAGCAGCCGGCGGATCACGTCAGGCGCCAGCGCGCGCGACGTCTGCCATTTGACCGCATTGCGATCGGTGAAGACCTGGCTCAACGCAATCGACCGGATGCCAAGCAGCATGCCAGTCATTGCCGCGCCCACGGTACCCGAGAACACCGTCTCCAACCCAAGGTTACCGCCGCGATTGATGCCGGACAGCACCAGGTCCGGCGGGTTATCGCGCATGATATGGCGCGCGGCCATCACGACACAGTCGCCCGGCGTACCGCTAATGCCAAAGCGGCGTGGCCCGTGCTCGGCAACCCGCAACGGCGCATGAAGGCTGATGGAATGCGAGGTTCCGCTCTGGTCATGTTCGGGCGCGACGATCCATACCTCGCGTGCCAGCGTCGACGCCACCTGTTCCAGTACCGCGAGGCCCGGCGCCTCGATGCCATCATCATTGGTTAGCAACACACGGTCAACAACGAAATCGGACATGGGAAACACCTGTTGAATGGGTTGAATGTGTCGATGGGTACTGTATCCGAATCCTATGTCTGGACGAAAAAAAGCCCGCATCATCGTGATGCGGGCTTTTCACTGCAGGGCAGTCGGCTTACAGGTAGACGACCGAGATCGTGGCCGAGCCGTCGAGCGACACATTCGAAGTCAGCGCGGGCAGGTCGCCGGTCTTGTTCAACGCGCCAACCACTTTCAGGACTTGCGAGACGGTCGAGGCGCTCACCGGGGCGCCACCATCGGTAGCCGACCAGGCATAGACCGTTGCCGGCGCAACGTAGTTCGACACCGTGCCGGCACCTTGCCAGCTACTGCCACCATCGGTCGAACGCGTACTGGCGGTTGCCGCCGTGCCGTCGAGCGTGGCATCGGCAGGCAACGCGCGAATCGCAAACGCGCCAAGGCTCTTGCCGTCGACGCTGCCCAGGCCATAGCCCATCGCGTTGGCGATAGTGGAATCCACGCCATTCAGAATCTGGGCCGCGCTGGCCGAACGATTGTCGTCGATGCGATAGCCAACGGCTGCTGCGGCATCGCACGTCATGGTCATGGTGATTTCGCGTTCCTGCAGCTTGGTGGCAGCAGATCCGCTCAGGCTCTTCGATGAAATCGTGCCAAAGTCGACCGAGCCGTCGCCGGACAGCGTGACCGCGCATGCAGCCGGACGGATAACACCCTTGACGATGAGGTCTGCACTCTCCGCAGCGAAAGCCCCCGCGGATGCAGTGGCCAGGAGGGTCAGCAGAAGGCCGCCACGCAGTGTATTGGTGATGTTCATGATGTCTTCCTTACAGAAATAGGGAGTTCGTCTACCAGATTGTTTTTCTCTCGCTCAACGTCAGCGGGACAAACCCTAGTCTGGACAACAGACATCAATCGATTAATCGCCAATCGCTTAAATTTCTGAATCTACATCGTTAAAGACCTTTTCTACCGTGACTGCCGCACCGTTATCCCGCCAGGAAAAGGTCCCGGCGGGATCGTCAGATCCTTAATGCAGGCGATGCGCGTCGGCATCGAGCGCGTGCTCCGCCGCGTCTCCTGCCAGTCCGCGATAGTAGAGATGCACGCCAATCGCCAGGGAGTCGTGGCGGATCTCATGCAAGGTGCGCCATGCCTGCGCCACGTCCTGGAATACCAGGTAGTGCGCTTCACGCGCTACCAATGCCGCCACTTCATGCAGGCCATGGTTCTGCAAGGCGCCAACCAGATGGTCCAGGCTGCGGTGGGTACGGGCATCGGTGCGTGGGTAGAGCATGTGCAGCACGGCGACCGGTTGGGAAGCGGGTCGCGCCGTAAAGGCGGCAACGATGTCCTGATGATGGATTGCGGTGACGGCTGCGGCTTCGTCAGCCTGGGTACGGAATGACTGGAATCCGGTGTCGAGGGTCGTGCTGTTCATTTCATCACCTCCTGGTCAGAATCTGAATGACAGTGGGTGAAAGATAGTGGAGTTTTGATGCATCGCAATATTCGATTCACGCAATAGTGAATTTCATCCATGCCGCGGAACATATTGTCCAGTTGGATACTCACGCCTCGCCTCGCATCCACTGAAAGCAAAATGAAAGTTATTGTCGAACATCGAAATATCGATACGCGTTCTTGTTAGTTTGCCGCGCGCGCGGCCCGTCCTACGATGCTGCCTTTCCTCAAGCGCTGACCAGGCCGCGCTGCAGGGCCGTTTTGAGCATCGAGAACACATGACGCGCGACAGGATTGACCGCATTGGGGCGTGCCCAGAGGTAGTAGGTGACATCGGGCAACCGCGGCAGGCCGTCGTTCTCGCCCAAGATGCGCATGTCGGCCGCCAGCAGGTCGATGCTGCGCGCCGTAATGCCAAGCCCACCGCGCAATGCCGCCTTGATGCCGATCAGGCTTGGCGCCAGATAGGCGATGCGCCAGGGGACGCCAGCCTGGGTCAGCGCCTCCAGCGACAGTTTGCGGAACAGGCTCGGCTCGTCGGCCAGGATCAGCGGTACGGGCGTGCCGCGCTCATAGACAAAGTCCGCCGAGCAGACCCAGATGGTGGGCGTGGTACGCAGTACGATGCCTTCGAGCGAGGGGTCCTCGCGCGTGGACACGGTCAGGTCGATTTCCCCGCGACGCAACGACTCCATCAGGAACGGGCTTCTGCCGACATGGATTTCGAGCCGCAGTGCCGGCGACGAGCGGGCGATATGCGAGAGCAGCACCGGCAGGATCGTGTCGGCCACATCGTGCGGCGCACCAATCCGCAGCGAGCCGGTCAGGTCGCCTTCGCGCAACATGCGCAGCGCCTCGTCGTTGATCGTCAGCAGTTGCCGCGCGTATTCGAGCAGCTTCTTGCCATGGCGCGTCAGCAGCTTGCTGCGGCCCTGACGCTCGAACAGCGTCAGCCCCAGTTGCTCTTCCAGCCGCTGCATCTGCTGGGTTACCGCCGACTGGGTGCGCTGCACGGCTTCCGCGGCAGCGCCAAACGTCTCGTGGTCGGCAATGGCCACCAGCGTCCGAAGCAGGTCCAGGTCGAGATTACGCATTCATTAGACCTGCTAATGGATTTTCGTTGTGCATTAAGTAGTTTTCAGGGCAGGTGTTCATTACAGTGAAACACGAAACACCGTTCTACCCCCCAAAAACAGAGATTGCAAGGATTGCCAGCACCATGTCCATCGCACAACAGCGCAACGCCGCCGTCGGAGACACCATCGAATCCATTAGGACCATCGTAGGCAAGGGTGGCGTCACGCGCACCAGCCTGGCCAATGTCCTGACCCACGTGGAAGACCTGGCCGCACATACCGAACTGTGGGGTGAAGCCGACTTTCCGCCGCCCGAACCCGGCGAGCGCCAGGCGCGCTACCTGATCGCCGAGGATCCGGACCAGACCTATGCGCTGTATCTGAACGTGATGCGGCCCGGCAAGCGCATTCCGCCGCATAACCACACCACCTGGGCCTGCGTGGCCGGCGTCAGCGGCGTGGAATTCAATGACGTCTACACGCGCACCGACGATGGCAGCCAGCCCGGCGTGGGCACGCTCGAACATGAGCGCACCGTGGAAGTGGGCCCGCGCAACGGTATCGCACTGCTGCCTGACGACATCCATTCCGTCGAAATCCGCGGTGAGGCGATCATCCGCCACCTGCATATGTACGGTCGCTCGCTGGAAACGCTGACCGACCGCCTGACGTTCGACCTCGAGACCGGACGCTGCCAGATCATGAACGTGGGCGTACAGACCCGCCGCTGAAGCCAGCCTGACTGGGCGGCTGCGCACCGGTAAAGACCACCGCGCCGCCCGACTCCTGAGAAACAACACGCCGCTTTTTTCCTCTCCGCGTGAGAGGGCGGCCCCCTTTTTGCCCAAATTTCATGAGCCAAGCTTCCTACACCGCTGTCGACGCCGTCACCCTGAAGGGCTGGCTGCACGATGCCGACGAGATCGCGTTGTTCGATGTACGCGAGCACGGCCAGTATGGCGAAGGCCATCCGTTCTATGCCGTGCCGCTGCCCTACAGCCGGCTCGAACTCGACGTGGGCCGCCTGGCGCCGCGCACCGATGCGCGCATCGTGCTGGCAGATGATGGCGACGGCGTGGCGCAGGCCGCGGCAGGCGCGCTGTCGCGCCTCGGCTATACCAGCCTGTTCGTGCTCGACGGTGGCATGCCAGCCTGGAAAAGCGCCGGCTACACGCTGTTCGCCGGCGTGAACCTGCCGTCGAAGACCTTCGGCGAACTGGCCGAGCACCATTACCACACGCCGCGCGTATCGGCACAGGAGCTTGCAGCGATGCAGGCGGGCCCGAATGCGCCCGTGGTGCTGGACGGCCGCCCGAGCAGCGAATTCCGCAAGATGAATATCCCGGGCGCGATCTGCTGCCCCAACGGCGAACTGGCCTACCGCGTGCGTGACCTGGTGCCCGACAGCACCACGCCGATCGTGATCAACTGCGCCGGCCGCACGCGCAGCATTATCGGCGCGCAATCGCTGATCAATTTCGGCATCGCCAATCCGGTCTACGCGCTCGAGAACGGCACGCAGGGCTGGTACCTGAACGACTTCAAGCTCGAACATGGCGGCACCGCGCGCTATCCGGACAACGCATCGCCGCGCGGACTCGACACCGCACGCGATGCCGCGCAAGCACTGACCGCACGCTTTGCCGTGCCGCACATTGCCACATCGCAAGCCAGCGCATGGCTGGCCGATGCCTCGCGCACGACGTTCCTGTGCGATGTGCGTACCGCCGAGGAATACGCCGCGCAAACCTTGCCCGGCGCCCAGCACACGCCGGGCGGCCAACTGATGCAGGCCACCGACCAATACGTGGGTGTGCGTCGCGCGCGGCTGGTGCTGTTCGATGCCGAAGGCGTACGCGCCACCGTGGTAGCCAGCTGGCTGCGCCAGATGGGCCACGATGCCGTGGTGCTCGACGGCGGCCTGCAGGCCGGTCTCGATGCCGGCATCCGCGCCGCCCAGGGACCGTCGCACGAAGTCACCGCGCTCTCGGCCATCAATGTCGAGCAACTCGCGGCGGGTACCGCGGCGCAATCGATGCTTGCGCTCGACCTGCGCAGCAGCATGAACTATCGCGCCGGCCATATCGCGGGCAGCCGCTGGGCCACACGCGCCCGGCTGGCGCAGGACCTGCGCGGCGTACCGCACGACACCACGCTGGTGCTGATTGGCGATGCCGATGGCGATGATCCGGCCGAAGTGGCGGTAGCCGACCTGCACACCCTCGGCTATCGGGACGTGCGTCGACTGCAAGGCGGATTCCCGGCCTGGCGCGATGCCGGTCATGCGATTGCGCACGGCGCCGAAACACTGCCCGATGCGCGCTGCATCGACTACCTGTTCTTCGTGCACGACCGCCACGACGGCAACAAGGCGGCAGCACGGCAATACCTGGCGTGGGAAACCGGACTGATTGCCCAGCTCGATGCGCAAGAGCTGGCGACCTTCCACTTCCCTGCCATCGACTGATTTTTACGAGCCAGCAAGCCCCCAAAACAACCTGCCAAGAAAGAACGAGGTCGCCCCATGTCACGTCCGATGTCATCACGCATTTCGCAGTTCCTGGTCACAGCATTCAGCATTGCCATCTCCGGTGCCGCAACGGCGCAGCAGCCGCTGCCACCTGTCAACGGCTTCCCGTCGCAACCGCTGCGCATCGTGTCGCCATTCCCGGCTGGCGGCGGCAACGATGCGGTGACGCGCGTGGTGGCGACGCGGCTTTCGCAGGTACTGGGCCAGAGCGCGGTGACCGACAACCGCGGCGGCGCTGGCGGCAATATCGGCACGCGCTACGTGGCGGAAGCAAAGGCCGACGGCTATACGGTGCTGACCTCGCAGGTGTCAATCATGGCGGTCAACCCGACGCTGTATCGCTCACCGGGCTTCGATCCGGTCAAGCAGTTCATTCCGGTCACGCAGATCAACGCGGCGCCGCTGGCCATCGTGGTATCGGCCAATGCGCCGTGGAAGACGTTCGAGGAACTGGCCACGCAGGCCAAGGCGGAGCCGCAGAAGATCACATTCGCCACGCCTGGCAATGGCACGCTCTCGCACCTGGTGGGCGTGGTGCTCGACAAGGACAGCAAGGTTTCGCTGCAGCATGTTCCATACAAGGGCGCGGGCCCGGCCATCAATGACCTGCTCGGTGGGCAGGTCGATGTGCTGATCACGTCGACTTCGTCGGTGGCCGGCTTTATCCAGACCGGCCGCATGCGGGCCCTGGCCGTCACCAGCCCACGCCGGCTCGGGGTATTCACCAAGGTCCCGACGCTTGAAGAACTGGGCTATCGCAATGCACGCTTCGAGGACTGGTACGGCTTCTTCGTACCGGCCGGTACGTCGCCCGAGCGCGTGGCGTTGCTGAACCGCGCGATCGTGCAGGTGCTGCAGATGCCCGAGGTGGTGAAGACCATCAACGAGGGCGGCAGCGATGTGGTTGCCAACAGTCCCGAGGCATTCGCCACGCAACTGAAGCAGGACATCTCGCGCTGGTCGCAGATCGTCAAGCTCTCGGGCGCGCATGTCGACTGACCGGCACGTTCCTTGCGACATCTCCAAAGACAATGAGCCACTCCACAGGCCAGCCATGACGAAAGCGCTCCCTACCCGCCTTGCCCATGCCGGACGCACATCGGGCGTGCCCGGCGGCCAGCCGGTCAACCCGCCCGTGGTGCGCGCCAGCACCGTGCTGTTCGAATCCGTTGCGCAGCAACGCGAGATGCGCGCGCGCCGCGATACCGAGCGCTTGTTCACATACGGCGCGCGCGGCAATCCCACCAACTTCGCGCTCGAAGACATGGTGACGATGCTCGAAGGTGGCTATCGCACGCGGCTGTTCCCATCAGGACTGGCTGCCGCGGCCATGACGATACTGGCCTATGTGCGCCCTGGCCAGCATGTACTGCTGCCCGATTGCGTCTATGAACCGGTGCGCAACCTGGCCAACGGCTTCTTGCGCCAGCACGGTATCGCCACCGATTTCTATGCGGCCGATGGTTCCGATCTCGATGCGAAGCTGCGCCCCGAGACGCGTCTGGTCTATGTGGAGGCACCGGGCTCGCTGGTCTATGAGATGTGCGACCTGCCGGCACTGGCGGCACGCGCGCACGCCCACGGCGCGCTGGTGGCGGCCGACAACACATGGGGATCGGGGCTGCTGTATCGCCCGCTGGAACTCGGCGCCGATATCTCGCTGATGGCCGCCACCAAGTACCTCGGTGGCCATTCCGACGTAATGATGGGCACGGTCTGCACCACCGAGGCCGCGTGGCAGGAACTGGCGACCATGTCTGACGCGTTCGGCATGACCGTGAGTCCCGACGATGCGTATCTGGTGCAGCGTGGTATCCGTTCGCTGGGCG
Organism: Cupriavidus sp.; assembly: GCF_057315035.1. Taxonomy (NCBI): domain Bacteria; kingdom Pseudomonadati; phylum Pseudomonadota; class Betaproteobacteria; order Burkholderiales; family Burkholderiaceae; genus Cupriavidus; species Cupriavidus sp. Next base: position 306,222 of record NZ_DBHKYV010000003.1, on the reverse strand, counting down.
CGCGGCTGGCGCAGCACCAGGCGGGCGCGCTGGCCGTGGCGCAATGGCTGCTCGAACGACCGGAAGTGGCCGAGGTGTTCTGCCCCGCGCTGCCGCACGATCCCAATCATGCGCTGTGGCAGCGAGACTGCCATGGCACCAACGGCCTGCTGTCGTTCACGCTGCGCTCGCCGGCCGCCGTGGCGCCCGAACGTTTCGTCGACAGCCTGAAACTGTTCGGCATCGGCGCTTCATGGGGTGGCTTTGAAAGCCTGGCCGTGCTGGCCGACATGCGCCGCGCGCGCAGCGTCAGCGACTGGTCGTCGCACGGAACCGTGATCCGCCTTCATATCGGCCTGGAAGCCGTGCCGGACCTGCTGGCCGACCTGGACCAGGCGTTCGCCGCCATCGCGCATCCATCGACCCCATCGCTGCAATCGACTGAAGAGGACTCATCCCATGCCCATCATCGGTGACTGGCTACGCCAGCAATCCGGCCCGGCCCGCACCAGCGGCCAGTTGCCCGTTGGCTCGATGGCCTCGGGCATGAGTGTCACGCTGCCGTACGTGGCCGTACGTGGCGCGCATCCGGGCCGCACGCTATGGCTGCACGGACAGGTACACGGCGACGAGATCAATGGCATGGTGGCGGCGCTGCGCTTCGCACGCGGCCTCGATCCGGCCACCATGCGCGGCAATGTGGTGGTCACGCCCACCGGCAATCCGCAGGCGCTCGACGCGCGTCGCAAACGCAATCCGTATGACGAACTCGATCTCGACCAGACCTACCCGGGCAATGCCGGTGGCCTGGTGTCGGAACGGCTGGCCCATGCCCTGATCAGCGAAGTGCGTGGCGTGGCAGACGTGCTGATCAACCTGCATACGATGAATCCGCTGTTCGATGCCCGGCCCTATACGGTCTACAAGGTGCATCCGGACAGCCGCGTCACCGAAGCCGACGTGCTGGCCGCGATGGCGCCGTTTCATCCCCACGTGGCCTGCCAGCAGGACGTCGGCGGCAAGGGCGAACTGCCCGGCAATATCTCGGGCGCACTCGATTACCAGTGCCTCGCGGCCGGCGTCTGTGCCTTCATGCTCGAACTGGGCAGCGGCAGCCGTTTCGAACCCGACAACATCGCCGTGGCCGAGACCGGCTTTCATACGCTGGCCGTGCAGATGGGCATCCTCGATGGCGCCCCGGCCAAACCCGCCGCGACCAGCCTGCGGCGCGTCAAGCGGCGCGGCTGGATCACGGCCGACGAAGGCGGGCTGTTTATCCCGGCCACACGCGCCGGCGATCTCGTGCGTGAGGGGGCATCGATTGGCGACACCATGAAGCTCGATGCATCGCTTACCGCCGTGAAGCCGTTCTCGCGTGATGGCGTGCTGATCGGTTTGCGCAGTGACCCTGTAGTCCATACCGGCGAACGCCTGGCATTCGTGGCGTGGGAATGGGACACGGTTTCCATCTGATCGTTTGGTTTCGGCATGACCACTGCCCGCCCTCTCCCCCGGCCCCTCTCCCGCCGTGCGGGAGTGGGGAGCAAGACATCGTTACACGTACTACCCGGAGTCTCGCCATGTTTGCCCGCCGCGCCCTGCTTCTGCTGATTCCCTGCCTTGCCCTGACCTCGTTTGCCGCCCACGCCGCCTGGCCCGATCCGGCCAAGCCGATCCGCGTGGTGGTTGGATTCCCGCCCGGTGGTGGTGCCGATGCGCTGGCACGCGCGATTGCACCGGCATTGTCCGAGCAGTTGAAGGCCAATGTCATCATCGACAACCGTCCTGGCGCGGGCGGGCTGATTGCCACCGATATCGTGGCGAAGTCCGCGCCCGACGGCTACACGCTCTACGTGGCCACGCCGGGTTCGTTCACGATCTGGCCCAATCTGCGCAAGCTGAACTACGATCCGCAGAAAGATTTCGCGCCGATCAGCGTGCTGGTGACAATGCCCAATGTACTGGTCACCGGCGCCGATACGCCATACAAGGATGTACACGGCCTGCTGGCCGCGGTGCGTAGCGCCAATGGCAAGTTCTCGTACGCATCGGGCGGCAATGGCACGATCGGGCAGATCGCCGCCGAGCAGTTCAAGATGCTGGCCGGCCTGCAGATGCAGCATGTGCCCTACAAGGGCACGACGCCGGCACTGACCGATGTCATGGCCGGCATCGTGCCGATCACGTTCTCCGATCCATCGGCCAAGCCGCTGATTGCTTCGGGCAAGCTGCGCGTGCTGGCGGTGACCACCGCCACGCGTTCACCGCAGTTCCCCGGCGTGCCGACCGTGGCCGAAGCGGGCGTGCCCGGTTACGAGGTCACCAACTGGTATGGCATGGTCGCCCCGGCCGGCACGCCGGCCGACGTGATCGCACAGTTGAACAAGGCGCTCGTGAAGGTCATGGCCGATCCCGATATCCGCCAGCGCCTGGCCGTGTCGGGCATGGATGCGACCTCCGATACGCCGCAGCAATTCGCTAGGCTGCTCAATAGCGAACGCGCCAAGTGGGGCGAACTGATCCGCAAGGCCGGCATCCAGGGCGACTGAGATCGTGACCGTTCGCCGCTATCCGCAACTGGCGCATTGGGGCGCCTTCACGGCTGTCGTCGACGATGGCCGGCTGATCCGCTGCGAGCCATTCGCGGCGGACCCCAACCCGTCGCCGCTGCTCGACTCTGTGGTGCCGATGGTCTACTCGCCCACGCGCATCCGCACGCCCATGGTGCGGCGCGGCTGGCTGGAACGGCGCGAAGCCGCCGACGGCCGCGAGCGCGGGCGCGATGACTTCGTTGAAGTCTCGTGGGATGTGGCACTCGATTTCGTGGCCGGCGAAATCGCGCGCGTGCGCGATGCACACGGGCCCTCGGGTGTCTTCGGTGGATCCTATGGCTGGTCGTCGGCCGGCCGCCTGCATCATGCACGTTCGCTGATCCGTCGCTTCCATTTCACGGGCGGCGGTTGTGTCGACCAGGTTGGCAACTACAGCTGGGGCACGGCGCAGTTCCTGCTGCCTCACGTGATTGGCACAGACCGGCCGCTGACCGGCCGGGTCACCGCGTGGCCAAGCCTGATTGCCCATACGGAGGTCTTCCTGGCGTTCGGTGGCCTTGCGCTCAAGAATGGCCAGGTCTCGTCGGGCGGCGCGGCCGAGCATACCCAGGAAGGCTGGCTACGCAAGCTCGCGGCCAGCGGCACCACCGTGATCAACGTAAGCCCCACGCGCGACGACTGCCCCGATTTCCTTGGTGCCGAATGGATCCCGATCCGACCCGGCACCGACGTGGCGCTGATGCTGGCGCTGGCCTATGCGCTGCGCCGCGCCGACGTTCATGACGTAGCGTTCCTCGACACGCATTGCAGCGGCTGGGCGGAGCTCGAAGCCTATCTGCTGGGCCATGGCGACGGCACGCCCAAGACACCGGCATGGGCCGCCGCCATCACCGGCATTCCCGCCGAGCGGATCGAACACCTGGCGATCCAGCTCACGGGCAAACGCAGCTACATCACCTGCAGCTTTGCCGTGCAACGCCAGCATCGCGGCGAACAGCCCTACTGGATGGCGATCGCGCTGGCCGCCTTGCTCGGCCAGATCGGCTTGCCCGGTGGCGGGTTCGGCTTCGGCCATGGTTCGATGAATGGTGTGGGCAATCCGCGCGTGGCCACGCCGGGGCCCGAGATGCCGGTGGGCCGCAACCCGGCCAGCCTCGATATTCCCTGCGCACGCCTGTCCGACATGCTGCTGAATCCGGGCACGGCCTATCGGTTTCGCGGTGAGACGCGCCACTATCCCGACGTGAAGCTGGTGCACTGGGCCGGCGGCAATCCGTTTCATCATCACCAGCAACTGACGCGGCTGCGCGAGGCGTGGTCACGTCCCCAGACGGTAATCGTGCAGGACATCTGCTGGACCGCGACCGCGCGTCATGCGGACATCGTTCTGCCGGTCACCACGGCGCTCGAACGCAATGACATTGGTGGCTCGTCGCGTGACCGCTACGTGCTGGCGATGCACCAGGCCATTGCGCCGCTGCATCAGGCGCGCAGCGATCTCGATATCTTTGCCGAGTTGTCGGAGCGGCTCGGCTATCGCGATACCTTTACCGAGAATCGCGACGAACGCGACTGGATCACCTCGATCTACGCCCGCTGCCGCGAAGCGCAGGCGCGCGCCGGTATCGAGCTGCCATCGTTCGACCAGTTCTGGCGTACCGGTTTCGTAGCGCTACCGGCGCCCACGGAAGATTTCGTGCTGTTCGACGATTTCCGGCGCGACCCGGCCGCGCACCCGCTACGCACGCCAAGCGGACGCATCGAACTGTCGAGCCCCACGCTTGGCGCACTGTCTGAAGACTGCGGCACGCATCCGAACTGGCAGCCGCCGATTGAATGGCTGGGCGCATCCGAAGCACGGCGCCACCCGCTGCATCTGGTCTCGGTGCAACCTGCGGATCGCCTGCACAGCCAGCTCGATCCCGCGCCGCTGGCGCAGTCGGGCAAGGTGGCCGGCGCGGAACGGATCACATTGCATCCCGACGATGCGGCCGCACGCGGCTTGCACCCGGGCATGCGTGTACGCGTGCACAACGCGCGTGGCGCGCTGGCAGCAGGGCTGGCCATCAGCGATGGCGTGACCAGGGGCGTGGCCGTGATGGCCACCGGGGCATGGTACGACCCCGATGCCGATGGGGTCGACCGGGCCGGCGCGGCCAATACCCTGACGCTCGATATCGGCACCTCGGACCTGACGCAGGGGCCGAACGCGATGAGTTGTCTGGTGGAGGTCTCGCGCGAACAGTGATCCGCTTCCGCGCGGGCCCCGCCATTCGCGCCATCTTTCCGTCGCTGGCGACGTCTTCCTGTCGATTCGGCCCCTGTGGCTGGCAAGTGCATCGATCGTGGCTTATACCTTACGCATCGCAACGAACCTCTGAACAAGGACCGAGCCATGCGCCACGAATCGATGCATCCTCCTTCACCGCAAGCCGATGACAACGCCTGGGCCTACTGGCGTGCCCGCCGCATGGTGCGCGCATTGCGCGGCTGGTATATCCACCTGCTGGTCTACGCGGTGGTCAACAGCTGGCTCTGGATCCGGTTCTTCTACTTTCCTTCGCCGTCATGGTCGCACTACGCCAGCACCGGCTGGCCATGGCCGCTGACCACCACGCTGGCCTGGGGCCTGGGCCTGGGCGTGCACGGCATCCTGGTCTGGACACGGCTGTCACGCTGGGGCCGCGACTGGGAAAGCCGCAAGATCGAGGAATTCATGCGCCGGCACTGAGCGTAGCGAGACCACTGAGCACCAGGCCGGTTCCGCTACATCTGCCGGAACCGGTGCACATAGGCGCGCGATACCGGCAGCTCGGCATCGCTGTCGCGCATCCGCACGAACAGCCGGCCGGCGTCGTCGCGCCGTGTTCCTGCCACGTACTCCATGTTGACGATGGTCGAGCGGTGCACCTGCCAGAAAACCTCGGGATCGAGGCCATCGATCAGCTCCTGCAACGGCGTGCGGATCAGGTGCTCGCCCTCGCGCGTATGCACCACCACGTATTTGTCGTCGCTCTGGAAATACAGCACATCCTGGATCGGCACGTGACTGGTGGTATTGCCACGGCTCGCGCGCACCCAGCGCAACGGCCCGGCACCTTCCGCGCGCGACTGGCCACGCGTGAGCTGTTGCAGCAGTTGTGCCAGTTCCGGCTGCGGCGCGGCTTCCTGGAACGCCTTGCGCAGCCGCTCGATGGTCCGGCCCAACCGTTCATCGGTCACCGGCTTGACCAGATAGTCGACCGCCGCGCGCTCGAAAGCGTCGAGCGCGAACTCGTCGTAGGCGGTCACGAACACCAGGCGCGTATCGGTCTCGATACCCTGTGCCACCTCAAGACCCGACAACCCCGGCATCCTGATATCGAGGAAGGCCACGCTGGGCGCCAGCCGCGCAATCAACTCGGCCGCCTCCAGGCCATTGGCGGCCTCGGCCACGATCTGCAGTTCAGGCCACAGCCGTGCGAGCTTGGCGCGCAGGTACGCGCGCAGGTGCTCTTCGTCGTCGGCGATCAACGCGGTCGGGGTCATGCGGCATCTCCGGTTCGGTACTGGCGTGGCAGCGGGATTTCGATCAGCACGGCGGTGCCCGGAGCGCGATCCTCGATCCGCACGTGTGCATCGCCGTCGTAAAGCACGGCCAGCCGTTCGCGCAGGTTTGCGAGACCCACGCCCGAACCGCCGCCTGGTTTGAAGCCCATGCCATCGTCCTCGATCGTTGCCAGCATGCGCGGGCCACGTCGTTCCACGCTGACCAGCAGTCGCCCGCCTTCCACCTTGGGCTCCAGCCCGTGCTTGATCGCATTTTCCACCACCGGCTGCAGCAGCATTGGTGCCAGCGGCACGGCCTCGAGCGAAGCATCGACGTCGACCGTATATTGGAGCCGGTCGCCCATGCGGATCTTGAGTAGCGCCAGGTAATCGCGCAACAGCCGCGCTTCCTGCGCCACGGTGCCCTGCGTGGACCGGCTGGCCGCCAGCGAAGCGCGCAGATAGGCAATGAAATGTTCGAGCATCAGCGTGGCCTTCTGCGGCGCGGGCTCGATCAGGCTGACCACATTGGCCAGGGTGTTGAACAGGAAATGCGGTTCGATCTGGGCCTGCAGCAGCCGCATCTGCGCTTCCACGAGCTGCTTCTCCGTGGACAGCGTTCGCACCTGGTCGCGCGCCATGTACTCGGCGATCTTGCGCTCTTCCCAGCTTCGCCCAAGCAGGCCCACCCGGCTCCACGTCATGATGCCGTGCACGGCCAGGCCGATGCCCCACCCCATCAGCGGTGCACCGGACCACGGCCGGTGCGGCGACGTCATCAGGTTGATGACGATCAGCAGCGCATTGACGCCCACATACACCATCGCGTGCATGTAGAAGAAACGCAGCGCGCGCACCCGCCGGCGCGCTTCGTCATAGGCGTGCTGGTCCGCGGCGGTTCGCCAGAGTTCGGGGTCGACGTGACGCACGTTGATAAATGGGAAGCGGAGGTGCAGCGAGATTACCACCCGGTTGGCGCGCGGCAACACCGGGATTGCGCGGATCGACAGATAGACGGCGCCACCCGCCGATACATGTCGCGGCTGGCAGCCGCCTATTCCGTGGGTTTCGGTTTCCTTGCCGGCCGTGCGCGTGCGCGCACGATCTCGCGTGCCACGTCATGCAGGCAGGCGGCCAGTTCCGTCACGCTCGGGGGCAGCCTGCGGTCGCGCAGCGTAATCAGGCCGATGGGTGGCAAATCCAGTTCGACCGGCATCGCCAGCACATGGAAACGCCCTTCCGTCTGCAACTGCTGTCCCACTGAGCGGGCCACGAAGCCCACCGCCTGCCGCTGCGCCACGAAGGTAGTGACCGCCAGGTAGGACGACGACTCCATGACATCGGCCGGTGGCTGCTGCCCATGGAGGAAGAACGCCTGTTCGATCTTGACCCGCAGCGAGGCCCACGGCGGCGGCATCACCAGCGGGCCCTGGGCCAGGTCCGACCAGTCGGGCCGCGCCTTGCGCGCCAATGGATGGCCTGCGGCGACGATGGCCACCATTGGTTCCTCATAGAGCGCTTCGGTAACCAGGTCGGGCGCCGCGTAAGACGGCTCGAGCCGCCCGACGATCACGTCGAGCTCGGACAGCCGCAGGCGCGGCAACAGGTGGGTAAGGTCGCCCTCCTCGATCAGGACGGTGGCGCGCGGCGACCGGTCCTTGAGCTGCGTTACCGCACGCGCCAGCAGCACCGGCAGCGTGGCGCCCATCGCGCCCACGCGCACTCGCCCCGCCGCGCCACTGGCCACGGCCTCGATCTCGTCACGCGTCACGTCGTACTGCGCCAGCACCGAGCGCGCGAAACGCACCAGCGATTCGCCTGCCGGCGTGGGCTCCGTGCCACGCGTGGAGCGCGTGAAGAGCGTCATGCCGAGCATCTTTTCCACCTCGGCCAGCACCTTCGACACGGCCGGCTGGCTTACGGCCAGGAATTCCGCGGTGCGCCCCAGGTGGCGGAACTCGTCGAGCGCCACCAGCAATTGCAGGTGGCGCAGCTTGATATTGGAACGGAACGCGCGGTCGATATGTGCCATGGCGGCAGTCTATCTAACCTTCAGGTTATGAAGCAATGCCAATTTTATATTGGATGGTTATGTTCATCACGCCCACAATCGGGTCACGGCGGTTGGCATAGCACCACCCGCGACATACAACAACCGATGATGGAGACAATCCCCATGACTCAAGGCTTTCCCGCCAGCCATCCCGTGAGCCTCACGCGTCGCCGCCTGCTGTTGGGCAGCGTCGCGGCCGCTGCTGCTGCCGCGACTGGCACGGCCAGCCTGCTGGCGCCACGCATTGCACGCGCTGCCGGCGAGTATCCTGACCGTCCCATCACGTTTATCTGCCCATGGCCGGTTGGCGGTACCGCGGACCAGTCGATGCGTGCGCTCTGCCAGGTGGCGTCGGGCATCCTCAAGCAATCGATCGTGGTGGAAAACCGCGCCGGTGCCTCGGGCATGATCGGCACCAAGGCCCTGGCCCGCGCCAATCCGGACGGCTACACGATCGGCCAGATCCCGATCTCGGTCACGCGCTTCTCGCAGCTCGGCATGCTGCAGCTGGATCCGCGCAGCGAACTGACCTACCTGGCGCGCACGTCGGGCCAGACCTTCGGCATCGCCGTACCGGCTGGTTCGCGCTTCAAGACGCTGGCCGACGTGGTTGCCGAAGCCAAGGCAAATCCGGGCCGCATTACCTATGCACATGCCGGCATCGGCGGTGCCACGCACGTCGGCATGGAGCAGTTCGCGCTGGCCGCGGGCATCAAGTTCAATGCCGTCGCGTACAAGGGCGGCTCCCAGGCACTGCAGGACGTACTGGCCAACCAGGTCGACCTGCTGGCCGATTCCAGCTCGTGGGCACCGCATGTGGAAGCGGGCAAGCTGCGCCTGCTGGCTACCTGGGGCGAGCAGCGCACGCCGCGCTTCAAGGACACGCCCACGCTCAAGGAACTTGGCTACAACGTCGTGGTGGAAGCCCCGAATGGCATCGGCGCGCCCAAGGGCCTGCCGCCGGCCATCGAGATGAAGCTGCGCGAGGCGTTCCGCGCCGCCGTGGCCAGCACCGAGTTCAAGAACGTGGCCGCGCGCCTCGACGCGCCGATCATGTATCTGGACGGCCCCGACTACAAGAAGTACGTAGCATCGGTCTACGAGCAGGAAACCCAGCTGATCCGGCGCCTGAAGCTCAAGGAAATGCTGCAGCAGAGCTAACCCGACAACGCATTTGCCATCGTGACTTCCAATCCCGTCATTCGCCTGCATGCCAACGACAACGTCCTGATCGCCCGCGGCGACCTGACGCTGGGCCAGCATCTGGAAGCGCTGGGTGTGCGCGTGCGCGCCCAGGTGCCGGCCGGGCACAAGATTGCCGCGCGTGCGATTGCACGCGGCGAACAGGTCCGCAAGTACGATACCGTGATCGGCGTGGCCGAACGCGATATCGCTGCCGGCGAACACGTGCATAGCCACAACCTCCGGCTGGTCGATTTCTATCGCGATCCGGAGTTCTGCCGCGACGTGCGCCCCGTGGACTACGTGCCCGAATCCGAGCGCGCCACCTTCATGGGTTATGTACGGCCCGATGGCCGGGTTGGCACGCGCAACTTTATCGGCATCCTGTCGTCGGTGAACTGCTCGGCCACGGTGATCAAGCATATCGCCGCGCATTTCACCAAGGAACGGCTCGCGGCCTATCCCAATGTCGATGGCGTGGCCGCATTCGCGCAGAGCAGCGGTTGCGGCATGTCGTCGCCAAGCGAGCATTTCGATATGCTGCGCCGGACCATCGCCGGCTATGCACGGCATCCGAACCTGGCTGGGGTACTGATCGTCGGCCTGGGTTGCGAGCGCAACCAGGTGGCATCGCTGGTCGAATCGCAAGGGTTGATCCCCGGTGAAAACCTGCACACGATGGTGATGCAGGACACCGGCGGCACCCGTGCCACCATCGAGGCAGGCATCCGCGCCATCGAAGCCATGCTGCCGGCCGCCAACGCCTATACGCGGCAACCGGTCAGCGCGAGCCATATCAAGATCGGTCTCGAATGCGGTGGCTCCGACGGCTTCTCCGGCATCACCGCCAACCCGGCGCTGGGTGCCGCGATGGATATCCTGGTGCGCCACGGCGGCACGGCCATCCTGTCCGAGACGCCCGAGATCCACGGCGTGGAATATATGCTCACGCGCCGCGCCGTTACCCCCGAGGTCGGCCAGAAGCTGCTGGACCGGCTAGCCTGGTGGGAGCGCTATACCGCGGGACAAAACGCGCAGTTCAACGGCGTGGTCGGCCACGGCAACCAGCAGGGTGGCCTGGCCAATATCTTCGAGAAGTCGCTCGGTTCGGCCATGAAGGGCGGCACCACACCGCTGCAGGCCGTGTACGAATACGCCGAGCCGATCGACAAGGCTGGCTTCGTCTTCATGGATTCGCCCGGCTACGATCCCGTGGCAGCCACCGGCCAGATCGCCAGCGGCGCCAACCTGATCTGCTTCACCACGGGCCGCGGCTCGATGTTCGGATCCAAGCCCGCGCCCACGATCAAGCTCGCGTCGAATTCGCCAATGTTCCGGCGGCTCGAGGAAGACATGGACATCAACTGCGGCCTGGTCCTCGACGGCGAGCTCAGCGTGGCACAGATGGGCGAGCGGATCTTCGAACATATCCTGCGCGCGGCATCGGGCGAGCCCACCAAGAGCGAACTGCTCGGGCTCGGCGATCATGAATTCGTGCCCTGGCATGTGGGGATCGTGAGCTGACACCATTTGATGCACCCCCGGTGTTCTCCCCTCTCCCGCACGGCGGGAGAGGGGCGGGGGAGAGGGCCAGCCGTCCAAACTGCCACCCACATACCTTCAATATCCCCCATGCTGACAACGCTGACCAACCCCGCCCTGCTCCGCTCGCAGAACTTTATCGACCAGCAATGGTGTGATGCCCGGCAACGCCTGGGTGTCACCGACCCCGCCACCGGCGAGGTGATCGCCAAGGTTGCCGACAGCGATGCCGCCGACGCCCGGCAGGCCGCCGATGCCGCCGCCGCGGCGTTTCCCGCCTGGAGCCACCGCACCGCCCGCGAGCGCGCGCAGATCATCAAGCGCTGGAACGCGCTGATCCTTGCCAACGAGCAGGACCTGGCGCGCATCATCTCCGCCGAGCAGGGCAAGCCGATGCATGAAAGCCTGGGCGAGGTACGCTACGGCGCATCGTATGTGGAATGGTTTGCCGAGGAAGCCACGCGCATCTGCGGCGACGTGGTTGCCGAGGCCGTGCCGGGCCGCAAGATGCTGGTGATCAAGGAGCCGGTGGGCGTGGTGGCGGCCATTACGCCGTGGAACTTCCCGCTGGCGATGATCGCGCGCAAGATCGCGCCGGCACTGGCGGCAGGTTGCACCGTGGTGGCCAAACCCGCCGAAGACACGCCGCTGACCGCGCTGGCACTGGTCTACCTGGCCGAACAGGCCGGCCTGCCGCAAGGCGTACTCAATATCGTCACCGCATCGCGCACCAACACGCCGGCCGTGGTCGACGCATGGCTGGCCGACAGCCGCGTGCGCAAGATCACGTTCACCGGCTCCACGCCGGTGGGCAAGCATCTGGCGCGCGAGTCGGCCGGCACGCTGAAGAAGCTGTCGCTGGAACTCGGCGGCAACGCACCGTTCATCGTGTTCGACGATGCCGATCTCGATGCCGCGGTCGACGGCCTGATGGCTTCCAAGTTCCGCAATGGCGGCCAGACCTGTGTATGCCCGAACCGGGTCTATGTGCAGGCCGCCGTGCACGACGCCTTCGTCGACAAGCTGGCAGCGCGCGTGGGCGCGCTCCATGTTGGCCCCGCCACCGAAGCCGCCGCGCAGATTGGCCCGATGATCAATGCGCGCGCCGTGGACAAGATCGACCGCCATGTGCAGGACGCCGTCGACAAGGGTGCGCGCGTGGTGGTGGGCGGCGCGCGCGTGCGCGCCAGTGACGGTCCGCATTACTACGCGCCGACGGTACTGGTCAATGCCACGCCAGCCATGGCGCTGGCCCACGAGGAAACCTTCGGTCCGGTGGCGCCGGTATTCCGTTTCACGCATGAGGACGAGGTAGTCCGCGATGCCAACGATACGCCGTTCGGGCTGGCCGCCTATTTCTATTCGAACGATGTGCGCCGGATCTGGCGCGTGGCCCAGGCGCTGGAAACCGGCATCGTCGGCATCAACGAGGGCGCGCTGGCGTCAGAGGCCGCACCGTTCGGCGGGGTCAAGGAATCCGGCTACGGCCGCGAAGGATCGCGTCATGGACTTGACGATTACATGCATACCAAGTATCTCTGCCAGGGCCAGTTGATCTGACGCCCATCCGACAGGAGACAAGCACAACATGCCCGCACATAACCCGTTCAAGGCCGCTTTGGCCGCCCGCCAGGCACAAATCGGCCTCTGGATGTCCGCCGCTACCCCCTACCTTGCCGAAGTCACCGCCACGGCGGGCTTCGACTGGCTGCTGGTAGACGGCGAACACGCACCCAACGACGTGCGCACGATCCTGCAGACGCTGCAGGTATTGGCCCCGTACCGCTCGCAGGCGGTGGTTCGCGCCGTATCGGGCGAGACCGCGCTGATCAAGCAACTGCTCGATATCGGCGCCCGCACGCTGCTGATCCCGATGGTCGATACCGCCGAGCAGGCCGCCGCGCTGGTGCGCGCCACTCGCTATCCGCCGTTCGGCGTTCGCGGCGTGGGCAGTGCCGTGGCACGGGTCTCGCAATGGGCCTCGCGTACCGACTACCTCGACGTGGCCGATGACGAAGTCTGCCTGCTGGTGCAGGCCGAAACCGTGACCGCCATGCAGAACCTGGAAGCAATCTGCGCCGTCGATGGCGTGGACGGCGTGTTCATTGGTCCGGCCGACCTGGCCGCATCGATGGGCCATCGCGGCAACCCGGGCCATCCCGACGTTCAGGCGCAGATCGAGAGCGCGATGCGCACGATCGTCGCCAGCGGCAAGGCCGCCGGCACGCTGACCTCCGACAATGCGCTCGCGCGCCGTTATCTGGAACTCGGCTGCACGTTCGTGGCCACCGGCGTCGACGTGCTGGTCTACGCCAACGCCGCGCGCCGGCTTGCCGCGGAATTCCTGCCCGAGCGCGCGAAGAACATTGCCGCCCCCGGCGCCGCTTACTGATCGCAAGAAGACGTACAAGATGACCGCCCTGCCTTCCCAAGACGCCCTGCTGCAAGCCATGCAGGCCATCGTCGGTGCCAACGGCTGCCTGACGGCCGCCTCGGACACCGAGCCGTACACCACAGACTACCGCCGCATCTATCACGGCAAGTCGCCCGTGGTGGTCATGCCGTCGACCACGGAACAGGTCAGCCAGGTCATGGCCTGGTGCTACGCGCATGACGTACCCGTGGTGCCGCAGGGCGGCAATACGTCGCTGATGGGGGGCGCCGTGCCCGACGACAGCGGCACCGCCGTGGTGATCAGCCTCAAGAAGATGAACCGTGTGCTGGCCATCGACACGATCAACGACACGATGACCGTGGAAGCCGGTGTCACGCTGTCGGGCGCGCGCGCCGCGGCCGAAGACAACAAACGCCTGTTTCCGCTGCGCATCGGCTCGGAAGGTTCGTGCCAGATTGGCGGCAACCTGTCGACCAATGCCGGCGGCACCGCGGTACTGCGCTACGGCAACATGCGCGACCTCGTGCTCGGCATCGAGGTGGTGCTGCCCGACGGCCGGGTTTTTTCGTCGCTGAAGGGGCTGCGCAAGGACAACACCGGCTACGACCTCAAGCATCTGTTTGTTGGCGCGGAAGGCACGCTCGGGATCATCACCGGCGCGGTGCTGAAACTGATGCCACAACCGCGCTCGACGGCCGTGGCATTCGTGGCCGTGGAAAGTCCCGCAGCCGCCGTGAAGCTGCTGGGCGAAGCACGTGCGCTGTCCGGCGGCGCGGTCACGGCCTTCGAACTGATCTCGGCGCCGGCGCTGGACCTGGTGCTCGAATACCTCGGCAATGTCCCGTCGCCGCTGCAAGGCCGCCATGACTGGATGGTGCTGATCGAACTGACGTCGGGCGCCGACGAGGAAAGCCTCAATGCTACGCTGATGGATATCCTCGAAGCAGGCCTGGGCAATGGCTGGGTTGCGGATGCCGCCGTGGCGGCTAGCCTGGCCGACGTACAACAGTTCTGGCGCATCCGCGAGGAGATCTCGGACGCCCAGACCCGCACCGGCGGCAGCATCAAATGCGATATCTCGGTGCCGGTCTCGCGCATCGCGCAGTTCATCGAGAAGGCGTCAGCCGAGGTGCTGGCGCTGGACCCGGCCACGCGCATGGTGATCTACGGACACATGGGCGACGGCAACGTCCACTTCAACCCGTTGCGCCCCAAGGATCGGGACGCAAAGGCGTTCCTGGCGCAGTGGTACAAGCCGGTATCCGACCTGGTGGACGGTCTGGCCCATGCCGAAAACGGGTCGATCTCGGCCGAGCACGGCATTGGCGTGGTCAAGCGCGATGACTTGCGCAACGTGAAGTCACAGGTGGAGCTGGAATTGATGTGGCAGGTCAAGCGCGCGCTGGATCCGAAGAACCTGCTGAATCCGGGCCGCGTACTGCCACCGATGGCGGATTAAACCTGGTGGTGTTCTCCCCTCTCCCGCACGGCGGGAGAGGGGCGGGGGAGAGGGCTGGCGGTTCAAATATCCTTACGAGGCAAGCAGAACCTCATGCCCTCTCCCCCAACCCCTCTCCCGCATGCGGGAGAGGGGAGCAAAACAATCTCTACCGCGCTCTACCGTTTAGCGCGGATTCTTCTTCATGTCTTCCTTGGCATCGCCATAGGCGGCTTGCGTGCGGCCGGCCACCTGTTGGGCCTTGCCCTTCATTTCGGTGGAAGTCTTGCCGGTTACCTTGCCGGCAATTTCCTTGGCCTTGCCCTTGGCTTCATTCATGCGGCCCTTTACCTGGTCCTTGTTCATGATCGCGCTCCTGTAGTGGATTCAAGAAGGCCCGGTTCCCGCCCGCAGCCAGCCTGGCAGGCCGGATGGCGTCGGAAGCGGCGCTACTGGACATTGTAGAAACCCTGATGGCGCCGTGTTGTAGGACAGCTTCGCAATTACATGTCGGACGGCTTCATGGGCCACCCGGGCGCTTCGGATACAAGTGCACTGCAGGCGTCAATTTTGACAAAGCGGCGACAAAGCGGATTTCCTAAACACGTGGCACGAGAAAACTGAATTCCACCGGCGCGCGATCCTTGCGACCATGGGTGGCAACGCCCTATCCGTTGCGCCGCATGATCAGGAAAGCCGCCATCCTCGCCACCGTCTGCCTGTGCGCAAGCCTGCCCGTCCACGCGCAGTTCAGCGTGGTGGGCGCCAACGTGCAGAAGCAGGCCAATGGCGTGCTGTCGTTGATGGCCTATTCGGTGGTACCCGACCTGGCGTCCAGTTCGCTGTCGATCAACAACACCACCAGCGGCAACCCCGGCATCGTGATGTCGCAGCTGGGCGGCGGCTTTACGATGAGCAGGTCTTTCCCGCTCTACATGGAAGGATCGATCGCCTACAGCCGCTACGACCCGACCTTCGTGGCCAGCGATGGCACCGAAACGCGCCCGATTCCCACGCGCTGGAATACCGTGGCAGGCACCATCGGCATCGGCTGGGATTTCCCGCTGACCGATGACAAGGACCTCGTATTCCGGCCCATCTTCAATGCCTCGCTGGGCAATGTGTCGAGCGACCTTGCCGTCGGCAAGTTCATCCTGGAGCGCGCCGCCGACCGTAGCATCAACTTCCTCGATCACGGCACACTCAACGCCTACGGACTTGGGGGTTCGGTGATGCTGGACTGGGAACACTACCGGCCCGAGCACGACATCGACGTGGAGCTGCGCTACACCAACATCCATCTGCGGACCTTTGGCGGCACCACGGCCGGAGTCACGGGCTCGGCCACCGCGCAGACCGCCAACCTCTATGCACGCTGGCGCGCGCCCACCGGCCTGTTCGCACTGGATCGGCCGGTGCGCTATGTACTGGAGCTGTCGCATTCCCAATACCTGGGCAGCCAGGCCGATGTGCTGGGCTTCAACCGGCTGACAACACTCGGCACCGGACTGGAACTCGACACCAGTGCGCATGAGGTGTTCGTGACACGCGTGCGTGCCGTGGTGCGCTATGTGTTCGGCAACAATGTGAGCGGGGTTTCGCTGGGCCTTGCGGCAAGTTTCTGAAGCCGCTTGCCCCACCCACCTGCCAGCTACCGCCGCCCCCCGGCCAGCTTCACCGCATCGGGATGCTGCCGCAGCCGCCACATCGCGATGCAGCCCAGCGCCGGCCCGATCGCCAGCATGCCGAAGCCGCCGCGCCAGCCAAGCAGCGCAACGATATCAGGCACCAGGTGAATGCTGATCAACGTCAGCAGGAAGCCCGCGCAGGTCTGCGCGGTCAGCAGCGTACCGATCGATGACGGTTCCGCCAGTTCGGTCACGCTTGCCGAGAACTGCGCCGAGTCGGCAATCACCGACACCCCCCAGATCAAGGCAACCGTGATCAGCACCGTCAGCGGCGCCGTGGCCAGCCATCCCATCACCGCCGCACACGATGCGCTGATGGCCATCGCGCCGATCGTCACCGCGGTACGTCCCACGCGATCGGCGAGCCACCCTCCCAGCCACGCCCCTAGGGCGCCAATGGCAATCACCGCGAAGGTCAGCAATTCCGCATGGGCACGCGCCTCGGCCATGCCGCGCGCGGCAAGCGTTTGTTGCAGGAACAACGCCAGCCACGCCCACATCGCATAGAGCTCCCACATATGGCCCAGGTAGCCAAGGTTGGCCAGCCGCACCGCCGGTTGCCGCCATGCCTGCGCGATCTTGCCCAGATCGATACGCGCCGCACGCCGCAGATTGGGACCAATGCCAGCCAGGCCGATCAGCGCCGCCGCACCGGCCGCGCAGGCGGCCGCCACCGCGTATATGAGGCGCCACTCCAGCCCACCGGTTGCCGCCACCAGATGCGGACTTGCCGAGCCCAGCGTCAACGCCCCGACCAGCAAGCCGATCAGCAGGCCGAGATCGCGCTGCGCCCAGGTGGCAGCCAGCCGCATGCCCACGGGGTAGACGCCCGCCATGCACATGCCGGTAATAAAGCGCAGCACCACCACCGTGCCACCAACCGGCGGCAGGAAGGCCAGCGCACCGGTGGCGATTGCCGCCACCAGAGCCGAACCGGCAAACAACCTGCGCAGGTCATACCGGTCGGGCAGCGACAGCAGCGCCGAAGCCAGCGTGCCAGCCACAAAGCCGAATTGCACGGCACTGGTCAGCAATGCCTCGTCAAAGGCGGAAATCGCATGTTCGCGTTTGATGACTGCCACGGCAGTACTTGCCGAGAACCAGACACCCATTGCCGCAACCTCGGCCAGCAGCAGGATCGCAATCGAGAACAGCTTGCCGCGCTGGCGCTGCTGCGCGGGCGCGGCGGTGGAAGGCGATGCCGGCATGCTCAGGCAGGCACCTGCTGCGCGGCCATCCCGACGCGATGGAAATCGCGCCCGAAGTAGATCAGCCCGTCGCGCCCGCTGGCGGCGCGCGCGGCCTTGATCTGGCAGAAAAACACCGTATGGGTGCCAACCTCGGTCACCGATTCGATCTCGCAATCGAGCGCGCTGACCGCCCCATGCAGCACCGGCGCACCGGTGGCCAGTTGCTCCCACTCGGCGCATGCAAAGCGGTCGCCGATGGACAGGTCCTTGTCGGCAAAGCGCATCGCAAGATCGCGCTGCTCGGCCGCCAGCACGTTTACGCAAAGCCGGCCGTTCTCGCGCATCGCCGCGTTATTGCGGCTGGTGCGGTTGATACATACCAGCAGCGTTGGCGGCTCGTCGGTCACGGCGCACACGGCCGATGCCGTGCACCCGGCCAGCCCGGCCGTGCCGTCGGTCGTAATGACATTGACGGCGGCCCCGAGGCCCGCCATCGCGTCACGAAAAGTTGTCTTGTCTACCATGATTGTCATGACTGGTTCGCGCCGGTGCCGCGATATTGCGCCGCGGCATGCGACCCTGGCAAGCGCGGCCGCCCGAACAGCTTGTCCCGATAGGTGCCCGACTGATACGCGGTCTTGTATGCGCCACGTTCCTGCAACAACGGCACCACAAGGTCGATCACATCCTCGAAGCATTCCGGCACCACCGTGCGTGAAAGGTTGAAGCCATCCACGCCGGTTTCCTCGCTCCATGCCATCAGCAGGTCCGCCACGCGCTCGGCCGAGCCCACCCATGGCGGCTGGCGGCTGCCCAACACCATCTGTTCGAGCAACTTGCGGCGCGTCCACTGCGGTCCCGCGCTGCGTGTCATCGCTTCCACATTCGATACGATGGCCTGGCTCTTGCCCGTGTCGATCGGCTCGTCCAGATCATAGCGCGCGAAATCGATCCCCAGCGAGGCCGCCGCATGCACCAATGCTGCCTCGGAGCTGACGTAGCGGCGATACTCCTCGAACTTCTCCTGGGCTTCGGCATCGGTGCGCCCCACCACCAGTGTGGCGCCCAGGAACACCTTCACGTCGTCGGCATGGCGGCCCAGTTGCACGGCCTGCGCACGAATATCGTCGACAATCTCCTTCACGCCCTCTTTCTTCTGCCCGTTCACGAACACACACTCGGCATGCGTGGCCGCAAAGCGCCGGCCCCGCGTGGACGCGCCGGCCTGATACAGCACCGGCGTACGCTGCGGCGACGGCGCGCACAGATGCATCGCATCGACCTTGTATTGCGGCCCCTGGTGATGGATCACGCGCACCTTGTCCGGGCGCGCATAGACGCCACCGGCGCGGTCGCCAACCACCGCATCGTCGTCCCAACTGCCTTCCCAGAGCTTGTAGACCAGCGCCATGTACTCGTCGGCCAGGTCATAGCGGTCGTCGTGCGCCACCTGTCCATCGATACCGATCGCGCGAGCCGCGCTGTCCAGGTAACCGGTCACGATATTCCAGCCGATACGCCCACCGGTCAGATGATCGAGCGTGGACATGCGCCGCGCGAACAGGAATGGCTGCTCGTAGGTCAGATTGGCGGTCACGCCAAAACCCAGGTGCTGCGTCACCGCCGCCATGGCCGGAATGAGCAATGTCGGATCATTGACCGGTACCTGCACGGCACCCCGCAACGCGGCGTCTGCATTGCCACCATAGACGTCGTAGACACCAACCACATCGGCAAAGAAGATGCCGTCGAACAGACCGCGTTCGAGCGTCTTCGCATATTCGACCCAGTACTGCAGTTCGGCATAGCGGTGCGACTGGTCGCGCGGGTGCGTCCACAATCCTTGCTGGATATGGCCGATACAGTTCATGTCGAAGGCGTTCAGGCGGATCTCACGCGGCATTGGGGGCTCCGTTCGAGGATGCGTGATCAGGATTTTCATCCACTATAGTGGACGAATGCACATCATCGTAAGGATTGAATGCAGAGGGTTAACCCTTGGATTGCCGCGCAACAACACTCCCGGCATCGGACAGGCGCCTCTTATAATGCGACGTCCCTGCCGCCAGTCCGATCATGAGCCGACTTCCCGACGACCCCACCACCGCCATCTCTGCCCGCGTGCGAATCGAGCGTGAATCGCGCGGCTGGTCGCTGGCGGAACTGGCCGACCACTCGGGGGTATCGAAGGCGATGATCAGCAAGATCGAGCGCGGCGAGGCCAGCCCCACCGCCACCGTGCTGGGGCGCCTGTCGGGCGCCTTTGGCCTGCAGTTGTCGATGCTGCTGGCCCTCGCCGAGCAGGCTGGCGAACGCCTGAGCCGCGGGGCCGACCAACCGGTCTGGCAGGACCCCGAAACCGGCTATACGCGCCGCGCAGTCTCGCCGCGCAACGGCGGCATGCTTGAACTGGTGGAAGTCACGCTGCCGGGCAACGCGCGCGTGTCTTACCCGTCGTCGGCATTCGCGTTTCAGCACCAGCAAATCTGGGTGCTCGCCGGCACGCTGGTCTTCGAGGAAGGCGAACTGGTTCACACTCTCAATGCAGGCGACTGCCTGCAACTGGGGCCACCCGCGCCTTGCACCTTCAGCAATCCCGGGCCAGCCGAGTGCGTCTACGTGGTGGCCCTGGTGCGACGCTAGTGCAAGGTTGGCGCCGCGCTAGTGCTGGTCGGCGTCGATCCACACGCGTGTCGACGCCCCCGCGCGCGACAACCGCATCTGGTAGGTATAGCGCTCCGGATGATAGAGCCCGACCAGGAACTGCACTGGCCTGCCGTTCGCGTCGGTTGCCACGCGAGACACGCGCAGCAACGGCACACCCGGCGCAATGCGCAGTATCCGCGCCACATCCAGATCGGCAACCGCGGCCCCCAGCGTCTGGTCCGCGGATACCACCTCGATGCCATGCTGCTCCAGCGCCACCAGCATCGGCGTGTCCTGTAGCGTATGACGGTCAAGCGCGCCTGCCAGATCGCCGGGCACGAACACCTCGGTATAGGAGATCGGCTGCGCCTTGAACTTGCGTACGCGCACCACCTTGAGCACCGGCGCACCGGGCGGCAGTTCCAGCGCGGCGCTTACCGCCGGTGGCGCCGGCATGCGCTTCCATTCAAGCACCTGCACCCGCGTGCGCATGCTGACGCTGACAATATTGTCGAGCAGGCCGCCCCGCACGGTCTGCACCGCCGCCTGGGCCTGCGACGGATGCCTGGCAGCGGGCACGGTGCCCTTGCCGCGCAACCGCACCACCAACCCTTCTTCCTGCAACCGCGCAAGCGCCGAGCGCACCGTGACGCGCGCCACGCCAAACTCTTCCGCCAGCTGCCGCTCACCGGGCAGCGGCATGCCGGTCTCGTAATGCCCACCACGAATCCGCTCGCGCAGGATCAGGCGAACCTGCTGGAACCGGGGCAAGGTGGTGTGGGGGTCAAGCGTCATGCGGCGGAGAAATCAGTGCGATGCCGCCACGGTACGCGTGCCGCAATCATTCGACAAGCGGTACCGTTACTCGTACTGCTTACCCAACGCCAGCATCTCTGGCGTGCCAATGACACTGTTGAGCGCCTGGAACGACAGCATCTTGTCGAGGTATGGCGTGGTGGTGCCGTTCGCATGAAGGCTGGCCAGGTAATCCTGCAGCGCGAAGCTCAGCGCGCGCACGGTACCGCCCGGGAAGATCACGATGCGGAAGCCGATTTCCTCGAGCTCCGCCGCCGGCAGTACCGGCGTCTTGCCACCCTCCACCATATTGACCAGCAACGGCGCGCGCTTGCCAAGGCGGGCGATGGCCGCATCCATATCCTCGCGGCTGCGCAATGCCTCCACGAACAGTACGTCGGCACCGGCCTCGGCATACTGTTCAGCGCGCGCCAATGCGGCTTCCATGCCTTCCACGGCCACCGCATCGGTGCGGGCGATGATCAGCGTATTGTCATCACGCCGCGCGTCGCAAGCGGCTCGGATCTTTCCAGCCATCTCGGAGGCGCTGATCACCGATTTGCCATCGAGATGGCCGCAGCGCTTGGGGCTGCCCTGGTCTTCGAGTTGGATCGCGGTGGCGCCGGCGCGTTCCAGTACGCGGACGGTCTGCATCACGTTCAGCGCATTGCCAAAGCCGGTATCGGCATCCACGATCAGCGGCAGCGTCAGGCAACGTTCACGAATGCTGCGCGTCACGGCTGCCACGTCGTCGAGCGACAGGAAACCGATGTCGGGACGTCCGAACCGCGTATAGGCAATACTGGCGCCAGACAGGTATGCGGCGTTGAATCCGGCCTGTTCGACCAGCAAGGCCGAGAACGCGTCGTAGACGCCCGGCGCGGTGATGATGCCGGTGCCTTGCAGGCGCTGCTTGAGTGTCATTGCACTTCCTCGTTGACGGTGAGTTGCCCTGCCGCGATCTTGCGCGCCAGGTGTGGCACCAGTCCGCCATCGCGGATCATGGCGACCAGATGCGGCGGAATTGGCTCGCATTGCATTGTGGCAGCCCCTTCCACAAATACCTGCGCGGCATCGATATCGCAGCCTGCGCGCTGGCCATTGGCGACTGCATTGGTAGCTGGCGCCGTGCATGTCAGCAGCGGCAGGCCGAGATTGAAACCATTGCGATAGAACAGGCCGGCGAACGACGGCGCCACCACGGCCACCACGCCCAGGTGGCGCAGCACCTCCACGGCCTGTTCTCGGGACGAACCGGCACCAAAATTACGGCCGCCAAAGACGATGTCGCCAGGGCGCACGTTGGCGGCAAACGACGGGTCCACCGCTTCCATGCAATGGCGCGCGATCTCGTCGATGCCAAACTTCATATAGGCACCCGGCGCCAGCAGGTCGGTATTGATATCGTCGCCAAACACCCAGGCGCGGCCGGTGAAGTTATTTGCGACGGCACTCATGTCAGCACTCACGTCAACATTCATGACCGCGCTCATGCGAGTACCTCGCGCGGATCGGCAATGCGCCCGGCAATGGCCGACGCCGCCACGGTATAAGGCGAACCGAGATAAACCTGTGACGATGCTGCGCCCATGCGTCCCTTGAAATTGCGTGCCGTGGCGCTGATGACCACGCTATCTTCGCCAAAGCGATGTTCACCGTAGCCCGCACATGCACCACAGGCGTTGGGCAGCAGTTCGGCACCGGCATCGGACAGCACGGCCAGGGTGCCCTCTTGCGCGGCGCGCATCTGGTCGGCGGCACTGGCAGGCGCCACCAGCAGGCGCGTGCCATTTGCCACGCGCTGACCACGCAATACTTCGGCGGCCATGCGCAGGTCTTCGAGCTTGGCGCCGGTGCACGCGCCGATATAGGCAATGTCGATGCCGACCTTGTCGAACGCATCGACGTCGTCGGCGTTGGCCGGCGTATGCGGACGCGAAACCTGCGGCGCCAGCGTGGCCGCATCGAACTCATGCACGGCCAGGCATTCGGCATCGGCATCGGACTGCCAGGCATCCACGTCGATCGCTTCGGCCGGCACACCGGCTGCCAGCAACCAGTCGCGCGTGGTGGCGTCGGGCGCCACCAGCCCCACCTGTGCGCCAAGCTCGGCGGTCATGTTCGACAACGTCATCCGTTCCTGCATCGACAGCGCGGCCACCGCCTTACCCGTGTACTCCACGGCCTGGTACTGACCGCCATCCATGCCAAACTGCGTACACATGCGCAACATCATGTCCTTGGCAGAGACGCCTGCGCCGAGCTTGCCATGCCATTGCATGCGGATGGTCTGCGGTACGCGCACCCAGATCTCGCCCGTGACCAGCACGCCGAGCATCTCGGTGGCGCCGATGCCGAACATATAGGCTCCGAACGCGCCGCCAGTGGATGAATGGCTGTCGCCGCCCACCGCGAACATGCCGGGCCGCAGGTAGCCCTTCTGCGGCACGACCACATGGCAGATGCCTTCCATGTCATGGAAGCGCGTCACGCCTTCGTCTTTTACCCAATCGCGCGCAATCTGCACGATCTTGCGGCTGTCGGGGTCATGCGCGGGCACGTAGTGATCGGTGACGACCACTACCTTGTCGGGGTTCCACACCTTTGCGCCGAGCTTTTCCAGCATCGGTTTCACACGGCGCGGACCGCCCGAGTCATGCATCATCGCCAGGTCCACGCGGCACGTCACGATCTCGCCGGGTGAGACCTCCGCCCTGCCCGATGCCCTGGCCAACAACTTCTGCGCCAATGTCCTGCCCATGCTGCTTTACTCCACCTTCGTACCGGAGGCCTGGATCACCTTGGCCCAGTGCTGAATATCACTACGCACGAACTGTGCGAACGCCTGCGGCGTCATGCTCACCGCCGTGGCGGCTTCGGTCTCCATGCGCTGCTTGTAAGCCGGGTCCTCGACGGCAATCTTCACCGCGCGGTACAGCTGGTCGGTAACGGCCTGCGGCAGTTTCGCGGGACCAAACAGGCCGAACCACGCCGACGACTCGAAACCCTTGACCGTCTTGCCGATCGGCGGCACGCCCGGAAACTGCGGAAGCGCGTCCTTGCTGCTGACACCGAGGAATTTCAAGGTGCCCGACTTCACATGCGGCAGCACGTTGACGGTGCTCGCGAACATCAGGTCCACGGTGCCGCCGAGCAGATCGGTCAGCGCCGGATTGGTACCCTTGTAGGGAATGTTTACGATGTCGGTACCGGTCTGCAGCTTGAACTGCTCGCTGGCCAGATGCAGCGACGAGCCCTGCGCGCCAATCGCAAACGTGAGCTTGCCCGGATTGCGCTTCGCATAGTCGATCAGGCCGGCCGTGGTATCGAACGGCACGTTCTTGCGCGCTACCAGCACGCTGGGCACGCGCGCCACCATCGTGATCGGCGTGAAGTCCTTTACCGGATCGAACGGCAGGTTCTTGTAAAGCGTGGCGTTGATGGTATGGCCGGTGAAACTCATCAGCAGCGTGCTGCCATCGGGCGTGCTGCGTGCCACATACTGCGCGGCAATATTGCCGCCCGCACCGGGCTTGTTGTCCACCACGACCGTACGGTGCAACGTATCGCCCATCGAACGGGCGATCAGGCGCGCCAGCGCATCGGTGGTGCCACCTGCCGGACTGCCCACCACGATCGTGATCGGCTTGTCCTGGGCCGCCGCCTGCAATGGCGCGGCCAATGTTGCAAACATGGCCAGCACTGCGCCGGCCAGGGCTTTTCTTCGACTGATTGACATCGTTGTCTCCGCCGCTTTTCTGGATATGGGGGTTAAATCGGACTCTATGCCCCGTCGGCGGGTCACTCAATGGAACCAGCTGGTCCTATCCACGGGACCAGCTGACACGTTCGGATGTCCAGACATTGCCGAAAAGATCAGGGCATGCCCCGGCGGCGGCACGGGGCAAAGCGCGCAATGTTACACATGCCGCGCGTCAGGAATGTAAGGGATCGTAAAGACCGCTTGATGAAAGCGGGTCGGCGTCAGGTCGGCGCCCGACAGCAAATCAATCGATCGTCGCGCCCGAAGCCTTTACCACCTTGCCCCATTTGTCGATCTCGCGGGCCAGGAACTGGCCGGTATCGACAGGCGATGTCCAGCTTGCCGCAAACCCCTGCGTGGCAAAACGCGCGCGCACCTCGTCCTCGGTCAGTACCGCCTTCAACGCATCGCTGAGCTTGCCGATCACGGCCGGCGGCGTGCCGGCCGGTACCAGCAGTGCATTCCATGCAGTGGCCTCGTAGCCCGGCAACCCGGCTTGCGCAATGGTCGGGATATCCGGTGCGGCGGGGGAACGCGTGGCGCTGGTCACGGCCAGTGCACGTAGCTTGCCGTCGCGCACGAATGGCATTGCCGAGAGCATGGTGTCGAACATTACCGTGGCCTGTCCGGCCATCACGTCGGTCAATGCCGGCGCGCTGCCCTTGTACGGGACATGGGTCATGCGCACGCTGGCCATGCTGTCGAACAACTCCGCGGCCAGGTGCGTGGACTGTCCATTGCCGGAACTCGCAAACGTGACCTTGCCCGGATTGGCCTTGGCCACCGCGATCAGTTCACCGACGTTGTTGGCCGGCGTGGACGGCGCGGTCACCAGCACGAGGGGCCCGCTGGTCAGCATCGAGACCGGCGCAAAGTCGTTTCGCGTGCTGTAGCCCGGCTTTGAGAACAGCGTCATGTTGATCGCATGCGCGGTGGTGGCCACCAGCAGCGTGTAGCCGTCGGGCGCGGACTTGGCCACGGCGTCGGCCCCGATATTGCCGCCCGCGCCAGGACGGTTGTCGACCACGATCGGCTGGCCCAGCCGTTCCGCAAGCTTCTGCCCGATGACCCGCGCAACGATGTCGGTGGGACCGCCCGGAGGATAAGGCACCACCATCCGGATCGGCTTGCCCGGCCAGGGCTGCGCGTGGATGGCGGGGGCGGCGGCCAGCAGCGGCACGGACAGCAACAACATCGACAGCGTGCGAGTGGGGGTCATGCAGGCTCCTGAATCGCTACGGTTTTGCGGAATGAAACTGTGGTGTATGCCGAATCAGATGATTTACAGGCCGCTTATAGATGGCCAGCCGCCGTCATGTCACTCTGCACCGCACCAAAGTTTTGTCGCCTGAAACCGGTGGTTGCTGCTTCCCTACTGCCTACAGCGGTGGCAGGCGCCGCCTGACTGGCTGTGACTTGACGATGGCCGAACTGGTCTCGGCCATGTCGGTGATCTGTTCGAGAATATGGTCCAGATGTTCGATCGAGCGCAGGTAGAGCCGGCCGATAAAACAGTCATCGCCGGTGACCTTGTCGCACTCGGCAAACTCGGGAATGCCCTCGATCAGCTTCTGCACCGCGTGGAGCTTGCCGGGCAACGGCTTGATACGAACGATGGCCTGCATGGAAAAGCCCATCGCGCGCGGCTCCACATCGACGGTAAAGCCACGGATCACGCCGCGATCCTCGAGACGGCGCAACCGTTCGGACGCGCCCGGCGCCGACAGCCCGACCTGCTCGGCCAGCGTCTTTACCGGCATGCGGCCATCCCGCTCCAGCAGCGCCAGGATTCGGCGATCGAGATCATCGAGCGACATAAGGTATTTCCATGGTTCTGCCTGATAAAAATCTGAAAAAAGCGCATATCACCTTTACTTTCGACTGTGGATTGTAGGCCGTAACGCTTAAACTGCAACCCTCGTTTGCAGGAGACAGGCCGTGGAAGACAGAACGCGGGGCATGCTGGAGATGGTGGCGGCAATGGTGATCTCGGGCACCATTGGCTGGCTGGTGGTGGTATCGGGGCGCCCTGTCACACAGGTCGTGTTCTGGCGCTGCGCGTTTGGTGCGCTGGTACTGATACCGGTCTGTGCCATGCGGGGTTACCTGCGGCCCGGCGGCATCACGCTACGCCAGGCGCTACTGGCCGTGGCCGGCGGCGTAGCCATCGTCGCCAACTGGCTGCTGTTGTTCTCGGCCTACTCGGGGGCGTCGATCTCGATTGCCACCGCGGTCTACAACACCCAACCGTTCATGCTGGTGGCCCTGGGTGCGCTCTTCCTCGGGGAACGCCTCTCCGTGGCCAAGGTGTCGTGGCTGGTGCTGGCCTTCCTGGGCATGTTGCTGATCGTGCAGGCCAAACCCGATGGGGGCAGCGTAAATGGCAACTACCTGCTGGGCATCGCGCTGGCACTGGGCGCGGCATTCTTCTACGCACTGGCCGCGCTGATCGCCAAGCAACTCAAAGGCGTGCCGCCGCACCTGATTGCCATGATCCACGTGCTGGTAGGTGCCGTCATGCTGCTGCCCATGGCCGTGCAGGCGGACCTGCCGGCTGGCGCCACGACCTGGGGCACGCTGGCCACCATGGGCGTTATCCATACCGGCCTGATGTACATCCTGTTGTATGGCGCGATCCAGAAACTGCCCACTCACCTGACAGGCGCGCTGTCGTTCATTTATCCTATCGTGGCCATTCTGGTGGACCGGCTCGCATTCGGGCATCACCTGCACCTGTCGCAAGTCGGCGGTGCGGCGTTGATCCTGCTGGCCGCCGCC
Organism: Cupriavidus sp.; assembly: GCF_057315035.1. Lineage (NCBI taxonomy): Bacteria > Pseudomonadati > Pseudomonadota > Betaproteobacteria > Burkholderiales > Burkholderiaceae > Cupriavidus > Cupriavidus sp. The sequence goes on along the minus strand of NZ_DBHKYV010000003.1, from coordinate 278,693 downwards.
GGCATGACATTGGGATGGCCCTGGCGCCGGCTGCTGCCGTGGAGCACACGCGAACCTTCCGCGTGAGCCACGTGCATGGCGTGATTGCGACCGGGCCCTGACAGCCAACACAGCACGGAGGCACGGATATGCAAGACACGCAGGGAATGTCGCGGGAACGGCTGGACCGGATCGGACGCTTTGTCGACCAGAACTATGTCGCCACGGGCAAGCTGCCCGGCGCGCTGGTCCAGGTGTGGCGGCGTGGCGAACTGGCCGTGAACGCGGTACTGGGCATGGCCGACCGTGAGCGCCAGGTACCGCTGGCCGAGGATTCCATCTTCCGCATCTACTCGATGACCAAGCCAATCACGTCGGTGGCCATCATGATGCTGATGGAGGAATGCAAGATCGCGCTCGACGACCCGGTCAGCAAGTACATTCCCGAGTGGGAGAACCTTGGCGTGTTCGCGGGCGGCTTCATGGAGAGCTTCCAGACCCGTGCCCCCGCCCGACCGATGCTGGTGGTCGACCTGCTGCGCCACACCTCCGGCCTGACCTATGGCTTCCAGCAGAACAGCAATGTCGACGCGGCCTACCGCAAGCTGAAGCTCGGCGAACTGGCCACCGAAGGTACGCTCGACGACATGATCGCCAAGCTGGCCACGCTACCGCTCGAGTTCTCGCCCGGTGAAGCCTGGAACTACTCGGTAGCCACCGATGTGCTCGGCTACCTGGTCGGCAAGATCAGCGGCATGTCGTTCGACGCGTTCCTGAAGCAGCGGATCTTCGACCCACTGAGCATGGTCGATACCGGTTTCCATGTGCCCGAACACAAGGCCGACCGTTTCTGCGCGTGCTATGCCATCGGTGCACTGGGCTCGAAGGTGATCTCGCAACGCGGCCCGATGCTGCAGGACGATCCGCAAACCAGCCCGTACCTGAAGCCACCGGGCTTCCTGTCCGGCGGCGGCGGTCTGGTCTCGACGGCCGCCGACTACATGCGTTTTGCCCGCATGCTGCTCAATGGCGGCGAACTCGATGGTGTACGGTTGCTGGGTCCCAAGACGCTGGCGTTAATGACGGCCAACCACCTGCCGGGCGGGGTCGACTTGCCGCGCATGTCGCGCTCGATGTTCAGCGAGGCTACCTACGAAGGCGTGGGCTTCGGCCTGGGCTTTGCAACCACCATTGCACCGGCCAGCACGTTGATTCCCGGCAGCGCGGGCGACTTCTTCTGGGGCGGTGCGGCCAGCACGTTCTTCTGGGTCGACCCGCGCGAAGACCTGATTGGCCTGTTCCTGACCCAGTTGCTGCCCTCTTCGGCCTACCCGGTACGCCGCCAGTTGCGCACGCTGGTCTACAGCGCGATCACCGAACCGGGCCCCGCCCCGCGTTGACAAGCCGCGCCCGCGCCCGGGATGCCCGGGCGCGGGCATGGTTACAATGGCCGCACGTGAAACAGACTCGGATGAGACCTCAAATGCAGATCCGAACCGCAATCATCGCCCTTGCCGTAGCCGCCACGGCCGCCATGAGCCCGTTGGCGCACGCCAGCGTGGCATCCGACGCCCATGCGTTCAAGGAAGGCGTCAAGGAAGCCGGCCGGAAAACCGGCCATGCAGTGGCCGATGCGGCACGCACGGTTGGACACGGCGCCAAGGCAGCCGGCCACGCGGTGGCGGACACCACCAAACGCGGGTATTACGCGACGAAGAAGGCGGTGAAGGGGGAGGATTGATTTGCGTGGAGGTGTCGCCGGGCTCCCGGACCCCGCCACACCTGAGTACAATGCCGCCCTTAACCAACGGAATGATGTCGTGAAGAAAACCGACCTGGAAAAGAACAAGGGCCTGAAGCTGACCAACAGCATGAAGCAGGCGGGCGCCAACCGGGCGGGTTCCGCGCCGAAGAACCAGCGCCAGTTGGCCGCCAGCAAGAACGGGCTGCTTGGCAAGCTGCTCGGCAAGGCCGTCCCCCCTGAAAAAACCGAAGACTGAACCGTCAGCACTCTGCGCGCATGGCCCGGGTGCTGCGATGCAGTTCGAGGGCCACGCCGCCGAGGGTGATCGCCAATGCCGTGACCACCCGTGGTCCGAGCGGCTCGCCCAGCATGAATGCGGCGGAGACCGTGCCGATCACCGGCACCAGCAGCAAGCCGGCTGACGCGGAGCCGGCCGGTACGCGTTTCAGCGCGCCGAACCACGCCAGATAGCACAGCGCCATCGGCCCCACCGCCATATAGATCAACGCACCTGCGCCGGTTGGCGTCAGCAATGACGGATCGGGACGTTCGGTCGCGATGCCGATTGCCACCATCATCAGCGAGCCCAGCCCGATCAACCATGCACTGAGTGCGATCGGCGGCATGGCAATCGGACGGCGCGACGTGACGGCGCCCAGCGCAAACAGCAACGCTGCGGACAGTGCGAACACAATGCCTGGAAGCTTGTGCACGATGCCACCAACATTGCCACCCACCAGCAATGCCAGCCCGGCGATGCCCAGGCACAATGCCACGATGCTTTGCCGCGCGGGTCGCTCACCGAGCACCGGCCATGCGAGCATCGTGGTCCAGATCGGCAGCGTGTAGGTCAGCAGCGCGGCCTCCGACACGTGGAGCCAGCGCAGCGACAGCGCCGTGAATCCCATCCAGGCAAATACATTGATCGACGCCGTGAGCAACAACCGGCCGGCCAGCCCACGCGGTAGCCGCAGGCTTTCCTTGCGCAGGATGGCCGTGAGCGCCAGCCCGACGGCGGCCAGCACGCCGGCCGAGCCGCGAGCGAACAGGGCCGGCCAATCGTGAATCAGGATCTTCATCGCCGGCCAGCCAAAGCCCCAGCCCACCGCCGTGGCGATGACCAGCAACCAGCCGACCCGGGATGATGTGCCCTGCTGCGGGCCGCTCACTGCAGCGGCCTTGCCGGCATCGCCCGCGCTGCAGGGCAGGACGGATCGATGGCACGACACAGCGCGTAAAGGTCCCGCACAATCAGGTGCGGCGCCGGGCTATTACGCGCCCAACGTGCAGCTTCCGCGTTGTCGGAACGTACCACCCACGCCGCCTGCGCACCTGCCGCAAGTGCACCCACCACATCGAGGTCCGCATCGTCGCCGACATGGAGCATCTGTTCGGGCCGGCATCCGACCGCTTGCGCCGCGGCGTGGAACATCGCCGCATCGGGCTTGGCAAAGCCGGCGCTTTCCGGATTCAGCGCGGCGCGAAAGAAATGGTGCCCACCGGTTACCTTGAGGCTGGCGTTGCCATTGGACACCGCCACCAATGGAAAACGCTCGCTGAGCCACTGCAATGCGGGGAAGGCATCCTCGAAGAAATCCACGCGCTGGCGTGCGGCGAAGAACACGTCGTAGGCAGCCTGTGCCAGCAGCGGATCCTCGCCCGACAGTTCCAGCGCCATGCGGATCGAGCCGAGCCGCAGTTCCCGCAGGTTGTGCGACAGGTCGGGCCGTGTGGCCTCGAAGCGCGTGCGCAACTCGCCCAGCACCTGCGGCGAAGTCAGCAGGCCCGATGTGCGCGGTGCCTGTGCCAGCAGCCAGTCGTGCAGGGTCTGCTCGGCACGCACCACGGCTGGCCCGAAAGCCCACAAAGTATCGTCAAGGTCGAGGGAGATTGCCGAGATGCTGGACAGCTGGTGCATGGGGGACTGAATTGCGCAGAGGGGAAGCCAGACCGTGATTCTACAACTCCGACATGCCGAACCTGCGCAGCGCTTCCAGATCCGTCACGCGAATGGTCTGGTAAGACAGCCCGACCATGCCCTCGCCTTCGAGCCTGCGCAACGCCTGGTTGACGCGCTGGCGCGACAAACCCGTCAGCAGGCCGATTTCCTCCTGCGACAGCTCCAGCACCGCGCTGGTCTTCGGGTACAGCGCCGGGTGGAACAATTGCGCGATGGCCTGCGCCACGCGCGCATCGGCGCCCAGCAGCCGATCATTCTGCACCATGGCAATGAACTGGCCCATGCGTTCATTCAGTTGCCGCACCACATAGCCGGCAAATGGCAGGCTGTCGGTCAAGAGCGTATTGAAGAGCGCTTCGGGCACCAGCAGCACCCGCGATTCGCGGATCGCGATCACATCGTAGCGCCGCTCCTCGCGCTTGATGACACTTCCCTCGCCGCACCAGCCGCCGGCGGGCACGCCACAGAACGTGCAGCCGCGCCCATCCGGCGTGTAGACCGCCAGCTTGATCAGCCCCGCGTCAACGCCAATCCAGTAGCGCGAGTATTCGCCGCGCCGCGCGATATAGGTATCGGCCGGAAACGTGCGCACCACGGTGCCTGACGCGGCAAGCTCCTGATGCATGGGAGCCAGCGCACGATACCAGTCGTGTTGCTCAAGCACTGCGTGGGCGTTCATGTGGCTCGGGGACTTGGCGAAGTTCAGGTTGCGCCAGCTCTGTCATCCGGACGACAGTGTTGGCCTGTCGCGCAATGATAGCGTGTGGCCAACAACACATCACGAATCCACCAGGATCCTCAGAGGAGACAGCTTCATGCCGACCGACTACGACACCGGACTGGCCCGCAATCCGGCCAACTTCGTGCCCCTGACGCCGCTCGACTTTATTGCCCGTGCGGCGGAAGTCTATGGCCACCGGCTGGCCATCGTGCATGGCCCGGTACGCCAGAACTGGCGCGACACCTACGCGCGCTGCCGCCGCCTGGCCAGTGCGCTGGCCCGTGCGGGGGTTGGCAAGGGCGATACGGTTGCCGCGCTGCTGCCCAATACACCGGCCATGATCGAGGCGCATTTCGGTGTGCCGATGTCCGGTGCCGTGCTAAACGCGCTCAATATCCGCCTGGATGCCGCCAACCTCGTCTTCATGCTGCGCCATGGCGAAGCCCGCGTGCTGCTGGCCGATACCGAGTTCGCCGACGTGGCGCGCCAGCTTGCCCGGGAGGTGCAAGGGCTCAAGGTGATCGCCGTGGACGATGCGCTTGGCCCGGTAGCAGACGCACCGTTTGGCGACACAGACTACGAGACCTTCCTGGCCGGCGGCGACCCCGAATATGACTGGAAGTTGCCAGCTGACGAATGGGATGCGATTGCGCTGAACTACACCTCGGGCACCACCGGAGACCCCAAGGGCGTGGTCTACCATCATCGCGGTGCGGCCATGAACGCGGTGTCCAACATCCTCGAATGGGATATGGCCAAGCACCCGGTCTACCTGTGGACACTACCGCTGTTCCACTGCAACGGCTGGTGTTTTGCCTGGACCGTGGCGGCGCGCGCGGGCGTGAACGTCTGCCTGCGCAAGTTCGAGCCCAAACTTGTTTTCGACCTGATGCGCGCGGAGGGCGTGACCCATTACTGCGCGGCCCCGATCGTGCACACCGCGCTGGTCAGCGCACCGGCCGCATGGCGCGAGGGCCTGCGCGGACCGGTGCGCGGCATGGTGGCCGGCGCCCCGCCCCCGGCGGCCGTGCTGGCGCAGATGGAAGCCATGGGCTTCGAACTGTCGCATGTCTATGGCCTCACCGAAGTCTATGGCCCGGCCGCGGCATGCGCCGAGCAGGACGACTGGAACACCTTGTCGATGGAGGAACGTGCGGTGCTGAAGGCGCGCCAGGGCGTGCGCTATCACCTGCAGTCCGGCGTCACAGTGCTCGATCCCGATACGATGCAGCAGGTGCCGCGCGACGGCGAGACCATTGGCGAGATCATGTTCCGCGGCAACATCTGCATGAAGGGCTACCTCAAGAACGACAAGGCCACGCGCGAGGCGTTCGCGGGCGGCTGGTTCCATACCGGCGACCTTGGCGTGCTGATGCCCGATGGCTATATCAAGATCAAGGACCGCAGCAAGGACATCATCATCTCGGGCGGCGAGAACATTTCCAGCGTGGAAGTGGAAGACGCGATCTATCGTCACCCTGCCGTGATGGCCGCCGCCGTGGTGGCGCAGCCCGACGCCAAGTGGGGCGAGACCCCGTGCGCGTTCGTTGAACTGAAGGAAGGGGCCAGCGTCACGGCCGAAGAGATCATCGCGCATTGCCGCACGCTGCTGGCCGGTTTCAAGGTGCCCAAGGCGGTCTACTTCGGGCCGCTACCCAAGACCTCGACCGGCAAGATCCAGAAGTTCGAGCTGCGCCGGCAATTGCAGTCGAGTTCCGCGATCGACGTCTAGCCGCCCTCGAAAATCCGCCGCCGCGCATTCTCGATATGGCGACGCATCGCCAGCGACGCGTCTGCCGGCGCCTGCGCGACGATGGCATCGATGATCGCGTTATGCTCGGCCTGCACCACCTCGAAACGTGCGGCGATACGGGCCTGCCCAAGATTGCGGGCCAGTTCCATGCACTGTCGGATCGGCCCGAGCGCATGCTCGATGGTCGAGACAAAGAACGCATTGTGCGACGCACGCGCGATAGACAGGTGCAACTGCAGGTCTTCCTCTACCCCCATCGCGCCGCTGTGCTGCGCGCGGTCCAGTGCCTGGCAGGCCGCGCGGATGGTGGCGAGATCGGCATCGCTGCGCATCCGCGCCGCCAGCTCCGCCGCGCCCACCTCCACGCACATGCGAAACGCGTAGTACTGCTCGATATCGGCAATGCTCTCGATCTGCGGCCCGCTCGGCTGGCCGCGCGCCGGCATGCGCTGGATAAAGCTGCCCGAGCCGCGGCGCGACACCACGATGCCTTCCGAGCGTAGCCGCGACAGCGCCTCGCGCACGGTGGTACGCGATACCGCATAGCGATTGGCGAGGTCGACTTCGGTGGGCAACTTCTGGTCCGCGGCGAACTCCCCACGAAGAATTGCCGCGATGATCAGCTTGCAGACCTGTTCCGATCGGCTCGGGCTGTCGGCTGCTGTCAATACGATGTCGTCCAAGCGTTATTCCCCTGTCGATTGGTTGATGCCGGTGGTGCCGGTGTACCAGTGGTGCCTGGCAACTTGTTGAAGTTGTCACACTACCATACTGCGCGCGCCTGATTCCCTTCATTACAATAAAGTCATCGTACGTCACTAAATAAGCCGAATGCGACACTTTTACACCGGGGTATACCCCAAATGAGCCGTATGTTCGTTGACTTCATGGACGAATCGAACCAAAGTTGCCGGACTTAATCAAGAAGTTGTCGGACTAATCATGCGTTACACGTTGTACGACGTCGCATAAATCTCCGGCAGTTGGATAAAGACATTCCCGGAGTTCTTATGGTGACCAGAATTGCATTGAGCGGCGCAGGCGGCCAGTTGGGCAAGGTGCTGCGCTCCGCCCTGCCTACGCGCGGCTACCGCCTGCGCTCGGCCGGCAACACTACCCCGCTGACACCGCTGGCTGACAACGAGGAAGTCATGCACGGCGACCTGCGCGACCCGGCCGTAGTCGACCGCTTGCTGCAGGGCGTGGACGTATTGATTCATATGGCTGGCACCAGCGTAGAGCGCCCGTTGCCGGAAATCATCGACAACAACCTGCGCGCGCTGTACGAGGTCTACGAAGGCGCGCGACGCCAGCGCGTGCGGCGCGTGATCTTTGCCAGCTCCAATCACGCGATCGGCATGTATCCCGTGACCGAGAGGCTGGACACCGATTGCGAGTTCCGTCCCGATGGCTTCTATGGCCTGAGCAAGATGTGGGGCGAAGGCATGGCCCGCCTCTACTGGGACAAACACGGCATCGAGACCGTCTGCATCCGTATCGGCAGCTGTGTCGAACAGCCGCAGGAGCCGCGCCACCTGAGCACGTGGCTCGGCCATGACGACCTGCTGCACCTGATCGAACAGGCGATCACGGTGCCGGACCTGGGCTTTATCGTCGTATGGGGCGTGTCCGCCAATACCCGCAATTACTGGGACAACAGTGGCGCGGCACGCCTGCAGTATCGGCCGCGCCAGAACGCCGAGGAGTTTGCCGAGGCGATCCTCGCGCTGCCTGATCCGCTCGACGCCATTGCACGCCAGCACCAGGGCGGCGGCTTTGCCAGCATCGACTACACCGCGCCGGAGAACCGGCCGCCACGCTGAACCCCGCATCACACAAATACACGCGAACACAAGGCAACGAGGAGACAACATGAAACGAATCAAGGGCATGCGCTGGTGGATGGTCAGCCTGGTCACGATGGGCCTGATCGTCAACTACCTGGCGCGCAATACGCTGTCGGTGGCCGCCCCGACCATGATGACCGAGCTGCAGATGAGCACGCAGCAGTATTCCTACATCGTGGTGGCGTGGCAGGTCTGCTATGCGCTGATGCAACCGGTTGCCGGCCTGATACTCGATGCCGTCGGCACCAAGCTCGGCTTCGGCATCTTTGCGCTGGCGTGGTCGCTGGCCTGCGCGGCAGCCGCACTGGCTACCGGCTGGCAAGGCATGGCGTTCTTCCGTGGCCTGCTTGGGCTGACCGAGGCGGCCGGCATTCCCGGCGGTGTGAAGGCAACCACCGAGTGGTTTCCGGCCAAGGAACGCTCGGTCGCCATTGGCTGGTTCAATATCGGCTCCTCGATCGGTGCGTTGTGCGCACCGCCGCTGGTGGTCTGGACCATCCTGCATGGCGGCTGGAAGCTGTCGTTCGTGGTGGTCGGCGTGCTCGGCGTGGCGTGGACCCTGCTGTGGGCGCTGTTCTACAAGCATCCGAAACAGCAGAAACGCCTGTCCGAAGAGGAGCGCGAATACATCCTGTCCGGCCAGGAAGCGCTGCACAAGGATGGCAGCGCACCCAAGGCCAGCTGGCTCCAGATCGTGCGTGGCCGCAACTTCTGGTCGATCGCGATTCCGCGCTTCCTGTCCGAGCCGGCATGGCAGACCTTCAATGCCTGGATTCCGCTCTACATGGCCACCGAGCGCCATATGAACATCAAGGAGATCGCGATGTTCGCATGGCTGCCGTTCCTGGCGGCAGATATTGGCTGCGTGCTGGGCGGCTACCTGAGCCCGTGGTTCCACAAGCATCTGAAAGTCTCGCTGTTCACGTCGCGCAAGCTGGTAATGCTGGTGGGCTGCCTGGCGATGATCGGGCCGGCCTGCGTGGGCCTGGTGGATAGCCCGTACACGGCAATCGCGCTGCTGTGCGTGGGTGGCTTTGCGCACCAGACGCTGTCGGGCGCGTTGTACTCGATCACTTCCGATGTCTTCGGCAAGAACGAAGTGGCCACCGCCACCGGACTGGCCGGCATGACCGGCTACCTGGGTGCCACGCTGTTCACGCTGCTGTTCGGCCTGGCGGTCACGCAGATTGGCTACAGCCCGCTGTTCGTGGTGCTGGCCGTGTTCGACCTGATCGCCGCCGCGGTGGTGTTCGTGATGGCTCGCGAACGCACCGAGCCTACGGCCATGAACGGTGGACTGCGCTCGTCGCCCGCGCACTAGCCGTCGTTTCACCGATTTACCGCATTACCGCATGACCGCATTACCGCATGACCGCATGACCGATCCCATCAAGACGCAGAACAAGGAGGAGAACAATATGAAGCTGAAATGGTATGCCGCGGCATTGGCTGCGCTGGCGAGCACCGCCGCCAGCGCGCAATCGAGCGTGACGCTCTATGGCGTGGCAGACGCCGGCATCGAATACACGAGCAAGTCGGCACCAACCGCCGCCGGTACGGGCGGTGGCAATGCGTTTCGCGTGACTTCGGGCAACCAGTCGGGGTCGCGCTGGGGCCTGCGTGGCGTGGAAGATCTCGGGGGTGGCCTGAAAAGCGTGTTCGTGCTGGAAAGCGGCGTGAACTTCGATACCGGCACCTCGGGCCAGGGCGGCCGGCTGTTCGGACGTAATGCCTACGTGGGCCTGCAGAGCCCCTACGGCACGTTTACGCTGGGCCGGCACACCACGCCGTTCTTCGACTTCGGCCTGCTCTATGATCCGATGGCGATTTCCACGCGCTACGGCATTACGTCGACCGCACCGGAATTTGGTTCGCGCGCCGACAACAGCGCCAAGTACATCGGCACATTCGGTGGCCTGACTGTGTCGGGGCTGTACAGCTTCACCAACAACGGCAATGAAGTGCCCGGCAACTACCATAACGGCCGCGAATTCAGCGCGCTGGCCAGCTATGCCACGGGAGGGTTGTCGCTCGGCGCGGTGTATGACCAGGCCAACAATACCGGCGATGCCAGCGCCCAGATGACGCGCCGCGCCTCGGTGGCCGGTTCCTATTCGTTCGGTGCTGCCAAGGTGTATGGCGGTTACCGCTGGGCCAGGGCCTACGACGGTGCCACGCTGCCGGGTGCCCAGGGTGCCAACGGTGGATCGAACCTGTACTGGGCCGGCCTCGGCTACCAGTTCACGCCGGCGTTCTCGCTGGTGGGCGCTGCCTACTATCAGGACTTCCGCAACTCGGGCGCCGATCCGTGGGACTTCGTGGCCACCGCCGACTATGCGTTCTCTAAGCGTACCGATGTCTACCTGTCACTGTCGTACGTGAAGAACAAGAACAACTCGAACCTGAGTGTGAACGGCTTCAATACCAACAGCCCGACCGACAGCGCATTCGTGCAGAACGGCGCCAACCAGTTCGGCGCGACCATGGGCATCCGCCACAAGTTCTGACGTGACCCGGTATCAGTAGAATGCGGCCCTTCAGATGCGCAGCAGCGCGATGCAGGGCCGCAACAGCGTCTTCAACCACGCGGGCCGCCACGTCAGGGTCATCGCTACCGCAACGGCGGCGGCCATTGCCAGCATCGCCCAGACAATCGAGCCGAAGGCAGGCGCGTCGCGCCACAATGCCAAGCCGCCACTGACTGCCACCAATCCCCATGCGGCAATACGCAAGCGCTTGCGTTGCCCGCTTCCGATATCGTCGTGACGCGCCGCCAGCGTGTTCCAATGCCGCTCCGACGCACAGGCGAACAATGCAAACGACAGATAGGCACTGCACGCGGCCAAGGCCAGCAGGATGGCGTCACGCATGGTCGGTCTCCTCGATGGCGGCCGCCAGCTTGGTCCGTACTGCCGTGGCTGGCTGACGCGAAGGCGCGAGCCGCCGCGCGGCCAACCACGCCATCGCGCCCGTCAGCAGCAAGCCGAGGTCCACGCCCGCCACCGCAAACTGTTGACGCACAAGCGCCAACGGCAGCCAGTCGCCGGTGGTGATGCCATTCAAGATCGGTGCCGCCAGGGCCAGCAAGGCAATGACAATGCAATGGCTACGCCATGGCACCAGCGTACGGCTGCCGCGCCGCATGGCCACGCGCGCATGCACGGCGCTGCCGAGCCACACCAGCAGGAATATTCCCGCCTCCACCAGTTCGCGCGATGGCACGTGCATCGGCAGTACGCGGTTGGCCACCAGCATCGCCAGCGTGGCCATCACGAGCCCGGTGGTCATGGCCGCCGTCACGGCGGCAGCCAGCCGCACGCCGCGCTCGCCATGCCGCGCGTGCCGTTTGTCGAGCCAGAACAGTTGCCCGGTGGCAATCAGCACGCAACCGGCCAGGCCACCAAGGAAATACAGCCAGCGCAAAGGCCAGTGATCGAACGCGACGAAATGCATGCCGGTAAGGAAGCGCTGCGTGGCCGCGGCGGGTTGCAGCGGATCGTGCCGCAGCAGCGCACCGGTGGCGCCATTGAAATAGACCGCATCGTCGGCCAGGCTGACCCGATCCTGCACTGAGCGCGCAACCTTGACCACGGCATTGGCATCGCCCGGATGCCAGACGCGAATGCTGGCCGGTTCCGCCCCGCCCCAACGGGCGCGCGCCGTGGCCAGCATGGGCGCGAGCGGTGCCATCGGTGCGGCCACATCGGCACGCGCACGCGAATAGCCCGACAAGGCCTGGTCATAGAACACGGCCGGTTGGCGGTAAAGCGCACCGATCCCTGCCGGCAACACGATCATGTAGACAATGGCCACCCCGGAAAACGAGATCACCGCATGGAACGGCAGCGCCAGCACCCCGGTCAGGTTGTGCAGGTCCAGCAGGCTGCGCTTGAGTTGCTTGCGCGGCCGGAACGTAAAGAAGTCCTTGAAGATCCGCACATGGATGATCACGCCCGACACAATCGCCGCAAGCATGGCCATGGCCGCGAGGCCAACCATGTAGTAGCCGATGTTCCAGACGCGCAGGTGCAGGTTGTAGTGCAGCGGGTAGAAGAACGATGACGCACCAAGTGTGCCCTGATCATCGAGCATGGCGCCGGTGCGCGGATCGACGAGCCGGGTAGCGCCGCCGTTCTCGGTGCGCACACGTACGATCATGACCGGCGTGCGCGGTTCGGCCAGCGTGACGGCCCACTCCCGCACCGGTCTTCCGGCCGCCAACTTGTCGACGGCCTGCACCGCCACGCCGACCTGGTCGGTCTGCGGCGCTACGGCAGGCAGACGCGTGGCCGGCATCATCCAGCGATCGATCTCCCGGTCGAAGACCGCGATCGACCCCATGAAGAACGCCACCATCAGCACCCCGCCCAGGATCACGCCGATCCAGGTATGGGCCCACGTCATGGCCTGGCGCAACTGGCTCATGGCGCCACCTCCGCCAGCCAGCGGGACAACGCCACGCCAAGCGCGGCACCGGCCAGCATGACCGACCAGACATGCCACAGGCGGGTGGTGACCATGGCCCATAGCGCCATCAGCGGATACAGCAACAGTGCCAGCAGCACGCTCCACAGCACGGCCTCGCTACGCACGAGGCCAAGCCGCCAGCCCACCACGGCGCCGCCCGCGGCAATGCCCCAGACGAACGCATAGCTGCCCAGCAGGGCCGCCAGGACCCTGCATGTCATGATGAACTGGCGTGGCACGACTTACATCCGCGCGCGGAAGGTCAGCATGAATGCACGCGGCGTGCCCCAGATATTCCCTTCCCGGATGTTGTTGGTCCGCACGTAGTAGCGGCGGTCAAACAGGTTGGTCATATTGAAGTCCGCGGAGAAATGCTTGTTGAAGTCGTATCCGATCAAGGCATCAACGGTAGCATAGCCCGGACGGTTCAGCGTGATCGCGCCGAACGGCTGCGGGAACAGCGTGGTGGTGGAACCTGAGCTGACCACCGTGGTACCGGCACCGATGCGCCACTTGTTGAACTCGCCCGGCAGGCGGTAACGCGTCCACAGCTTGAACAGGTGCTTCGGTGCCACTGCCGAGAACGGCGTATTGACCTGGCCCGTACGGTCCTGCAAGTCCTGCGTGTTGTTGTAGGTATAGCCCGCGTAGACGTCCCAGTTCGGCATCACGCGGCCGGTTACCTCGAGTTCCACACCCTGGCTCTTGGTCTTGCCCTGTGCCGCATAGACTGGGTTCGACACGTCGGTGGTATTGACGTAGTCCACCGTCGCCCTGCCCTGCTCGCGTACCTGGAACAACGCCATCGACGTATTCAGCGCACCTTCGAAGAATTCGCCCTTGAGGCCGATCTCGTACTGCTTGCCCTTGAGCGGATCCACCAACGTGCCGCTGGCCGTGAAGAACTCGTCCTGCGGCTGGTAGATCTCGGCGTAGCTCGCGTAGGCCGACCAATGCTCGGTCAGATCGAAGATCAGCCCTGCAAACGGCGTGAACTTGGCGTTGTAGTCGTCGCCCTGGGACACACTGGTAGAGCTTGTGTACTGGCGGAAATTGATGTCCCACCAGTTGATGCGGCCACCGAGCACCACAGTGAGCGGATCGGCCACCGACAGGCGCACATCGCCATAGAACCCGAACTGCTTGGTACGCGTATCGCGGCCCGAGCCGTTGAATGCGAACACCGGCTTGGTGAAATCACTGCGCGGGTTGTACACATCCACCACCTGCGTGAACGCGGTGGCGCGATACTGCGGGTCATTGCGGTCCGAGTTCGAGTAGTTGAAGCCGACCAGTGCCTTGTGCTTGCGCCCGAGCAACGAGAACGGACCGTTGGCGTAGACGTCGACGCTGTATTGCTCCTGCTCGTACGCGTTACCTGCTGCATAGAGCGTGGTGGTGTTGGTACCCGCGATGACCGGCGTATAGGCGTAGGCCTGTTCGCGATGGAAGCGATTGTTGATATAGCGGAACGCGCCCTTGACCGACCAGCCGTTGTCGAGCCGGTGTTCCAGTTCGGCAAATGCGCTCGTGGTGTAGAAGTGGTCGCGGTTCCAGTCGGCGCCCAGGAACGTGGAGCGACGTACATCGAGCAGGCTGGCCTGGCGGGTCACCGGGTTATAGACTGCCGGCAGCGTCCACGGCTGGCGTCCTTCCGCATCCTGGTAGCTGGCGCCCACGGTGGCCGTGGTATTCGGCGTGATGTCGTACTCGAGCACGCCATACAGCATGCCGGTACGCATATTGGCCTTGTCGATAAACGAATTCTTGTCCTGGAACACACCTACCGCGCGGCCGCGCAGCGTGCCGTCGGCATTGAGCGGACCGCTGGCATCGATCTCGGCGCGATAGTTGTCCCACGAGCCCACCGAGAACGAACCGGAAAGCTGGTAGTCGCGCGTCGGGCGCTTGCGCACCAGGTTGATCGCGCCACCGGTCTTGCCGGCGCCCGACAGCAGTCCGGACGGTCCCTTGAGCACTTCCACGCGTTCGAACTGCGCCATATCCGGCTGTACCGTATTGCGCCAGTCGTACTTGGTCGGCACGCCATCGAGCAGGAACGTATCGATTTCCAGCCCGCGCGAATAGAAGATGCTCCGTTCCTGGTCGCGCTTCTCGACGAACACGCCCGTGGCCTGGTTCATCGCATCTTCGAGCGTATTGAGCTTCTGGTCCTGGATACGCTCGGCGTTCACCACGGTCACCGATTGCGGCACCTCGCGCGCGGTCATCGGCACCTTGCTGCCGGCGGTGGTGGGCGGATTGATGCGATTTTCCTTCCCACCGCTGACGGTCACGGCTGGCAGATGATGCTCGGACGCCGGCGCTGCGGCTGTCGTCGCGGCCGTCGTGGCATCGGCCTGCTGGCCGAATGCCGTGGTGGTGAACAGCAGGCTGGCCGCGGCCGGAATCCAGCGCATGGCGATCACGCGTGGCTGGCCCGCTCGGTTACCCGCTCCTGGCGCGCGTGCGGTCGCGCGTCTGTTGGTATGTGGCATTGCTCGGTTGCTCCCCTTCTGTTGTGAAATGTGAAATCAATGGTCGATGCTCGAAATGAAAACCGGTGGCCGCCGGGACGCTCCCTTCCCGGTCCGTCGCCACCGGCGCCCGTGGCTCAGTGCGATCCCGCGCGAGCCAACTGCCCTTCCCAACGCACCGCCTGCGTGCGGCGCGTTGCCTGTGCGTTTGCGATGTCCCCTGCGTCATGCGCGGACCCATGCGCGGACCCATGCGCGATCACGGCACTGGCAATCTCCTGCGCGCGGATCGCCAGCACTGACAGCAGCGTGTCCGACAAGCCATGCGTGGCTTCGCAGCAGCCCTGCAGGAACACGCCCGCGCCGCATGCCGGCGTGGTCTTGAGCCGGTACTCGCGATCGGCCTCGAATCCGGTGTCGGCATCGAGGAATGGCGCCAGCGGCTTCAGCAGCGCCTGGTGCAGCTCGCGCCGATAGCCGGTGGCCAGGATCACCGCGTCATAGCGCTGCAGCTCGTGCGAACCGTCCTCGTTACGTACGATGTCGACCCGCACGCCGTCGGCATCGGCCTCTGCGTGGCGTGCCTCGCAACCGGCCAGCAGACGGTGCCGTGCCACGCCAGTCACCTTCTGCTGGTAGAGCACGTCGTAGATCGTCTCGATCAGGTCGGTATCGACTACCGCGTAGTTGGTGTTGCCAAAGCTGCGCAACAGTGCTTCGCGCTCGGCGGCATCGCGGCTGAAGTGGTAGTCGGTGTAGCCGGGATTGAAAATCTCGTTCACGAACGGACTGTCGTCGGCGGGCTTCAGCGCCGGCGCGCGTGAGATCAGGTCCACGGCCACCGTGCTGTCCCGTCCGTGCAGGTCAAGGAAGATCTCGGCCGCACTCTGTCCCGACCCGATCACCGCCACGCGCCGCACGTCGTGCAGTTGCGCCAGCGAGCCAAGATAGTTCGACGAGTGGAACACACGCGCGTTGCCTTGCCAGGCTTCAAACGGCCGCGGCACATTGGGTACGCCGCCCACGCTGACCACCACATTGCGCGCACGCCGTTCCACCACCGCGCCGTCGGACATGCGCGATACCACGCGCAGAATGTCGGCACCGGGTTCGCCCTGTCCCGCCTCGGGCGTGATCGACACCACTTCCTCGCCGTAGTGGCAGGCATCGGCAAAGTCCGCCGCCACCCACGACAGGTAGTCGTTGAACTCGTGGCGGCTCGGGAAGAACGTCTTGGTGTTGATAAAGTCCTGCAGCCGCTGGCGCGCGTGCAGATAGTTGATGAAGGTGTAGCGGCTGGCCGGGTTGCGCATCGTGACCAGGTCCTTCAGGAACGAGATCTGCATGCGGCTGTTGTCGAGCAGCATGTTGCCGTGCCAGACGAAGCCTGGCTTCTTCTCAAGGAAGCCGAAACGGAATGCGCTGTCCTCCGGCAGCATCTCGCGCAATGCGACGGCCAGTGCAAGATTTGACGGTCCAAAGCCGATGCCCAGCAGGTCGAAGACCGGAAGATGGCTCCCGCCATGGGGCGTGGAGAACGGTGAAGTGGACTGAAGCATGATGATGACTCCTCGTTCTGTTCGGTTTCAGGCAGCCAGCGCCTTGGCGGGAACGGCGGTTTCCGCGGCATCGGGTTGCGGCACCCACAGGCGTTCATCGAAATAGCGTTCGCGCAGCAGCATCACGAGCATCGCGCGCTTGTGCGGAAAATCGAATGCCTTGACCTTGGCAAAGCCGGAACGGTCCAGGTTGCGGATCTGCTGCACGTGGTCGATGCGCGGCTCGCCCACGATGCGCTGCGTGCGCGAGTCGTCCAGGAAGATGTAATGCATCAGCGACGGCAGCCACGCACTGATATAGGCCTTGCCACGAATGCTTGCGTCACCGATCAGCACATGCCAGCCACGGTCGAAATCGTCGGCGTCGTAGTACGGGCCGATGCGGTTCTCGCGTGCCCAGTACACCTCGAAATAGGCAAACGGCTGGCCATCGATACTGCCGATCAGCGGGATCGTGTGCGGATCGTCGAGTTGCGCCTGCAGATAGTCACGATGCTTGCTCAACTCGCCCGCTTCTTCCCAGAACGCCGCCACACGCGGATCGTTCATCCAGCCATGGAACCGTTCGAGGTCCAGGTCCATATCGGCCACGCGCAGCGAGAACACCTGGTCCAGCCACGGGATATGCCGGGCATAGACCTGGCCCGAAGGCTTGGGCGCGCGCAACGGATGGCGCTTGCCCTGGGTCATTGCGTATTGCAGCGGAAAGTCCCGATTGGACGGGCCGGTGTGCCACAACGCCGGGATCTGCCAGAGCTGGTCCACCGGCGATATCAACGCTCCCGATGACTGGCGTACCGCACTGCCTTCACGCAGCATTGGCACGGCGATGGTCTCCGGCACGTCGAGCGCGATATGCACCGCTTGCGGATGGCGCGCCAGCGCCGCCTCGCACGCAGCGAACGTGGCTGCGCGGCGCAGCGGGCCATCGGTGGCGGCATCGGCATGCGTCAGGGCCAGGCCCGGATTGTCGCCGGCAGTTACGCGCCAGGTCTGGAGCACGCGGTCGGCGTCGTGCACCTGGAGTTGGCCGGCACCGGTCCAGCCGGTGCGCAGCGGTGTGCTGCCCTGCGTGGTCCACGGCGAGGCGGACATGGCGTGCGTCATGAATGTCGCGGCATTGGTCTGCATGTGGAAGTCTCCCTGTCTGGTAGGCGCGGCCTCAGGCCGCGGCATGGCGTTCGGTGGCGATGTCGGGTACGGCGCGGACCGCGCTATCGGCAGCGCTGTCGGTCCCCCGATCGGACGCTTCATGGGCGACGATCACGCCGCTGTCGCAGCGGATCACGCGATCCGCCACATGGAAGTAGCGGTCGTCATGACTGACGGCGATGATGGTCTTGCCGCTGCGCTTGAGTTCCGGCAGCAACGATTCATAGAAATAGGCCCGGAACAGCGGGTCCTGGTCCGCGGCCCATTCGTCGAGCAGCAGTACCGGCCGCGCTTCGACATAGGCAGCCAGCAGCGCCAGCCGCTTGCGCTGTCCCTGCGACAACTGCGTGGTCGACAGCAGGTCATCGCGGATGGCGACCTTATGGTCCATATGCAGGCGCTTCAGGAACGCGTTGGCCACGGCTGCATCGAACTGGCCATCCGGTCCTACCAGGCGCGCAAACAGGTGGGCGTTCGAGAACACCGTGGCGAACTGGCTGCGATAGGCAGCACGTCCAGCCTCCCCTACCGCCTCGCCCGCCAGCCGCACCGTGCCGCTGGTGGGCCGGTACAGCCCCGCCAGCAGCTTCATCAGCGTGGATTTTCCGCTGCCGTTGCCGCCGACGATAAAGACCGTTTCCCCTGGTTTCAACGACAGCGATACCGGCCCGAGCCGGAAGCCGCGCTCGCCCTCTTCACCGGGGTAGTCGTAGCGCACGTCTTCGAGTTCGATCAATGGAGCGGTGTGATCCGTTGCCGCACGAACCGGTGGGGCATCCAGCGCGAAACCCGGCTCGAATGGCGCGAGTTGCAGCGAGTCGATCTTGCGCAGTGCCACATTGCCGGTCATCAGGATCGGCAGCGTGCCGACCAGGTCGTTCAGCGGCATGCGCAGGAACATCAGCACCAGCACAAAGGCGGTAATGCGTTCGCGCGGAATGCCCAGTGCGTCGCCGGCAACGAACATGCCGCAAGCCAACCCCAGGATCAGCATGGCCGTGAACGACAGGCTCAGCACCCAGTAGCGGTCGGCGCGTACTTCGTGTGCGCGCGCATATTCGGCGGCCGGTTCGAAATCACGCTGATAGAAGCTCTGCTTGCGCCATGCGTTGAGCGCCAGTTCGTAGCGGCCGTCAATGGCCCCCTGATAGCCCGCATACAGGCGATCGTCGGTATCGCGCACAGCCTTCATCAGCCCTCGCATGCGCATGACCCAGCGCTGCGCCAGCAACACGCCGCCGCCGAGCAGTACGGCACTGAGCAGGAACAGTTGCCACGACAGCCAGCCCAGGTACAGCAGCCCGCCCGCCACCAGCACCCCGTTGTAGAACACGAATGGCACGCGGTTGAACGCCATGCCGATCGACGCGATGTCCTTGGTCAGCGTGGCATAGACCTTGGGGCCACCAATGCGTTCGAGACGCTCGACATCGGTATCGAGCACGCGCTTGAGCATGCTCATGCGCAGGTCGTAGACCACCCGATGACCCAAGGCGGTCAACAACGCCTGCGAGCCGAACGCGCAGCCGAACAGCAACGCCAGCAAACCCGCCAGCGTGGCGATGCGCGTGGCGTCGAGCGGCGTGGTGCTACCAATCATGCGATTGATCTCGGCCACCAGCGCGATGCCGGCCAGCGCGCTACAGGTACCGGCCAGCAGCGCCAGGACCAGCAAACCGCCAAAACGGCGGCGCAATGACAGGAACAGGTTCATAGCGTCTCCAGCAACGCGTTCATGAAATCGACATCGGCCTGCGCGTCGCGCCGGCCAGTACTGTCGATGGCGGCGGCCATGTCGCGTAGCACCGGCGCGCCGAACAGCGTGGGCAATGCCAGTTCGCAATGCAGCGTGTCGCGGATGCGCGCCTGCAAACGCACCAGCAGCAGTGAATGGCCACCATGTGCAAAGAAGTCGTCATCGGCACCGAGTTCCGGCACGTTCAGCAAAGCGCTCCACAGCGCGGCGAGCTCGTGCTCGGTGGTGGTCCGCAGTGGCGCGACCGTGCGTGGCGCCGCCGCAGGTTCGGGCAAGGCCATGCGGTCGACCTTGCCATTGGCGTTCAGCGGCAGGCTGTCAAGTTGCATGAAGCGCGAGGGCACCATGTAGCCCGGCACGCGCTGGCGCATGGCAGCCACCATTGCGGGCACCATCACGGCCACGTCGAGCGGCGAATCCGTATCGGCTACGTAGTAGCCGTAGAGCTGGCCCATGCCATCGTTGTCGCGCCGTACCGTGCAGGCGGCATGACGCACGCCCTGGCATGCCGCCAGCGCCGCCTCCACCTCGCCCAGTTCCACGCGGAAGCCGCGTACCTTGACCTGATGGTCACGACGGCCGAGGAATTCGACCACGCCATCGGCACGCTTGCGCGCCATGTCGCCGGTACGGTAGAGCTGGCTACCCGCTTGCGCACCGGGTCCGCTGGCCACGAATGGATTTGGCACGAAGGCCGCGGCGGTGCGTGCCGGGTCTGCCGCGTAGCCGCGCGCCAGGCCCGCGCCACCGATATAGAGCTCGCCTGCCACACCCGGGGGCACCGGTTCCATGCGGGCGTCGAGCACATACAGCTGGTTGTTGGCGATCGGCACACCGACCGGCGCCACGGCAGTTGCCAGCGGTCCATCGCCAAGCCGGCAGGCCGCCGACCACACCGTGGTTTCGGTGGGACCATAGACGTTGAGCACCTGCGCACCCCTGGCCCGCAGGCCATTGGCCAGTTCGCGGCCAAGCGCCTCACCGCCGCAGAGCACGCGCAGGCCGGTCCATGCCGGTGTGTCGTGCGACAGCAGCATCTGCCAGGTTGCCGGCGTGGCCTGCATGACGCTGATCGCGTGCCGCGTCATCAACTGCGCGAGCTGGGCCGGATCGCGCGCCTCGTCCTGGCTAGCGAGCACCACATGGGCGCCCGATACCAGCGGCAGGAACAGTTCCAGACCCGCGATATCGAAACCCAACGTGGTGATGGCCAGTAGCCGGTCGTCAGGTTGCAACGGCGCCACCGCGCTCATCGCCAGCAGGAAGTTGGCGAACGCCCCGCGCGAGATCTGCACGCCCTTGGGCGTCCCGGTGGAACCCGACGTGTACAGCGTATAGGCCAGTTGCTCCGGATGCGGGTCCGACAATGCGTACGCTTCTGAAGCGTCATGCCAGGGGCGGGTCGGTCCTTCAAGCAGGATCACCGATGCTGCATCGCCGAGCGCGGCGCGTTCCTGCGTGGTGGCCAGGATCACGCCGGGCTGCGCATGTGCCAGGATATGGGCGTTGCGCTGCGGCGGATGGCTGGCGTCGATCGGCAAGTACGCCGCGCCAGCCTTCAGGATGCCAAGCAGCACGGCCACCAGTTCCGGCGTACGCGGCAGGCACACGCCCACCAGGCATTCAGGGCCGATGCCGCGCCCGTGCAACCAGTTGGCGATGCGATTGGATTCCGCATCGAGCGCCCCATAGCCGAGGGCAACCTCGTTGCGGCCGGCGCGCCCAGTGACGGCAATACGCGCGGCATGCGTGGCAACCGAGGCGCCAAACTGCCGAACGACGTCATCACCGGCGTGCAATGGCATGGCGGTCTGGTTGCCCTGTAGCACGATCTCCTGCCGTTCGGCGGTATCGAGCATCGGCAACGCATCGAGCGCAACGTCAGGGGTGGCCAGCATCGCCGCCAGCAAAGCGTCGTAGTGACGTGCCATGCGTTCGATCGTGGCCGGCGCGAACAGCGCCGCATCGTATTCAAGTGTGGCGCGCACCCCGGCGCTGCCGGCCTGCAGGTCCAGCGTGATATCGAACTTGGCGCTGTCATCGGGCACGGCCAGCGCCGTAACGCTCAGGCCCGCAAACGACAACGCCGCGACATCGCCCATCTGCAGGTTGAACATGGCCTGGAACACCGGCGTCCGGCTGGGGTCGCGCACCGGGGCAATCCGGTCCAGCAGCAGTTCAAAAGGCAGGTCGGCCTGGTTTAGTGCGGCGCGCGCGTCGTCGCGGATCTGCGCGCATAGCGCATGGGTATTCATTGCCGGCGCCAGCCGCGCGCGATA
Organism: Cupriavidus sp.; assembly: GCF_057315035.1. Lineage (NCBI taxonomy): Bacteria > Pseudomonadati > Pseudomonadota > Betaproteobacteria > Burkholderiales > Burkholderiaceae > Cupriavidus > Cupriavidus sp. Next base: position 256,999 of record NZ_DBHKYV010000003.1, on the reverse strand, counting down.
GATCTGCGTATTGATAAAGCAGCCGATCAGGTCGTCGAGTTCCTCGTGCGTGCGGGCCGCATTGGGCACGCCCACGGCAAAGTCCTGCTGGCCGCTGTAGCGGGCCAGCAGCGCCTGCCACGCCGCGAGCAGCACGGCGAATGGCGTAAGCCGGCCGGCCGGGCTGCTGGCGCAATAGGCGCGCAGCGCTTCAACCGTTTGAGATGCCAGGGTCCAGCGGATACGGGCGCCCTTGCCGGCAGGCGTTGCAGGTCGCGCGAAATCGAGCGGCAGTTCCAGCGCCGGGACGGCATTGCCGATGCGCGCCGCGGCGGCCTCCATGGCGCCATCGAGCGCGGTGCCTTGCAAGCGCTCGCGTTGCCAGCACGCGTAGTCGGCATACTCGATCGGCAACTCGGGCCATGCTGGCGGTGCCTCGTTCAGTGCTGCTTCGTAGGCCAGGGCCAGGTCGCGCGCGAGGATTGCGTTCGACCAGCCGTCCGAGACGATATGGTGCATGGCCATGACCAGCACGTGCACGTCATCCGCAATGCAAGCGACCGTGAACTGCACGGGGGGCGCGCTGGAGAGGTCGAATACACGCGCCGCCTCTTGCTGCAGCAAGGCCTGCACGGCGTGGTGGTCATCGGCCACGCTGACCTTCGTCAGCGATGGCATGGCGGCATCGATGCGTTGCACGGGCTCGCCTGCCTGCTCGACAAAGCGCGTGCGCAGCACCGCGTGCCGCGTCGCCAACGCTTGCAGTGCACGCTCCAATGCCGGAACCGACAGTGCGCCTCGCAGCCGGAATGCGCGGACCAGGTTGTAGGCCACGCTGCGCGGCGCATAGCGTTGCAGGAACCACAGTCGTTGCTGCGCAAACGACAGCGGCACCGGGTCGCGGTGCGCACGGGGGCTAATGGCGATGGTGAAATCGGGCGAATGCTGCGTCATTGGCCCTCCTTTCGCCAACGGCATGCCAGCCCGGTGTTGACATTTCTGCTGAAAGTCACAGAAACGCCATCGCCGAGCCTTTGCTCACAATGTCTGCAATCAAGGAAATTGCGAATATACATGCGAATCATTATCATTTGCAATCCATAAGCGACAAATGTCTCAAAGTGTTGTCTGGCCGCGCCAGATGCGCCCAGAGCCCTTTCCTTCTTCTGTGATTTCCTTACTGGTCGATCTTTTTCCGGGCCCGCTGCGCAGCTACGGCGAAGCCGTGGTGCTGGCGGGGCCCATTGCGCAAGGCACTACGCATCTGCCGGTTGCCGGACTTGCTACGCCCGTCATCGACACGGCACTCGATGCCGCGCTGCGCGCCATGGCGCAGCACTACGAAGGCACGGACCGCCGCGTGGTGGCATCGGTCTGGGCACGGCACTATTTCTCTGCCCTGCTGCCCGCGCCGCTGGCTGCGGCGGCACTGCGACACCACGCGCTGCCGCTCGACCGCGCGATATGCGTGGTTGACCAGCACGGCATCCCCACCCAATTGCAGGTGCCGCATCCGGGCGAGACGCAACGCCACGCCAGCGCCAGCGCGCGCTTCGGCGGCCTGCTCGAACACCATCTCCGTCCGCTGATCGAGACCTTGAGCCGGGTCAGCGGCGTCTCGGCACGATTGCTGTGGGCCAACGCCGGCGCGGTGACGGCCGAAGTCTTCCGCCATGCGCCAGCGCTGCTGCAACCGGGCATGCCCGCGACGCGCGCCACGCTTGAAGCCGATGCCGCATGGCTGATGGACACGCGCATCCGTGCGGACGGCAGCGCCAATCCATTGCATGCGCCAATGCGCGCCCACAGCGTGACGCGCGATGGCGTCACCAGCACGCTGTGGCTGCGGCGCATGTGCTGCCTGCGCTATCGGCTGCCGGGCTTCGACCTGTGCGGCGATTGCCCGCGGCAACTGCGCCAGTAGCATGTTCATGCGGCGCGTGTCAGGTATGGCCCGTCCGCCGCCGCGGCGCGCGCGGCCAACGTGCCCACCTGCAGCTCATCGGCGGCCGGCAAGGCGTCCAGCACCTGCATGCAGTAGCCGGCGGCAGCGGCGGCCGTGGCGTCGTCCAGCGCGGCCGTGTCGTACTCGACGCGCACGGTCAGCGTCTCGCGCGGAATCACGATCACGGTAACCGGGTAGCTCATCTGTCCCCGGTTGTCGACATCGCTGAAGCGCAGCCGGCCGCGCTCGGTCTCCCGCAGCGTGCTGTCCACCGGATAGTTCTCGAAAATCAGCATCGAATCGAACGGCGCGGCGTTGTCATCGATGGCCCAGCTCTGCAACCACGCCGGTGGCGCATGCTCGAATTCGCGCAATGCCAGGTTGTCCGCCTGCAGCGCGCGCAACCAGTCGGCCACCAACTGGCCGGCATCAACGGTCTGGATCAGCGGCAACGTACTGACCAGCAGGCCGATTACGCGCTCGATCTCGGGCAGATCGGCCGAACGCCCCGATCCCACCACCCCGAAGGCCAGCGTATCGTGCCCGGTCAGGCGGCGTAGCGTAAGCGCCCACGCCGCCTGCACCAAGGTGTTCAGCGTCACCTGCGCGCGGTTGGCAAAGCCGGCAAGCGCGCGCAATGCCGGGGCTTCCACCACGCGCTCGACGGCCTTCATCACCTGTCCGCGCGCAACTGCCGCGGTGGTGCGCGTGAGTCGTGTCGGTGCGGTAGCAAATGGCGCCAGGCGCGCCCGCCACATCGCCTCGGCATCACGATTGGCGTCGGCCTGCCGTAGCAGCCAGCCGGCATGCGTGCGTGGTGGCACCGCGGCATCGCCGGGCACTTCGCCATCGTAGCCGCGCAGCACTTCACCGAGCAGGCGCGACATGCTCCATCCGTCCATCATCAGGTGGTGCCAGGTCCAGGCGAAACGCCACGTGTCATCGCCCACGCGTGCCAGGGTAAGCCGCATCAACGGTGCTTGCTGCATGGCGAATCCGGCCCGGAACTCGGCGTCGCACAACACCTGCCAGCGGGCATCGTCCGGCGCCGACACCGGCACCTCGCGACCTGGCTCGTCACGCCAGTCAAGCCGGTGCACCGGCAGCGTCGCCGTGCGAGGCGCCACCAGCAACGGCTCGGGGCGCGCCCCGGTCTCGACCCACGCTACCCGCGCGCGCAACATCGGATAACGCGTCACCGCCGCCTGCCAGGCATTGACCATGCGCTCCGCATCGAGCCCGTCCATGGTTGCCACCACCTGTACGGCGTAGGCCGGAGAGAGCGGATGGCGCCTGCCATGCAGGATCATGCCGCGCTGCATCGGCGTGGGCCGCCAGATATCGTCGATGTCGTCGGCTTCGAACGCCAGCGTGTCAAGCTGTGCCTGCGTCAGCGCGCTGGCCGGCACATCCGATGGCGTCAACCTGCCGCTCGATCGACCCTCGCAATGGTCAACCACCTCGCGCAGCGCCGCGCCAATCGCATCCATCAAGGCAGCGATCGTGGTTGCGCGATACCGCGCACCGCTGTACTGGCACCGGAAGCGCAGGCACCCTGCCTGCACGCTGCCGTTGAACACCAGCCATGCCGGTAGCGGCGTGCGCGCATCGATGCCCGAACCGGTGTCCTCGGCGGCCATTTGCCACGGCCCTTCGGTGGTCGCGCCATCGAACTGGCCCAGGTAGTTGAACAGGATCCTCGGCTGGCAATCGGGGAGCGCAATATCGGCCCCACCATGGCGCAGCACGCCATATCCGATGCCGTGCCGTGGCATGGTGCGCAGCGCCTCCTTGACGCCGACGATGTGATTGCCAGGATCGGCATCGGCGCACAGCCGGACCGGCGCGACACTGGTGAACCAGCCCACCGTGCGACTCACGTCCAGTGTGCTGCCGATCGCATCGGCTTCGCGTCCATGCCCTTCCAGGTGCATGCAAATCTCGCGCGCTCCCGCGAACGCGCTCAAGGCCCGGCTGAATCCCGCCAGCAGCAGATCATTGACCGTGGTGCGGTAGACACCGTGGGCCGACTTGAGCAACCTGGCCGTGGTAGCGGTATCGAGCGCCAGCGTGGCGACCTGCTGCGTGGACTGGACGGCCTCGGCATCGCCGATATCGAAGTCCGCCGGCAGGCGCGTTTCCAGCGCCGTTGCGGTGCGCCAGTGGTCAGCCTCCGCCGCGCATGCCGCCACGCCCTGCCGCGCCAGGATGCGCTGCCATGAGCCATAGCGCGCCGCCGCGGGCGGCCACTGCGGCGCGCCACCTGCCGCACGGGCCGCATAGGCGCGCTGCAGGTCTTCAAGCACGATGCGCCATGACACCCCATCGATCACGAGGTGATGGCATACCAGGAACAGACGTTCGCTGCCGTCGGCCACCCGAAGATGCACGGCGCGCATCAACGGACCGTTGACGATGTCCAGCTCGCCCTGCGCCGCATCGCAAGCTGCCGTCACGGCAGCGGCGTCGTCGGCCGTCCCGCAGGTCAATGGAACTTCGCCGTGGGCGTGCGCGTGCTGGCGCCACCCCTGCGGCGTTTGCGCAAAGCGGTAGCGCAGCACCGGATGCTGGACGAGCAGGTCAGCCAGCGCCGTACTCAGCGCTTCGACATTGACCGCCGTGCTGCTACGTAGCAGCACCGACTGGTTGAAACGGTTACGATCCGGCATCGGCTGCGCGAAGAACGTAGCCTGGATCGGTGTCAGCCCGAACGGCGTGTCCTCGTCCGCCGGCGCATCGTCACCTGCGTCCTCGACGATCTCCACCGCGACCGCCGCCAGCGCCGCCACGGTCTGATGCTCGAATACCTGGCGCGGGGTCAGGCGCCAGCCGCGCTGCCGCGCACGGGCCACGATCTGCAGGCTCAGGATCGAGTCGCCACCCAGCGTAAAGAAGTTGTCGTGCAGGCCGACCTGCGCGATCCCGAGCACGTCTTGCCAGACTGCCGCCAGCACACGTTGTGCGGCGGTTTCGGCCGCCACGTAGGCGGTGTTTGCACTCCACTGCGGCGCAGGTAGCGCGCGCCGGTCGAGCTTGCCGTTTGGCGTCACCGGCAAGCGTTCGACGCACACGAACGCCGACGGCACCATATAGTCCGGCAGCGCGTCGGCCACCGCCGCACGTACGCGGTCGATATCGAGCGCGTCGTCGGCACCCACGTAAGCCACCAGCCGCTGCCCCGATGGCGTATCGTGCGGCAGCACCGCTGCCTGCCGCACGCCGGGAAGCGCCAGCAGATGGGCTTCGATTTCGCCAAGCTCGATACGGTAGCCGCGGATCTTGACCTGATGGTCACGCCGCCCCAGGTACTCGATGCAGCCATCGGCCCGCCAGCGCACGAGGTCCCCGGTACGGTACAGGCGTGCGCCCGGCGCGCCGAACGGGTCCGGGATAAAGCGATCGGCGGTCAGGCCAGGCTGGCCCAGATATCCGCGCGCCACACCCGCGCCGCCAAGATGAAGTTCACCGGGCACGCCCACCGGCACCGGTTCGAGGTTGTCGTCAAGCACATGCGCGCTGCGCTCGCCAACCGGGCGACCGATCGGTGCGTACGCCCCGGCAATCTGCGCTTCGGCCGTAGCGGCGGGTGCCTTCCAGACCAGCGGCGTCACCACCGTTTCGGTCGGACCATAGCCGTTGATCACATGCTGCGGCCGTAGCGCGGCAACCAGGTTGGCCACGCCGGCACGCGGCATGGCCTCACCGCCGAACGAGTAAAGCCACAGCGGCGGTGGATTGCCAGCCTGCTCGCCCCAGGCGGCCAGTTGATGCAGATACTTCGGCGGAAAGCCCGCATGCGTGACGGCGTGGCGCTGCAATGCGGTGTAGGTTTGCTCCACACTCCAAAGCGCGTCGTCGCGCAACACGATGCTGGCACCCGAGGTGAGCGGCACCATCCAGCGTTCATGGGCCCCATCGAAGCTGAACGACAGGAAATGCAGCTCGCGGCTGGCCGGCGTGATGTCGTAGCATTCAGCCGTCGACACACAATGCATGGCCAGCGGCCCGTGCGCCACGCCCACGCCCTTGGGCTTGCCGGTCGAGCCCGACGTGTAGATCACGTAGGCCAGTTGCTCCGCATGGATGGTGACCTCAGGATCGCCGCTGGCGTAGCTGTCAGCGTCATCATCCACGCACAGTACCGGCACATCCACCATGACCGGCAGGCCGTCGCGCAACGCGCGCTCGGTCAGCAGCAGGTTCAGCCGCGCATCGGCCTGCATGTCGCGCAGGCGCTGCGCCGGATAGCTGGCATCGAGCGGCACGAATGCTGCCCCTGCCTTCAACACGGCCAGCAACGTCGCAATCATGCGCGGTGAACGCGACAGCGCCACCCCGACCCGCGCCTCCGCGCCAATACCAAGCCCCAGCAGCCGATGCGCAAGCTGGTTTGCCTCGCGATTCAGTTCACCGTAGGTGACATGGCTGTCCCCGAAGACGACTGCCACGGCATCGGGCGATTGACGCGCATGGCGCGCTACGGACAGGTGAACCGGTTCGAATGGTGGCGTTTGGTAGCCTGAGAGACTCCAGGCGGTCAGCTGCGCGCGTTCGTCATCGTCAAGCAACGATACGTGAGCGGCCGTAGTATCCGGGGATTTTGCGACCACAGATAGCAGACGACAATAGTGGCGGCCCATGCGGGCGATCGTCGCGGCATCGAATACTGCGGTGGCATACGCAATGCGCACGATGGCATTGCCGTCAGGCATTTCGGAGGTGGCCAGACTCAGCTCGAACTTGGCTGACGTCACCGGTATTTCGAACGGTGTGACATGTAGCCCGGCGAGTGCCACCTGAGCACTCGCACCATCCACGCGATGGTCGAACGTGACGCTGAACAGCGGCGCCTGCGACAGGCTGCGCTCCGGCTGCAGTGCCTCCACCAGCAAGTCGAACGGCAGCGCCTGCCGCTCGTGGTCAGCCGCTGCCTGATCGCGCACACGGTCGAGCAATGCTGCGAACGATTCACGCGGCATCAGCTCGATGCGCGTCACCTGGGTATTGACGAAACAGCCGATCAGCGGCTCGGTCTCGCTACGCTGCCGGTTGGCAACCGGCACGCCGATACGAATGTCGGGCTGCCCCGTATAGCGATACAACAGCACTGCGTACGCAGCCAGCATCACCATGTTCAGCGTAGCGCCATGTCCCAGGGCCAGCTCGCGCAACCGCGTGACGACCGCTGCCGGCAGTTCGAACGCCTGTTCCGCGCCGCACAGGTCAGGACGCGCCTGCCGCGGCCGGTCGAGCGGCAAATCCAGCGCAGCCTGCGTGGCCTGTTCGTCGCCGAGTCGCTGGCGCCAGTACGCGGTCTGCCGCTGCGCCTCACCGGCCTCCATCCAGTTACGCTGCCAGACGGCATAGTCGGCATACTGGATTACCGGCGCGGGGCGCGGGTCATGTCCCGCATAGGCCTCGGCCAGTTCCCGCACGATCAACGGTATCGAGGCGCCATCGGCCACGATATGGTGCAGCACCACCACCATCACATGCGCCTGTTCGGCCAGCCGGACCAGCGCCACGCGCCACAACGGTCCTTGCGCGAGGTCGAACGGCTCCCCGCATAGCCGTGCGACTTCCTGCCCTACCCAATCGTCAATGCTGCCCGCCGCGTTGTCGGGCGGCACCGACACGGTAAAGGCTGGCGGCAACGTCTGGTGGATCGTCTGCCAGGGCTTGCCATCCTCGTCGATGGCAATGGTCGTACGCAATACCTCGTGCCGGGCAGCAATCGTATCGAAGGCCCGCCGCAATGCATCGATGTCAAGCGGCCCGTCGAGTCGCAATGCACCGGGCATATGGTAGGCGCTGCTACCCGGTTCCAGTTGCTGGAGGAACCAGAGTCGTTGCTGCGCATATGACAACGGCAGAGCCGCCGTACGTGCTGCCGGCACAATGGGCAATGATGCAAAAGCCACGCCTTTCTCCTGGAGACTGTCCAGGAAGGCGGCCCGCTGCGCGGGTGCCAGCGTGGCAAAGCGCGCGGCAATCTGCGCGCGGGCGGAGTTCAAGGCGTCGGTCATGGGGGCGATGGACGATTCGGTCGAAAGGGCATGCACTCAGGCCGGTAGTGCGGCCGGTGTTGCGGCTGGCAATGCGGCCGATGAAGCCGCCAGCGATGCCACGGCCAGGCTATCGAGATCAGCCGCACCGTGCGCGCGCAAGGCCGCGGCCAATGCGCGAGGCGTGGGATGGTCGAACACCAGGCCGGGCGCAATATCGAGCTGCAAGCGGCGGCGCAAGCGCGCCACGAGCTTGATCACCAGCAACGAATGGCCGCCGAGCGCGAAGAAATCCGCATCGGGCGCCGCCTCGGTATCGCCAAGCAATTCCGTCATCAGCGAACTGACCAGTGCCTCGACCGCATCGGCCGCTTCGGCCCGTACCGACGCCGATGCCGGGGCTGCAGGCACCGGCATGCTCTTGAGCAAGGCACGATCGATCTTGCCATTCGGCAAACGTGGCAGTTCCGGCAACGCGACGATATTTGCCGGCACCATCGCATCCGGCAACGCCGCAGACAGCGCCTGACGCAACGCCGCCACATCAAGCGACGCGGGCGATACAAAGGCCAGCAACGAGGTCTCGCCATTCGACGCCGCATCGGCAACAACTGCCGCCTGTGCAACACCGAACTCGGCCAGCAGCGCAGTCTCGACCTCGGCGGGCTCGACCCGGATGCCACGAATCTTGACCTGCTGGTCGGCACGACCAATCAGTTGCAGGCCACCAGGGGTCACGCGTGCCACGTCTCCGGTGCGATACAGCCGTTCTCCCGGTGCGTCGGGATCTGCGACGAATGCCGCAGCATCGAGGTCGGAGCGGTTCAGATACCCGTGTGCCAGTTGCGGACCGCCAACAAACAGTTGACCCGCCGCGCCCGGCGGCACCGGTCGCAGGCGTGCATCGAGCAGGCGGATGCGCGACGCGCCAAGCGCGCGCGTAAGCGGCACCGCACCCGCCGTGTCGTCGATCGCATGCACCAGCACCCCAACGGTCGTCTCCGTCGGACCATAGTGATTGAAGATCCGGCACGCCGGCGCGTGCTGACGCAACTGTGCGACCAGCGAACGGGGCAATACCTCGCCACCAAGCACCACCGTTGCAGGTACCGCCGGCGTTTCCGTTTCAAGCAGCGCTGCCAGATGCGACGGCACGATCTTGATCACGTCGACCTTCTGCTCGCGCATCAGGTGCGCAAATGCATCGGGATGCGCCATGTCCGCTTCGCTGGCCACGACCAGGCAAGCGCCCTTCCAAAGTGCGCCAAACAGCGTGGTATTGCCCAGGTCGGCCGCCACCGAAGACGTCAACGCAAAGCGCTGGCAACCATGGAAACCCAGTGCCGCGCACACCGCGGCGGTGTAGTGGCTGACCTGCGCATGACCAATGACCACGCCCTTCGGCTCGCCGGTCGATCCCGATGTAAACAACACATATGCCGCCTCGGCCGGACCCGGCACCGCGAACGTACCCGTCTGCGCTACCGGCTTCCTGAGCAATGCTCCGGCGTCCAGTACCGGCACACCATGTGCCGCAACAGATTCGCCGTCGGCAACCAGCAGTACCGGCGCCGCCTGTGCCAGCACCCGCTGGCGCCGTTGCGCAGGCCACGCGGGATCCAGGGGGACATAGGCCGCGCCAGCCGCCCACACCGACAGCAGCGCCACCACCAGCGCGCCGCTACGCGGCATCGACAGCGCCACGCGCGACCCGGGCACCACGCCCTGCGCGCGCAGCAGCGCTGCCGCGCCAGCAATCTGCTGCTGCAGGGACACGTAATCGAGTACTACGTCCCCCGCATGCAAGGCCGGTGCCTGCGGCGTCTGCATCGCGTATCGCGCGATGCGGGCCAGGATCGAATCACCAGCATCGGCTGGCGCCGCTTCGCGCCATTCCTGCGGCACGCGCAGCGTGTCGTCGAGTGGCCATGCAAGGGCCTCGACCGTTTCCGCGTTGTCCAGCGCCTGCGGCAACGTGCGCAACAGCGCAGCAAGGTGGGCCAGCAGCCATTGCGACACACGCGGGTGCAGCACGTTCGCTTCGGCATGGATCGCGAGCACAGCTACACCGTCGGCGTCGCATTGCATTTCGCAGACCACGTCGAACGCTGGCCACGCCGCGCTTTCAGTCGCCACTCCGGCCCCCGCCACAGGGGTAGCCGTACAGGCGATGCGTGGTCGCGTCCCTTGTTCGGCCCATCCGGCCGGCAAGGTCCAGGCTTCCTGCCATGCGGCATGCTCGCCCAGCATGGCCAGATGCCGTTCCCATTGCGCGAGCAGCGATCCCTCGGCGCTCCAATCGATAGCGACCGGCAGCGCTTTCTCGAACACGCCGATGGCATCGGCCATCACATCGTAGTCGCGCCGGCAATCATGCAACCAGACACCCGAGAAGGTCTGCTGACCGAACACACGTGCCAGCACGGACCACCACGCTGCCTGCACCACGCGCTCGGCGCTGGTTTGCCAGCGGTTGGCCAACGCTGTCACACCCTGTCGATGCACGGCATGCAACGCGTGCCGTACCGTATGACGATCGCCACTGCCAGCCAGCGCATCGGGCACGCGCAGTGGTGCTGGCAGTGGCGCGTATTGCCGCTGCCAGTACTGTTGCCCCGCCGCACCGGTGCCATCTTCGCCCAAGCTGGCGTCCTGCTGCCATGCGGCGTACTGCGCGTATTGCAGGGGCGCGTCTTCAGAATCATTGGCACCTGTACCGACGTGCAGCCCGCGCAAACCCTCGCGCAGCATCGCCGCAGCCATCAGCAGGCTCGTGCGGTCGATCAGCACGGCATCGGCGGTCAGCATCACCGCCTTGCCATCGTCGATGACGGCTGCATCGCTTGCAGCCGCAAGCAGTGCATCGCTGCGCGAGCGGACTGCTTCCAGCGCTTGGTGCACGGTGGCTACGTCAATCGCCATGTCCAGCTCGATGCGGACGGCATGACGCGCTTGCGCGTTCAATAGTGCCCGCGCGGCCTGCTGCTCGGGCGTTGCTACCCAGTTCATGGCGGCGTCACGCATTGGCATTCTCCGAAGCCTGCGCCACCTGGGTGGCAGCCAGTTGCTGGCGATCGAACATGTCGCCCATTGCCACCACTATCTTGCGTGGCCCTTCATACGGGTCGCGTGCATGGGCGGCAAGCATGTTGTCGAGCATCACCACGTCCCCACGCAGCCATTCGAAACGCACTGCGCAGGCTTCATACAGTTCGCCGACCAGTGCCATGGCATCATCCGGAATCGGGGTGCCGTCGCCAAACATCACATGCCGCGGCATACGCTCCAGGCCCACCATGTCGAGCAGGTCTTCGCGCACATCCGCCTCGAGGCACGACACATGGTGCAATTGCACCTGGTTGAAGAAGCTGCGTTCGCCGGTAGCCGGATGCCGGATCACCGCCGGGCAGACCGTACGTGTCTGCAGGATGTCACCGTCGAGCCAGCGGCAGTCGATACCCGCCGCGCGGCAGCGCGCCTCGACCTCGGCGCGATCATCGGTCTTGTAGAAATCACGCCAGTCCACATCGAGCCGCGGCGTGAACGTGCGCACATACATCAGCTGCTTGCGCTCGAAGGCTTCAGCCAGGTCCGCGGGCAACCGGCGCAGCAGTTCGCGGCAATCCACGATCGGGGTAGCCCCGCCTACCGGCGAAGGCAGTTCACAGAAGAACCATTGCTTGCGCGGCCAGCGGTCCATATGCGCGCTCTCGTTGTGATAGAGGATCATCTGGCGCTCCGGATACGGCGTGGAGCGGTAGGTATTGGTGCCCCCTTCCTTCTTGGGCAAGTCACCGTAGCTGCCATACAGCCCCGGGTGAATGGCCTCGGCAAACGCCTCGAATGCCTGCGGCGTGGCGATATCGAAATTCCGGAACAGCAAACCGGCGTGCCGATGCAGCGTCTCGGTAATGAACGGCCGTGCGCGTGCCGCCCACTGTGCCGCATCCAGACCTGGCACGGCGGGCTCGATCACCAGCGGGAATGGGCGTTCTACACTGAGCGGACGCAGCACGACCTGGCTGGCGGGGTCGGGCAGCGCAGGATTGGCTGCAAGCGTAGAGGCGGCGGCGGCCGGCGCGACCGTGCGCGGCCTGGACAACGACCGAAGCTGGTCGAGCTTGGCGGCCATGCGTTGGGTAGTTTCCATGGAACGGGACTCCTGGTTCTCGGACGGAATGCGGGAAGCGCCGGCCCCTCTGGGCGCGGACGCGATAACTGCGGACACCGCTTGATCGGGGCTGGCGAGCAGTGCATCGAGCGTGGCCAGCCAGCCGGCGGCAAAGCGCTCGACCGTGGCCGTATCGAACAGGCTGGTGGCAAAGACCCATTCACCACGCAGCGGTGACACGGTGCCCGACTTCGCCACAGCCTCGGGCTCAAGGAACAACGCCATGTCGAACTTTGAGGTACGGGCCACCGGCGGCAACATCGCGGCTTCGATGCCGGGCATTGCCAACTGGCCTGCCGGCGTGTTCTGCAGCACGAACAGCGCTTGCACCAGCGGGTTGCGGCTGCGGTCGCGCGGCACGCCGACGGCTTCGACGATCCGGTCGAACGGCAGTGCTTCGTGCTCGAAAGCGTCGAGCACGGCCTTGCCGCAATCGCGCAAGTTGTCGTTGAAGCTGGCGCCGGCAATCCGGCGCGAACGCAACGGCAGCACATTGACGAAGAAGCCCAGCAGTGATTCGAGCGCGGCATCGGGACGTCCGGCGACGTCGGTGCCGATCACCAGATCGTCCATGCCGGTTGCATCGTGCAGCCAATGCTGGAACGTGGCCAGCAACACCGTAAATGGGGTCACGCCTGCGCTGCGCGCCAGCGTCTCGACGCGTGCCATGCGTGCGGCGTCGACATGCAACGCTATCGCGCCACCGTCGTGCTGCGCCACAGCGGGGCGCGGGCGATCCGCCGGCAGGTCAAGCGCACGCGGCGCGCCATCGAGCGCCTGTCGCCAGTACTGCTGCATGGTTTCGAGTCGCGCGCCCTGCATCGCTTGCCGTTGCCACGCGGCATAGTCCGCGTACTGGATCGGCAGCGGCACCATGGCCGGCACGGCCCGTGGATCACGCGCATGGGCATAGCCATGGGTGAGCTCGTTCATGAACAGGCCAATCGACCATCCATCCGAAACGAGATGATGCAGCGCTACCAGCAACACGTGTTCGCCGGGCCCCATGCGTAGCAGCGACGCGCGTATCAGCGGCGCCTGGTCGAGGGCGAACGGCTTCGCCGCGTGTTCGCGCATGGCCTGCTGCAAAGCAGCCTGCTGTGCGGACGGGGTCAGCGGACCCAGGTCGATGGTGTGCAGCGGCAAGGTCAGCTCTGGCACGATTTGCGCAACGGGCTCGCCGTCGTGATCGGCGTAAGCGGTGCGCAGCACCTCATGCCGCGCGATCACGGCGTTCAGGCTGGCCTGCAGTGCTCCGGTATCGAGATCCCCGCGCAGGCGCAGCGCGCCCGCCATATTGTAGGCACCCGATGCCTGCCCCTGTAACTGCTCGACCAGCCAGAGCCGTTGCTGCGCCAGCGATACCGCCATGGCCGGCCTGCGCGGAACCGCCACCAGTGATGGCATGGCCGTGACATGCGCGTCCGAGCCATCGAGGCGCGCCGCAAATGCGGCCAGCGTCGGGGCTTCGAACACATCGCGCAATGTGGCATGCGGATATCCACGTGTGCGCAGTCGCGCCACCACGCGCGTGGCGACCAGTGAATGACCGCCAAGCTGGAAAAAATGGCTCTCGCGACCTGCCTGCACGCCGTCGAGCAAGGCCTCCCAGACATCGGCCACATCGCGCTCGGTCGCCGTGCGCGGCGCACCACCCTGCCCCGCTGCATGGTCCTGCTGCGGCAGCGGCAGTGCCTTGCGGTCGATCTTGCCGTTGGCGTTGAGCGGCCACTGCTCGATACGAACCCACGCTGCCGGCACCATGTAGGCCGGCAGGCTGGCGGCCACGGCCCCCGGCAGTGCATCGGCGCCATCGAAGCCCGCATCGGCCGGTTGCCAGTATGCGGTCAGTACCTCGGCGCCATTTACGCGCTGCACCGTTACCAGTGCCTGGCGAACCGTGGGCTGCGCAGCCAGTACGGCCTCGATCTCGCCCAGTTCGATGCGGAAGCCGCGCAGCTTGACCTGGAAGTCCTTGCGGCCCACATATTCAAGCAGCCCGTCGGCGCGCCAGCGCCCGAGGTCACCGGTAAGGTAGCGGCGCTGCCCCGGCGCGCCCTCGGGGTCGGGCACGAATGCGGCGGCCGTACGGCGGGCATCGGCCAGATAGCCGCGTCCCACACCCACGCCGCACACCGCGATCTCGCCCACCGCCCCGGCTGGCGCCAGATTGCCGTCGGCATCGAGCACCTGAAGCCGCGCATTGGCGGTCGGGCGTCCGATCGGCACGGCAAACTCGCCGCTTCCGCTCATCGCATGCAATGGGTGGAAGGCCACGTCGTCGGCGCACTCGGCCGGTCCGTAGGCATTCATCAGCGGCACAGCGGGATAGTGCTGGAACCATGCACGCGCGGTGTTGGCGGGCAGTGCCTCGCCGGTCGGCAACACCCAGCGCAGAGCCGGCAGCGGCGTGTGCACGGCCCCGGCTTCCTGCACATCGAGCAAGGCCTGCAGCAGCGACGGCACCGGTTCGAACAGCGTAATGCCGGACGCAGCCAGCCGCGCGAGCAATGCCGGCACATCGCGTACTACGTCATCAGGCACGATATCGACGCTGGCACCGAAGATCGGCGCGGCCAGCGCCTGCCAGACCGAGATATCGAAGCAAGGCGGCGCGGTCTGCGCAATCGTGTCGTGTTCGCCGAGTCCGAGCGGCTGGACCTTGGCCAGCATGTTGTTGAGCATGCCGGCGCGCGTGACCATCGCGCCCTTGGGCGTGCCGGTCGAGCCCGATGTGAACAGCACATAGGCCAGGCCCTCTGGATGCCGAGGCGCGTCGGTGAATGACTTGCCCGCATGTGCCGCGATCAGTGCGGCGACATCCCTGCCGCCTTCCAGCGCATTGGCGTCCAGCATTGCCTGTCCGGCCGCGTCGGTCAGCACCTGTGCTGGCCGGGCCTGCGACACCACCTGGCGCCAGCGCGCTGGCGGATGTGTCACGTCGAGCGGTACCCAGGCCGCTCCTGCCCTGAGAATGCCGGCCAGCGCCGTCAGCCATTGCAGGCCACGTGGCAGCAGCACCGCCACGGTGTCGTCGGCGCGCACGCCAGTCTCGCGCAGTGCTGCCGCAAGCTCACCAGCCCCGCGCCACCATTCGCCATACGTCAGCGTGGCGCTACCACAGCGGGCCAGCACGCGTTCGGGATGCTGCGCGACCCAAGCAGCGGCGCGCGACAGATAGTCATCCTGCAACGCCTCGGTCGTTACGGTCCGGTCGTCGCTGCTACCCCAGTCGAGCAGTTGCTGCCGTCGCTCTGGGGCGAGCATCGCAACCTCACCAACGTGCGTGGCACCTTGTGACAGCGCGGCCAGCACGTTCCGGTAAGCGTCAACCCATTGGTCCAGTTGCCCCATGGCAACGCGTCCACCGTCGGCCGTGAAGCGAACCACAAAGCGCTGATCGGGCATGACCTCGATCGTCAGGCCATAGTGGGTCTGCTCGATATTGTCGTGCTGGCGTAGCGACAGGCCAGCAACCTGGCGGGCCCGGTCGTTCAGGTCGGGCAGATTCTGGAATACCAGCAGCGTGTCGAACAGATTTCCGCCAACGCCAGACTGCGCCTGGATATCGGCCAGCGCTACGTGCTCGAATTCACGCATGGCGGCACCATTGTCCTGAATCCCGCGCAGCAGTTCACCAACCGACTGCGCGCCGTGCGTACGTACGCGTAGCGGCAACGTATTGATGAATACGCCAAGCATCCGGTCCGCACCGGCCAGCCCTGCGGGTCGACCGGCCGATGTCACGCCAAACACCACGTCGGCGGTTCCAGCATGCCGCGCCAGCACGAGGCTCCAGGCGGCCTGCATCACGGTATTCAGTGTCACGCGATGCCGCGCGGCAAACGCGCGCAATGACTGGTCGAGTTCGGGGGGCACCACAAGGTCGCGCGTCAGCGGTGGCACCTTCGCTGCCGGAGCATCGGCAGCGGCATCGGCAATACCGGGCAGGTGCGTCGGGCCTTCCAGGCCGGCGAACGCCTGCTGCCAGAACTCGCGCGTGGGCGCCTGCGGTTGTTGCGCGGTCCATGCGATGTAGTCGCGGTATGGGCGACGGGGCGTAGCCGTATGCGTGGCATCGGCGTAGCGCTGCAGCGCTTCATCGAGCAACTGCACCGAGCCCCAGCCGTCCACCACCAGATGGTGACGGCTCCATACCAGCCACCAACGCGTGTCGGCAACGCGCAGCAACGCGAGCCGCATCAATGGCGGTGTAAATGGATCGAACCCTTGCGCACGGTCGGTCCGGCACCATTCCTCGAGCCGCCGCGCGGCGTCGTCAGACGGCACGGCGCGCCAGTCCTCGGTTGACACAGGCAGCGCGACGCGGCGATGCACGCATTGCAGCGCCAGGTCACTGCCGTTCACTTCCCCGGCTGGTACAAACGAAGTACGCAAGATCGGATGCGCGTCCAGCACAGCCTGCCATGCGGCACCCATGCGAACGGGGTCCAGCGGGCCATCGACGGCGAGCACCAGCTGGTTGACATAGGCGCCATCGCTACCGTCGCGCAAATGGTGGAACAGCAGGCCTTCCTGCAACGGCGACAGCGGGTAGGCATCCTCGATATCGCCACGCAGCTCGCGCAAGCGCGCGATGTCCGCTTGCTGCAACCCACCCAGCGAGAACGGCGGCAATTCAGGCTGTGGCGTCGCTTGCGCCGGCGTCTGTGCCACCAACTGCGCCACGAGATGCGCCGCCAGCCTGGCCAGCGTGGGATGCGCGAACAAGGTCTTCGGCATCAGTACGATCTTCCGCGCGCGAGCCTTGGCCACGATTTGCAGCGCCAGGATCGAGTCGCCACCGAGCGCGAAGAAATCCGCATCCCGGTCAATGGCGTCTCGGCGCAGCACTTCACACCAGATGCCATGCAGCGCGGCTTCGAGCTCGGCGCCGGGCTTCTCAGCAGGCCGCGTGGCACCAGGCACGCTGTCGAGTACGGCCGCCAGCGCCGCCGGAGTCGGATGCGCGAACAGCAGCTTCGGTGTCAACGCGAGCCCTTGCTGACGCGCACGCGCCGTCAGTTGCAGGCCCAGGATCGAATCGCCGCCGAGCGCAAAGAAGTTGGCGTCGGTACCGATGGCGGCCTCATCCTGTCCCAGTACGGTGGCCCACAATCCGCGCAGCGCCTTGACGGTCGGACTGTCCGCACTGTCGATGGACGCCGGTCGCGCCGGTTGGTCTTCGCGCAGCGAGAGCGCCTTGCGGTCGACCTTGCCATTGCGCAGCAGCGGGAATGCATCACATGACACAAAGGCCGACGGCACCATCGCAGCGGGCATGGCTTGTGTCATGGCCGCACGCAGCGCATCGACATCAGATGGACCAGCCGTAACGATATGCGCCACAAGCTGCAATCCGCCGGTCGGCGCGGTGCGGGTCACGACCACGGCGTCGCGCACTTGCGGGGCTTGCCGCAGCCATGCCTCGACCTCGCCGGGTTCCACGCGGAAGCCACGAATCTTGACCTGCGCATCGGCACGCCCCAAAAAAACCAGACGGCCGTCGTGGAGCATGCGTACGCGGTCACCGGTGCGATACAGGCGCGAGCCGTCCGCACCGAACCGATCGGAAACAAACCGTTCGGCCGTCTGCGCTGCACGATGCAGATAGCCAAGCGCCACGCCGGCGCCACCGACGTACAGCTCACCGGCCGCACCGCGCGGCAGGCGATTGCCATGGGCATCGAGCACATGCACGGTAACGCCCGGCAACGGCACGCCAACCGGGATCGAAGCGGCACCGGCCGCCGGCTCCGCTGGCGCGGCCACGCAACCTACCGTGGTTTCCGTCGGGCCATAGTGATTGAACACACGGCACGCCGCGCTTAGCGCCTGCACCGTACCGACCAGCGCTGGATCGAGTGCCTCGCCGCCAAACACGATGCAGTGGCGCGGCACGATCCGTCCTGGGTTGGCCACCGCCAGCAGTGCCTTGTAGTGCGACGGCACGATCTTCAGGCAATCGACCGGCTCGGCTTGCAGCGCTGCCGCCAGTCCTTCGGGGTCCTCGGTCAGCGCATCGTCAAGGATGCGCAAGGTGCGCCCACCTAGCAAGGCACCAAACCACGCGGTGTATCCAAGATCCGCGGTCACCGACGACAATGCGGCCAGCGTCGCCGTTTCGGGCAATGCCAGCGCATGCAGCACGCCGGCCGCGTAGTGGGCAAGATTGCCCTGGCTCACGGCAACCGCCTTTGGCGTGCCCGTGGAACCCGAGGTATAGATCAGGTAGGCCGCGTGCGCAGCGCCCACGGGCTGCGATATTGCCGTGCTGGCGTGCCCGGCTGCATCGGGGTTCAACCATGACGCCACGCCGAGCCATGCGGGACGCTCGCCCTGGCCGAGCACCACGCGCACATTGGCATCCGCACACAGTTGCGCGAGTCGCGCCACTGGCATGGCACTGTCGAGGCAAAGGAATGCGGCCCCTGCCTTCCATGCCGCAAGCATGCTGGCGGCCATGGCCGCGCCGCGTGGCATGAGCAGGCCAACGATATCGCCGTGGACCACGCCACCGTCCTGCAATGCCTGTGCAATGCCCACTGCCTTGCGATCGAGCGCTGCGTAGCTCAGCGTCCCGTCTGGCGCGACGACGGCGGTACGCTCGGGCGTGTGATGGGCGGCATGCTCGAACGCGGCCAGCGCCGTGTCGAACGTCTGCACTGCCGGCGTATGCGCGCTTGACAGCAACGCTTCGGGGAACAGGTTCAGCCCCGCCACGCGAATCTCGGGGTCCGCCGTCACCGCGTCGATCGCGGCGCGCATCGCGGTAATCAGGCGCTCGACGGTAGCGCGCGTGAAGCGGTCCACGTCATAACGCCATTGCCCGCGCCAGGTGTCGCCGGCATCCTGCCAGCGCAGGTTCATCTCGTTGGCAGCACCTCGCTGTGTCGCGATATGCTCGCGCGCCATATAGCGCTTAAGCGTCGTGCGCGGGCCAACCGGCACGAAAGTGGTCATATGGCGGAACAATGGCGCGCGCGGACCGGTGGCTTGCGCATCGCGCGTCGCGCCCATCTGTGCCATTGGATACTGCTGGTGACGCAGCGCGCCACGCATCTGGCGCGCGCAGTCGCGCACCACTGCATCAAAAGCCGGATTCGCGCTGAAGTCGGCGCGCAGTGGCACCGCATTCAACGTATAGCCGATCAGGTCGGCATACTGGGCACCGGACCGCCCGCCCGTGGGAGTGCCAATCAGGAAGGTATCGCTGCCGCTAGCCCGATACAGCACGGTCTTGTACAGCGCGAGTACCACCACGAACGGACTGACCGACAACTGCGCGGCCAGCGCTCGCAGCGCCGACGTTTGCGCTGGGGTAAGCCAGAATTCGATTTCCTCGCCACGGCACTGCGCCTCGCCCACCGGGAACAGGTCGGGCGGCAGTGCGGGCGGCGCGGGATGGTCTTCGAGCTGTGTCTCCCAATACGCGCGCAAGGTCTCGCCACGCGGACCCGCCAGCAGCCGGCGCTGCCCCACCAGCCAGTCGTGATAGCGCCCGACCTGCGACGCCATCGGCGCCGCGCCATCACGCATTGCCTCGAAGGTCGCCATGATCTGGTCGACCACAAGCTCGAAGCCCATGAAGTCGCCCGCGATATGGTGCATCGCCGCGCCCAGCCACACCCGCTGCGAGGCATCGGACTGCTGCGATACCAGCAAATGGAAGCGGCAGACATGGCCGGCCTCCACGTCGAACGGCTCATCGGCTTCACGTTCAAGCCAGGCCGCTGCTTGCGCTTCGCTCCAGTCCTCCACGCGCGTGGCGCAGACATCGGCCGCAAAGCCCGTTGGCCGTGCCATCACGATCTCGCCGTCGAGTTCGATAAAGCCGCTATGCAGCGCCTCATGACAATCCACCACGTGGCGCGCAGCGGCGAGCAGCAATTCGACGTCGGGCACGTGCCGCAACTCCATCGAGAATGCCATGTTGTAGGCGGCGCTGCCGGGATGCTGGCGATGGAACGCCAGCATCGCCAGTTGCGCGGCACCGGCCGGATGGCATGCGAAGAAGCCGGGATGCTCGGCCAACCAGGCTTGCACGACGGCATCGTGCGCGGCAACGCAGGCTTGCGCCGCGGCGAGGGTCTCGGCGCTGGCTGCGCAAGGTTCGGCAATGCGCCAGCGGCCGTCGCGCAGGCGCATGCGCAGGCCATCGGCGCGCCACGCACGCATTGCGGTGGCCAGGTCGGCCGGAGTGAACGGGACTTCGGAAACAGGGGCGACAGAGAACGACATGATCAAGGGGGGCGAAACGTCGTTACGCGGTGTGCCATACAGCCACACACCGTAGAGGCGGAGCAGAAAGAGGCGCGGGCTCGCGGCTAGCCAAGCCCCGGCGGTGCGGGTTCCGCCATGGCCACGATCACGCGGCGCTTGCCGCGGAAGGTGGCGCGGCCGTGAGCGGCCAGCATGTTGTCGAGCATCAGCACATCGCCCTGCTGCCACGGAAAGCTGACGGTGCAGTCGTCCAGCGTGGCGCGGATCGATGCCAAGGCATCTTCCTCCAGTGGCGTACCGTCGCCGTACATCACATTGCGCGGCAACTCATCCTCGCTGCCCACCACGGCGAGCAGCGTTTCGCGCAAGGCCGGATCGAGGTTCGAGACATGGAACAGATGGGCCTGGTTGAACCAGACCATCTCGTTGGTCACCGGGTGGCGCGCCACGGCCTGGCACAGCTGGCGCGTGCGCAGTTCACCGTCCGGCTTCCATTCGAAGTCGATCTGCTGGGCGCGGCAAAAGCGCTCCACGGTTGCACGATCCTCGGTATTGAACGCACGCTGCCACGTCAGGTCGAGCCCGTTGCCGTAGTTGCGCACATACATCAGCCGTTTGCTGGCAAAGCGTTCGCGAATCACCGGATCAAGCTGGCGATAGACCTCGCGGCTATCGGCAATCGGAGTCTCGCCGTCCACTTCGGCAGGCTGCACGCAGTGGAACCAGATCTTCATTGGCCATTGCAGCGTGTAGGACTGCTCGTTGTGCAGCGGGATCACTTGGTGCGCGGGATATTCGGTCGAGCTGTAGACGCCCTGCCCGACTTCCGAGCGCGGCGTCGAACCGAATTCATAAGTCAGCAGCGGGTGACCGAATGCCGCGGCGAACGCGCGGAACGCAGCATCGTCATCGAACTGGAAGCCGCGGAACAGGATGCCCGCGCACACATGAAGCTGTTCATTGACAAGGTGCTGGATCTCGTGGAACTGGCTGCGCCAGTCGCTGTTGCCATTTGGCGTGATCACCTGCGGCAGTGCGTTGCCGGCATGCAGCGCGGCCAACCGCAGCGACGCTGTTCCGGTGTGCAGTGGTTGACCGCTCCACACCTGATGCCGCGTCACGACAGGGTTCGAAGTTTCCATATCCGGTTGCCTCATTCGGTTTCGGCGCGACACGAGGGCCGCTTCAACGTTGTCTGGACATTCGACGAGGTGCGAGTCTACCGGATACATTTGCGAATGGAAATACGAATCGTTATTATTTCCACAAATCTGTCATGATTTGCTGCGAGGCTGTATTGGGCCGAAAAGCCGCCCGAAGTGCCGGCCCAAAGCCGCCAGAAAACGCCGCCAACCCTTTGCACAAAAGGCATTCACGCCGATGTGCGAATCACCCGAAGGAGCACAGCATGAGTTGGGACCATCCGGATACGCGCTTCCACGTAGTGCGCAATCACGAAGGCCAATATTCGATCTGGCCGGACTTCAAGACCATTCCAGCGGGATGGGAAAGCGCGGGACAGCAAGGCACGCGAGAGGAATGCCTGGGCTATATCGAACGTGTATGGACCGACATGCGTCCGTTGAGTCTGCAACAGGCATTGGCCAACCCATGAGCGCCATGCCGTTGCAGGCACGCCAGGCAGAGCAACCGTGGTTCGCGGTGATGCCCGCGCCGCAATCCACGCATCGTGTCGCGCACAAGGTCCGCCTCTACTGCTTCCCGTATGCGGGCGCCGGTCATACCGTGTTTCACGGCTGGCGTGGCGCCCTGCCCGATCACATCGAACTGGCGCCGGTACGCCTGCCCGGACGCGGCGCACGTATCGCCGAACCGCATGGCACATCGATCGAAGCCCTCGCCGATGCGCTGGCACACGCGATTGCAATGGCCGTTGACGAGGCCCCGCGTTTCGCACTGTTCGGCCACAGCATGGGTGCACTGCTCGCGTTTGAAACGGCGCGGCGTTTGCAGACACTGCATCGGCAAATACCGCAGGCCTTGATCGTGTCCGGACGTGGCGCGCCGTCGCTGCCCAGTACTCGGCCACCGTTCAGCACGCTTCCCGATGGCGAGTTTGCCGACGTGATTGCCGCCATGGGTGGCATGCCGGCGGAGATTCGCGAAACGCCCGAGGCGCTGGCGTTTTTCCTGCCGGTATTGCGCGCCGATATCGCGCTGTGCGAAGCATGGCGCTACCGGCCCGCGGCAAGCCTGTCGTGTCCGATCGCGGTGCTCGGCGGCGCGGACGACCTGCACGCACCACCCGCCTCGCTGGCGGCGTGGCGCAACGAGACGCACCGCGATTGCAGTCATCACCTGTTCGCCGGCGGCCATTTCTTCCTGCGCGATCACGCCGACGCCATGCTGAAAACGGTGGAACGCTGCCTCGATCACCGCAGCGTCCATGCCGACGACGGCCCACCGCGCGGATCCATTCCACTTCCGTCAATCCAGTTCAACGCTTAACTGCAAGGAACGCATCATGACGCCCCCTTCCCTCGCCACGCATGCCAGTGGCCAGCCGGCTCCGTTCTCGCTTGGCGCCTTCTTCCAGCAAGGCCCGATCCGCATCGAGGAAAACGCACTTCTACAGCGGCAATCGGCGCGCGAATCGAATGCACGCTCCTATCCGCGACGCATTCCGCTGGCGCTCGAACAGGCCTATGGCGTGTACGTGCGCGACACCCACGGCCAGTTGTTTATCGACTGCCTGGCCGGTGCCGGCACCCTGGCCCTCGGGCATAACCACCCGGCCGTGGTACGCGCGATTCGCGACACGCTGGACACCGGCCTGCCGCTCCATACGCTGGACCTGGCCACACCGGTCAAGGACCGTTATGTCGACGACCTGTTCGGCCTGCTGCCGGCCGAATTCGCCGCGCGTGCGCGCATCCAGTTCTGCGGCCCCACTGGCGCCGATGGCATCGAGGCCGCGCTGAAGCTGGCCAAGACCGCAACCGGCCGGCAGACCGTGATGAGCTTTGCCGGTGGCTACCACGGCATGACGCAAGGCACGCTGGCGCTGATGGGCAACCTGGGCCCCAAGGCACCGCTCGGCGCACTCGGCGGCAATGTGCAATTCCTGCCCTACCCCTATGACTACCGCTGCCCGTTCGGACTACGCGGCGAGGCCGGCATCGATGCAGGTATCCGCTACATCGAGCAGATGCTCGCCGATCCCGAATCGGGCGTGCTGCCGCCAGCGGCCATCGTGGTCGAAGCAGTACAGGGTGAGGGTGGCGTGATACCAGCGCCGGCACGCTGGCTGCAGGCATTGCGGCGCCTGACGCGTGAACATGGCATCGTGCTGATCCTCGATGAAGTGCAGACGGGTCTGGGCCGCACCGGACGCACGTTCGCGTTCGAGCACGCGGCGATCGTGCCCGATGTGCTCGTGCTGTCGAAGGCGATCGGAGGTGGCCTGCCAATGTCCGTGGTGATCTACGACGAAGCGCTCGACACCTGGCAACCCGGCGCGCACGCCGGCACCTTCCGTGGCAACCAGCTGGCCATGGCGGCCGGCTCGGCCACCATCCGCACGCTGCACGCGCAAGGCATCGTGGCGCATGCGGCGTCGATGGGACAACGGCTGGAAACGCACCTGCGCCAGTTGCAGCGCGACTACCCGTGCATGGGCGAAGTCCGCGGGCGGGGCTTGATGCTGGGCGTCGAGCTGGTCGATGCCAACGCACAACCCGATGTCTGCGGCGCACTCCCGGCCCATAACGCTCTGGCCAAAGCCGTGCAGCGGCAATGCCTCGAGCGTGGCCTGATTGTCGAACTCGGTGGCCGGCATGGCGCAACGGTGCGCTTCCTGCCACCGCTGATCATCAACGCCGAGGAGATCGATCAGGTGGCAGAGATCTTTGCCACGGCGTTGGGGAGCGCGGTGACCATGCACTGACGTCATGGCTGAGCGGGGTCGGTGCCTACCGCCCCCGCAAGCGCCGCAGCGAACGTTCCGGATGCTGCCACAGCACGCCTACCAGTGCGCCGGCCAGCAGGATCGCACCGCAGACCGTAAAGCCCGCTTCGAAACCCTGCGCGCTGTGTGGCCCACCGAGATGCACCATCTGGCCCATCACGATCGGGGCGATTGCCCCGGCGCTGGTGGCCACTGCGGTACTCAGCGCGATCATGGCGCTGCGCTGGCTGTCCGGAATGATTTCGCCGAGCACGGCCGGCAATAGCGCGAACGAGATGGGCGGCAGCATCGACGCAATCGCCAGCATCGTGACCTTGCCGCCGGCCGTCAGCGGCAACTGCGGCAGCAGCATGAACAGCACGCCGCCAAACGTCATGCACGCGCAACTGAACAAGACCCGCGCCACGCGCGACGAGCTGCCACGTCGCAACATGCGTTGCGAACACCAGCTCAGCAACAGGCTGGCGGGCATGCCGAGCACCACGACCAGTGCGAACATCCGGCCCGCGGTCACGCCATCAAAGCCAAGCCCCTGCTCCAGGTACGACGGCAACCACGTCAGCATCAGCGCCAGCCCCCAGTACGCCGCGAAGCCGACTGCGAAGCCCGACAACACCGTGGCGTCGGTCAACAGGCGACGGTAGGGCACGCGGTCGGCCGGATCGAGGATGGCCTTGCCCGCCTGGTTGCTGTGCAACGCAGGCGCCGTACGCAACGAGCCTTCGCGGCCGAAACACAACCACCCGAGGGCCCACACGGCCGATGCCGCTGCCAGCACGACGAAGTTGGCGCGCCATCCCCAATGCTGTGTAATCCAGGGCACCATCAAGCCCGCCAGCAACAGTCCGATGACCGCGCCCTGGTTGATCAGCGTAACCGGAAGATTGCGCTTTTCATGCGGAAACCATTTGTACAGGGCGTGCACGGAAACCGGATTGCCTGGCCCTTCACCCGCGCCCAGCAGCACGCGGTTCACGATCAACGCGGTGGCAGACGTGGCCAGCGACGCGGGAAACTGCACCAGCGACCACATCACGGCCATCGCCAGCAGGATCCAGCGCGACTGCACACGGTTGCCAAGAAATCCGACCAGCGCCGCGGACAACGAGAAGAACCAGAAGAAGCTCCCAGCGATGATGCCGAACTGTGCGGTGGTGAGGTTCAGGTCATGCATCACCGGTACCGCCACCATGCCCAGCACGACCTTGTCGAGGAAGTTGATCGCCGAGAACGCCGTCAGCCACGCGGCCATGGCCCAGGCCTTGCGCGGTTCATACTGGCCTGCGGTGTCCTTATTAGTGTCGTTACCGGTGGCGACGGGGGCGAAGTCGCCCTGCGCGGCGGGCGATTGCAGCGTATCTTCCATTCAGGTGGGGCTCCTGCTGGCAAGTTAATCCGCAAGATTAATGCGGCCGAACGAGGGTAAGTTCTCTCGTCCGTTATCAACACTAGGGTTTTCCCGCGCACCTCGAATGCTGCACTGCAGTGCGCGAAACCAGCCGCAATGTTTCCATTGTCCGCACTGCACCTTTGCATTACGCTTGTCCACCGTTCCAGCCGCCCCGCGAGACCACATATACCGTCCGGTCCGCAGGCAGACCCGCTTAGTCTCGCTTTCCTTGGAGGAGTCCAGGATGCGCGCAGTGAATCGTCCATTGCAGTCTCCGGTATCCGTGAGCGCGACCAACTTCGACGAATGGAGCGAGGCGATCAGCGCCAACTTCCTGCCGCTCGACTGTTCCCGCGACAGCCGTGGTCAATTCCGGGGGCATGCCCACCTGGCCCACTTTGGCGACAGCGTGGTGGGAGACATCGACGTCGGCGCCCACCGGGTGATCCGGCAGCGCGCGCATGCCGAGGCCTCTGACGCTGGCTACTTCAAGATCTTCTGGCAATTGAGCGGGCGCAGCATGATTGCGCAGCGCGGGCGCGAAGCCGTGCTGGTGCCGGGCACGTGGTCGGTCTACGATACCGCCCAGCCATACAGCGTGGACATGGCCGAGGGCTGCCGCGCCATGGTGTTGCTGGTGCCGCAAGCGCGCGCATTTGGCTGGCACGATGCCGCCACCACGTTATGTGGATGCGCGCTACCCGGCCAGGGCACGGCACGCATCGCCGCCTCGGCGCTGGGCGGCTTGCTGCACGACGCCATCGCCGGCCACGCGCTCGATGGCCACGCCCAGCGCGTGCTGGAAGACTCGATGGTGGCGCTGGTCGAAACCGCACTGCACGGCGCTGGGTCGCAGCAAGACGCTCCTGCGCAGCAGCGTCTTGGCGATGGCCGCGTGACCCGCATCGTCGAATACATCGACGCCGAACTGCATGATCCCGAACTGTCCGCGCAAAGATTGGCAGCCATGTTCAATGTCTCGCGCCGCACGCTCTACAACCTGTTTCGCGAGTATGGGCAAACCCCGCATGCCTATATCCAGGCCCGGCGACTGCAGCGCGCCGCGCAGCGCCTGCGCGCGCCCATGGATGCGGGCTTGAGCATCACCGAGATTGCCTTCGGCCTGGGCTTTGCCGACGCCGCGCACTTCAGCCGGGTGTTCCATGAACGTTTTGGCATGAGCCCGTCGCAGTGGCGACAACGCAGGCTCGCGCTTCCCGATACCGCAACGCAACACAACTAGTCCGTACGCGTGCACCCAGCGACAAGCACCATGCACGCACAGACAAGCCAGCGCTCGGGCCACTTGCTAACTTCTGTCGGCCATCCACCACGACAGGAGACCCGCATGAACGCACCCCACGACTCGCAGCACCGAATCCGCAGC
Source organism: Cupriavidus sp. (assembly GCF_057315035.1). NCBI lineage: Bacteria > Pseudomonadati > Pseudomonadota > Betaproteobacteria > Burkholderiales > Burkholderiaceae > Cupriavidus > Cupriavidus sp. Next base: position 229,971 of record NZ_DBHKYV010000003.1, on the reverse strand, counting down.
GCCATGCTGATCGACGGCGAATGGTGCCAGGCCGCTTCCGGCGAAACATTTGCGGTATTCGACCCGGCTTCCGGCCAGGAGATTGCCCATGTGCCAACCGGCGCCGCCACCGATGTGGATGCCGCCGTCGCCAGTGCACGCCGGGCCTTCGCCAGCGCCGCATGGCGCGGCATGATCCCCGCACAGCGTGAGCGGCTGCTGCTGAAACTGGCCGATCTGGTCGAACAGAACGCCGATGAACTGGCGCGCCTCGAAACGCTGAACAACGGCAAGCTGCTGGCCTTCGCGCACGGCCTCGATGTGGGCGGCAGCGCGCAGTGGCTGCGCTATATGGCTGGCTGGGCCACCAAGATCGACGGCCAGACCTTCGATATCTCGATGCCGTTCCCGCCCGGTACGCGCTACAACGCCTCCACCCGGCGCGCGCCGGTGGGCGTGGTCGGCGCCATCGTGCCGTGGAATTTCCCGCTGCTGATGGCGGTCTGGAAGATTGCGCCGGCGCTGGCCTGCGGCTGCACCGTGGTGCTGAAGCCTGCCGAGGAAACGCCGCTCACCGCCATCCGTCTCGGCGAACTGGCGCTAGAAGCAGGCTTCCCTCCCGGTGTGTTCAATGTGGTGACCGGTGACGGCGTCGCCGGAGCCGCGCTGGTTTCGCACCCCGACGTCGACAAGATCACCTTCACCGGATCGACCGAAGTGGGCCGCCTGATCGGCGCGCGCTGCGGGCAGGATATCCGCCGCGTGTCGCTGGAGCTCGGTGGCAAGAGCCCCGTGGTGGTCCTCGACGACTGCGACCCGGCCGTGGCAATCCAGGGCGCCTCGGCCGCCATCTTCTTCAACCAGGGGCAAGTCTGCACGGCCGGTTCGCGGCTCTACGTTTCGCGTCGCCACTATGACCATGTGGTGGAGGGCATTGCCAAGGTTGCCAACTCGATGGTGCTGGGCCCGGGTCTCGATCCGGCCAGCCAGATGGGTCCGCTGGTTTCGGCCCGCCATCGCGACAAGGTAGTCGGCATGATCGCCACCAGCCGCAACGAAGGTGCCGAGATTGTCGCGGGTGGTGGTGGCGTGGACCGCGCCGGCTACTTCGTGCGGCCCACGGTCGTGGCGAATGCAGCCAGTCGCGATATCGAGATCGTGCGCGAGGAGGTGTTCGGCCCGGTGGTGGTGGCCATGCCGTTCGACGACCTCGATGCGGTGCTGGCCGCGGCCAACCGCTCGTCGTACGGCCTTGGCGCCAGCGTCTGGAGCAACAACCTTGGCGCGGTGCAGCGGCTGGTCGATGGCATCGAGGCCGGCACGGTCTGGGTCAACTGCCACAACGTAGTGGATCCGAACATGCCGTTTGGCGGCTACAAGGCTTCGGGCGTGGGGCGCGAGCACGGGCGCTCGGCCATCGAGTCCTATACCGAACTGAAGTCGGTGTGCGTGGCGTATTGACCGTGTATTGACTGGCTGTGGGTAGCACGAAACGCGCGGCGATGGCGGCTGGGCCGTCGCCCCGCGGGTCGAACAACAAGAAGTACAAGAACAACGATTCCAGGAGAGAGACAAGATGACGCATCGAGCGAAGCGGCTCCCATCCCCTGCCCGTCCGGCCACCCGTGCCTTGCTGGCGGCACTGGCCGGCATGCTGGCCATGTCTGCCGCGCACGCGGCTCCGCCATCGGCTACCACGATCCGCGCGGCCACGGCCAAGGTCGACGGCAATTTCATCCGCGCCAATGCCGATAAGACACCTGACTGGCCCAGCTACGGACTCGATTATGCCGAGACCCGCTTCAGCCGGCTGAACCAGGTCAACACCGGCAACGTGAAGAACCTGGGCCTGGTGTGGTCCTACAACCTCGAATCGACACGCGGCGTGGAATCGACGCCGCTGGTCGTGGATGGCGTGATGTATGTGACCGCCTCATGGAGCGTGGTACACGCGGTGGACGTACGCACCGGCAAGCGTCTATGGTCCTTCGACCCCAAGGTGGACCACGCGCTTGGCTACCGCGGCTGCTGCGACGTGGTGAACCGCGGCGTGGCACTGTACCAGGGCAAGGTGTTCGTGGCGGCCTACGATGGCCGCCTGATCGCGCTTGACGCCGCCACCGGGCGCAAGCTGTGGGAAAAGGACACCATCATCGACCGCAAGTATTCGTACACCATCACCGGTGCGCCACGCGTATTCAAGGGCAAGGTGATCATTGGCAATGGCGGCGCCGAGTATGGCGTACGCGGCTATATCACGGCCTATGATGCCGGCACCGGCGAGCAGAAATGGCGCTGGTTCACGGTGCCGGGCGATCCGTCCAAACCCTTCGAGGACGAGTCGATGGAGAAAGCCGCCAAGACCTGGGATCCGGCCGGCAAGTGGTGGGAAGCCGGCGGTGGCGGCACCGCGTGGGACTCAATGACTTTCGATCCCGAACTGAACCTGATGTATGTGGGCACCGGCAACGGTTCGCCATGGTCGCGCAGCAAGCGCAGCCCGGCCGGTGGCGACAACCTGTACCTGGCGTCGATCGTCGCGCTGGACCCCGACACCGGCAAGTACAAGTGGCACTACCAGGAAACCCCCGGTGACAACTGGGACTACACCTCGACGCAACCGATGATCCTGGCCGACCTGACCATCGGGGGACAGCCGCGCAAGGTAATCCTGCACGCGCCGAAGAACGGCTTCTTCTTCGTCATCGACCGGACCAACGGCCAGTTCATCTCGGCAAAGAACTTTGTCGACGTGAACTGGGCCAGCGGCTATGACAAGGACGGCCGGCCGATCGAACACGCCGAGGCGCGCTCGGTCGACAAGCCTTACGACGCCATCCCCGGCCCTTACGGTGCGCACAACTGGCATCCGATGTCGTTCAATCCGCAGACCGGCCTGGTCTACCTGCCCGCGCAGAACGTGCCGATCAACCTGATGGACGACAAGGGCTGGACCTTCAATGGCGCGCAGCCAATGCAACCCGGCGCCAACACGGGCTGGAACACGGCCAAGTTCCTCAATGCCGAACCGCCGAAGAGCAAACCGTTCGGGCGCCTGCTGGCATGGGACCCGGTGCAGCAGAAAGTAGCGTGGTCGCAGGAGCAGGTGTCGCCGTGGAACGGCGGCACCCTGACCACCGCGGGCAATCTCGTGTTCCAGGGCACGGCCGACGGGCGATTCGTGGCCTATGACGCCAAGAGCGGCGAGAAACTCTGGGAGACCCCCACCGGCACCGGCGTGATCGCCGCCCCGGTCAGCTATCAGGTCGACGGCAAGCAGTACGTATCGGTGGCAGTGGGCTGGGGCGGCGTCTACGGGCTGGCGCAACGCGCCACCGACCGGCAGGGCCCGGGCACGGTCTATACGTTCGCACTCGGTGCCACGGCGAAACTGCCGGCCTTCGTTCAGTACCGCACCGATGGCCTGCTGAAGGGTGTCAGGTACGACGCCGCCAAGGTCAATGACGGTGCCGGACTCTACGTCAGTAGTTGCGTGATGTGCCACGGCGTGCCCGGCGTGGATCGCGGCGGCAATATCCCCAACCTTGGCTTTGTCAGCGCCGACATGATCAACAACCTCGACAAGATCGTGTTCAAGGGACCGTTCATGGCGCGCGGCATGCCCGACTTCACGGGCAAGCTCACGCCCGATGACGTCGAGAAGATCAAGGCCTTTATCCAGGGCACAGCAGATGCGGTGCGTCCTGGGCAGCAGGCCGGACTGAAATAGCAGCAGGCATGCCATGACCCAGCCGCCGGCGCGCGCCGGCGGCTTCCATCACGACCCCGGCGCCGCGGGTGCTTCAGCCGCTTGCGCCTTGCGCCCTGACATATGGTGCAGGTACGCCAGCAGGTCCTTGAGCTCGCTTTCCGACAGGGTCTTCTCGTCGATGGCTGACATCTTCGAACCCGGCCACCAGCGCAGCGATTGCGGATCGCGAATCAGCTTCGCGAGTTTTTCGTCGCCAAGATATTCCACCGGGTTGTATGGCACGTTCAGGTCCGGGCCCAGGTTCGCATCGCCCGTGCGATTGATCGAGTGGCACGAGAAACAGACGCGCTGGAATGTGGCAAAGCCGCGCATGACCGGGCCATCGGCCGGCTGGTCCGCTGCGGGGCGAATCGCCGTAAAGCGTTCGGCAGCGCTCGCACCAATGTCGATGCGCGCGATGGCATAAGTCCACAGACTTTCATTGATCCTGACCGACGCCGTGCCTTTCGCGGCGGTCTTCGGCACCGTCCAGATCAGGCGAAACGGGCCAATGTCCTGTCCCTTCAGTTTCGGCCACGGCTTCGCGGAAGGTTCCACCGCCAGCCAGGCGCGTGGTCCACCGGCGTCATCGGCCAGCAGCAGGCGCATCGGCAGGTGCGAGACATAACCGTCGCTGGCGGCCGTGGTGGCGCTGCCGTCCTTCGACACCGCCAGCCCGGCCAGCAGCGCCGCCATCGGAATCGCCTTGAAGGTCAGGCGACGCTTCAGGTTGTCATCATCCACGGTAACGCTGACCAGCCGCCGATCCTTCAGCAGCGCGTCGCGCGTCCACGTTTGCTGCTGCGCGCCGGCCGTGATGGTCAGCGTGGCGGCGGCGTCAGCGGCCAGTGCCGGAGTGGCCGTGCAGGCGACGATGCATGCCAATACCGCCGCGGCGCGGTTGAGCCAGGAAATCATGTTCTTGTCTCCTCGATCGGGAGTTGTGGGGGGACCGTGCCACCGGATGAAGCCAGAGGCCTAACCCTACTCGATGCGCCGTGCGGACCGCAATCGCGCATGTGTGCGCGCACGAATGTCCCGCCAGCCGAACAATCAATTAGCAAACTAATCATTGCAATACATAACAATTAAGAGGTACGATGTCCGACTATTTCCAGTCGTGAGACGAATCCCGGGTAAAAGAGAGCGATTCGCATGGGGACAACGCCTGTTTTTTTCTGGGACCCCACATGTCAACGCCCCCGTTCTCACGTCGATCCTTTCTCAAGGCGACCGCCGTCGCCGTGCCCGTCGCGGCCATTCCGCTGCATGAAGTCCGCGCCAAGGGCCTGGAAGACGTGCATTTGCAGCACTACAAGCCCGTGTTCTTCAGCGCGCCCGAGTGGGCCTTCATCATGGCAGCGTGCGACCGCCTGATTCCTGCCGAGGGCAAGGGACCTGGCGCACTGGAAACCAATGTGCCGGTATTTATCGACCAGCAGCTTCACGGCGGCCTTGGTGACGATATCTACCTGCAGGGGCCGCACAACACCGATGCGCCGAAGACGCTCGGCTTCCAGTTGCCCTATGCACCCCAGAATATCTACCGGACCGGCATCCGGCTCACGCAACAGGCGGCAAACAGCCGGCATGGCAAGCCGTTCGAGCGCCTGTCCGCTACCGAGCAGGACGCCCTGCTCACCGCGCTGCAGAAGAATGAAGTCGACTTTGCCAAACTCGGCGAAGCATCGCTGAAGGCCGGTCAGTTCTTCTCGCAACTGCTCGGCGATACCAAGAATGGCTACCTCGCCGATCCGAAGTACGGCGGCAACAAGGACATGAAGGCCTGGGTGGCAATCGGCTTCCCGGGCGCGCGTGCCCAGTACACCGAATGGGTGGACCAGCACAACGTGCCATATCCGTTGGGCCCGGTCAGCCTCAGCGGCAAGCGCGCCTGATCGCCTGAACGGCCGATCGCCCCCCCGCCCCCCTTCGATTCCAGATTTGCTTGCGTGAATGCCAAGGCGCCATGCGCGCGCTGCGGTATCACGTCCAGAACAAGAACGTTTCATGCCCCACATCACCAACGACGACGTTGACGTCGTCATCGTCGGCCTCGGTTGGGCCGGTTCGATCATGGCGATTGAACTCGCCCAGGCCGGCCTGAAGGTCCGTGCACTCGAACGCGGCCCCGACCGCCCGCCCGAGGATTTTGCCTACCCGAAGCCTGCCGACCAGTACGCCTACGCCACGCGCAACAAGGTGTTCGCCACTCCGCGCGACGCGGCGCTGACCGTGCGCTACAAGCGCGAGGACACCGCGCTGCCCACACGTAAATGGGGGGCCTTCGCGCCCGGCACCGGCGTTGGCGGCTCAGGCCTGCACTGGACCGGCGTGCTGATCCGTCCGACGCCTACCGACCTGAAGCTCAAGACCTACGCCGACCGCGCCTACAAGCGCGGCACGCTCGACGCCGACATGCGTATCAAGGACTTCCCGTTCACGTGGGACGAGATCGAGCCGTACTACGACTTCTTCGAGAAGGTCTGCGGCCTGTCCGGCAACACGGGCAACCTGCGCGGCAAGGTCCAGCCCGGCGGCGATCCGTTCGAAGGCCCGCGCTCGCAGCCATATCCGCTGCCCGCGCTGCAGGACACACTGAACTGTTCGATGTTTGCCGACACGGCGAAGAAGCTCGGCTATCACCCGTTTCCGAATCCGTCGGCCAATGTCTCGCAGGCATGGACTAATCCGTATGGTGCGCAACTCGCGCCGTGCAACTATTGCGGCTACTGCAGCAAGTATCCGTGCCTGAACTATTCAAAGGCCTCCCCGCAGACCACGATCCTCGATGTGGTCAAGCGCATGCCGAATTTCTCGTATCGCGTGAACGCCAACGTGATCCGCGTGGACCTGCACGCCGACCGCAAGACGGCGCGCGGCGTGACATACATCGACGAGAAGGGCCGCGAGGTGTTCCAACCCGCGAAGATCGTCGTGTTGAGCAGCTTCCAGTTTGCCAATGTGCGGTTGATGCTGCTGTCGGGCATCGGCAAGCCATATGACCCGGTATCGGAAACCGGCACCGTCGGCCGCAACTATGCGTTCCTGAGCAATGGTGGCGCGACGCTGTTCTTCAAGGACAAGCACTTTAACCCGTTCGCCACCGCGGGCGCTACCGGCGAGATGTTCAACGACATCTCGCCGGGCAATTTCGATGGTCCTTCGCTGGGCTTTATCGGCGGCGCCAAGATCCATAGCTCGCAGGCCACCGGCGCGCCGATCGGGACGTCGCTGCCCTCGGGCACGCCGGCCTGGGGCAAGGGCTGGAAGGAAGCGATGGTGGACTGGTACGGCCGCTCGATGAAGATCAGCATCACCACCACGTGCATGTCGTACCGCGGCCATTACCTCGATCTCGATCCGAAGTATCGCGACCCATGGGGCCAGCCGCTGCTGCGCATGACCTTCGACTGGCGCGAGAACGAGCTCAAGCTCCAGCGTTACCTGCGCGAGATCGTGCTGAAGATCGCCAAGGAAATGAAGCCCGACGCGATCTCGGAGAGCTTCCTCGCGCTCGATTCGCACTGGGACATCACCAAGTACGTGTCCACCCACAACGTGGGCGGCGCGATCATGGGCGCATCGCCACGCGATTCGGCGTTGAACCGCTACCTGCAGTCATGGGACGTGCACAACGTGTTCGTTCCCGGTGGCAATGCGTTCCCGCAGAACTTCCAGGCCAACCCCACCGCCACGATCGGTGCCATCACGCTGATGGCGGCCGACGCCATCAAGAAGCAGTACCTCAAGAATCCGGGACCGCTGGTACAAGCCTGATCACACGACAATGAAATCTCTCAAGTCTTATCTCATTGCCGCCGTGTTCGGCACCCTCGCTGCCTCGGCCGCGCAAGCGGCGGACCCCGCGCTGGTGCTGCGCGGCGCCTACCTGGCTCGCGTGGGCGACTGCATGGCCTGCCATAGCGCGCCGGGCAAACCCGAGTACAGCGGCGGCCTGGCCATCGACAGCGGCCACGGCACGATCTATTCGACCAACATCACGCCCGACAAGCAGCACGGCATCGGCAACTACACTGAAAAGCAGTTTGCCGATGCGGTCCGCAAGGGTGTTCGCGCAGATGGCACGCACCTGTACCCGGCGATGCCGTACCCGAACTACGCCAAGGTGACGGACGCCGATATCCACGCGCTCTACACCTTCTTCATGTCTGGCGTGAAGGCAAGCAACGCAGTGCCGCCAGAGACCAGCATGGACTTCCCGTTCAACCTGCGCTGGGGCATGGCGGTGTGGAACTACGTGTTCGCGTCCGGCAAGCCGTTCCAGCCGCAAGCGAAGTGGACCGATCAGGTCAGGCTTGGCGCCTATCTGGTGGAAGGCCTCGGGCACTGCAGCAGTTGCCATACGCCCCGTGGGGTCGCCATGAACGAGAAGGCCGATTCAAGCGCCGAGGCACAGTATCTGGCGGGCGGCGAACTCAACGGCTGGCCTGTACCGTCGTTGCGCGGCATGCCGCACTGGACCAACCAGGACATCGTTGACTACCTGTTGACCGGCCGCAATCGCACCGCGGCCGTGGCGGGCGAGATGACGCAGGTGGTGGCGCATAGCACGTCGCATATGCGTAGCGCAGACCTCGATGCGATTGCCGCCTACCTGAAAAGCCTGTCGCCGGTGCCGGCCACGTCGGCTGCGGTCAAGCCGCAAGGTACCGAGGCCACGATCCGCAAGTTGACCGCGGCCAAGGGGCTGACCTTGGGCGAACGGCTCTACCTCGACAACTGCGCAGCCTGCCACTTCGTCACGGGCAAAGGGGCAACACGGGTGTTCCCGCAACTGGACGGCGCCACGGTCGTCAACGCCACCAGCCCGGCCGCACTCGTCAACGTAATACTGGCCGGCGCCGCCACACCTTCCACCGCCAAGGCGCCCTCGGTACTGGTCATGCCGGGCTTCGCCCATCGCATGAACGACGCCGAAGTGGCCGCACTGGCCTCGTTCCTGCGCCAGGGCTGGAGCAACCGCGCGGCAGCGGTATCAGAGCGCAATGTGAAAGCGATGCGCTCTACGCTGGTGACGCACTGACACCCACGGTTTGGTTTTGCTCCCCTCTCCCGCACGCGGGAGAGGGGCTGGGGGAGAGGGCATCGCGGCTCAAACTGCGATTGCCGCAACCTGATGCGCTGGCCCTCTCCCCCGCCCCTCTCCCGCAAATGCGGGAGAGGGGAGACCACCGAAGGCATTCTGAGCCGCCTGCCGGTCGATCCGGAACACCGCCACTGCTGCTGCCAGTCGCTGTGCCTGCTCTTCCAGTGAACCGGCTGCCGCCGCGGCCTGTTCGACCAGCGCAGCGTTCTGCTGCGTTACCTCGTCCATCTGCGTCACGGCCACGTTGACCTGGTCGATGCCGCTGCTTTGCTCCACGGCTGCCGCGGCAATCTCGTTCATGATGTCGCTGACGCGCGCAATGGCGGTCACGATCTCGCCCATCGTGGCCCCGGAACGCTCCACCAGGCCCGCACCCGATTCCACGCGGTTCGCCGACAGGTCGATCAATCCCTTGATCTCCTTGGCCGCGCCGGCGCTGCGCTGCGCCAACGCGCGCACCTCGGATGCCACCACCGCGAAACCACGTCCCTGCTCGCCCGCACGAGCCGCTTCCACAGCTGCATTGAGCGCGAGAATATTGGTCTGGAACGCAATGCTCTCGATCACGCCGACGATTTCGCCAATCTTGTGTGAATCGGCCACGATATGCTGCATGGTGTCCACTACCTGCTGCGTGAGCTCACCACCCTGCGCCGCCAGGTCTGAAGCACCCTCCGCCAGCCGACTGGCCTGCTTCGCATTGTCGGCGGTCTGCTTCACTGTCGAGGTCAACTCTTCCATGCTGGCTGCCGTCTGTTCCAGCGATGCGGCCTGCTCCTCTGTCCGCTGCGACAGATCGGTGTTGCCGCTGGAAATTTCCTGGACACCGGTGCTGATCGAATCGGTGCCCGCGCGTACCATGCCGACAGTCTCGGTCAGCGATGCCTGCATCTGTTGCAATGCGCTGGTGAGCTTGCGCATTTCACTGCTGCTGGCCACTTCCACTCGACCTGTCAGGTCGCCGCCGGCAATCCGCTGGAACTGCGCCACCGCGGCATCCACCGGCACCACGATGGCGCGGATCATCACCATGCGCGCAAGCAACGACAGCAGCAGCGCGCCCGCCAGTCCAACCGCCACGGCCCACACCACCAGCCTGAAGCGCGTTTGCGCCTGCTCGTAACGCTGTTCACCGTAAGCGACCTGGCGCTTCTCGACGGCCAGCATGGCCTTCTCAAAGGCGCTGTAGAGCGGTGGCAGCTTGTGCGCCTGTTGCTGCAGGAACGTCTGGCGATCGCCCGACTTCAACGCTGCCAGCGCAGGCTCGACGCCGTCGCGAAGGAACGCGGCGCGCTTGTCCTGCATGTCCTTGACCAGACGCTGCTGTTCCTCGTCACCGTTGCCGGCAACGGCCAGATAGTGTTCGATGCGCTCGTTCGAATTTTTCAGGTACTGGTCGAACCGTTTGAGCACGGCGTTGGCGGCGTCCTGGTCGTTCAACTCGGCCAGCGATGCATAGGTAGCCAACGCCAGCCGCAACCGCAGCAGTTGCCCGGCACTGCCCTCCAGGTCCGCTACTGCCGGCGTATCGACCGTATAGGTCTGCTTGAGCGCCTCGTTACCGGTATGGATCGAATAGAGGCCAACCGCGGCACCAAACACCAGCGCCGCCCCAAAGAAAGCGACCAGCAGGCTCAGCGAGCCCCGGATCGACAGTTGCTTGATCATCTTCTACGTCTCCGTTCGTACGGCGCGCGGATCTGATGCCCACTGCTCTTGTGAAGGTCTGTCGCCTGGCTGCGCCGCTGGTTATCAGACTGACCTATTTCGGTCTACGGATCGCAAGACGGAAAACTTGAATCGCCAGCCCGATCAGGCACGCATGGCTCGAAGATGGATTGTTTTTCAGAAAGTGCTTGCACTTCTGGCAAGCCCTCTATAGAATTCGCGCCTTCGCTAGGCTCGTAGCTCAGCTGGTTAGAGCACCACCTTGACATGGTGGGGGTCGTTGGTTCGAGTCCAATCGAGCCTACCAACGCACAACACGCATCAAGCAAGAACGGACGGTCGCCACTGCTGGCCCGTCCGTTTTTGTTTTTGCAATCCGCAACAGGAGCGCCACCATGATCGAGCCGAGCAACGCATTCAAGGACAATCTCGCCCAGATGCCCGCCGTCGACGGCATTGCCCGCATCGACCTGGTCGACGGCAATGGCGCGGTAGTGGCCAGCATCGAGAACATGCCTGGCAAACAGGGCTCGCTGGCCGTGTACAACTACCTGCAGCAAACCTTCGGCAAGCTCGATGCAGCTGCCGCGGAACACGGCCTGGCGGTATTTGCCGAACACACGGCCGACGCACGCAATCGTCCGGGCGCGCACCCGAATGTCGACCGCTTGCTGGCCATCGTGGCGGGTGGGGAAACGCTGAACCTCAGCGTGATCGCCAAGGCCTGAAGCCGAACACGCGAAAAGATCTGCCCCAGGCATGGCGCCTGGGGCGACACCCCTCTCAGTGGGCTGATGCTTCGCCGGCACCAATGCCGGTCTCGGAACGCAGCTCCTGTGCCTCGAAGCCAGCCTTGTCGATGCGCGCCCGCGCGGACTTGTCGGTGACCGAGAACAGCCAGATTCCCAGGAAGCCAACCGTCATCGAGAACAGTGCCGGTGACGTATAGGGGAATAGCGCGCTCTTGAAGTGGAACACGTCTACCCAGACGGCCTGCGACAGGACCGTGAGGATCACAGCCGTCAGCAGCCCCAGGAAGCCGTCGACCATGGCGCCGCGCGTGGTGCAGCCCTTCCACAGCACCGACATGAACAGCACCGGGAAGTTGGCCGATGCGGCCACCGCAAACGCCAGCGACACCATGAACGCGATGTTCTGCTTCTCGAAGACAATGCCGAGCACCACGGCAACCATGCCGAGGATGACGGTGGTGATACGCGAGACGCGCAGTTCCATCGCACTGGATGCATTGCCGTGCTTGAACACGGTTGCGTAGAGGTCATGCGATACGGCTGAGGCGCCTGCCAGCGTGAGGCCCGCCACAACCGCCAGGATCGTCGCAAACGCCACCGCGGAAATGAAGCCGAGGAACACGTTGCCACCCACCGCGCTGGCCAGGTGCACCGCTGCCATATTGACCCCGCCCAGCAGCTTGCCGCTGCCATCCTGGAAGCTGGCGTTGGTACCCACAAGCACGATCGCGCCAAAGCCGATGATGAAGGTCAGGATATAGAAGTACCCGATCCACGTGGTGGCCCAGAACACCGACTTGCGCGCCTCCTTGGCGTTGGGCACGGTAAAGAAGCGCATCAGGATATGCGGCAGGCCCGCCGTGCCGAACATCAGCGCGATGCCGAACGAGATCGCCGAGATCGGATCCTTGATGAAGTTGCCCGGACTCATGATCGAATCCTTCTTGGCATGCACCTCGACAGCCTTGGCGAACAGCGCCTCGGGGCTGAAGTGGAACTGGGCCATCACCATGAAGGCCATGAACGAGGCACCGCCCAGCAGCAGGCACGCCTTGATGATCTGCACCCAGGTGGTGGCCGTCATGCCGCCGAACAGCACGTAGACCATCATCAGCGCGCCGACGATGACCACCGCGATCCAGTATTCCAGCCCGAACAGCAGCTTGATCAGTTGCCCGGCGCCCACCATCTGCGCGATCAGGTAGAACGCCACCACCACCAGCGTGCCCGATGCCGCGAAGGCCCGGATCGGTGCCTGCTTGAAGCGGTATGCCGCCACATCGGCAAACGTGAAGCGCCCCAGGTTGCGCAACCGCTCCGCCATCAGGAAGGTAATGATCGGCCAGCCGACCAGGAAGCCGATCGAATAGATCAGCCCGTCATAGCCGCTGGAAAACACCGCGGCCGAGATACCGAGGAACGATGCCGCCGACATGAAGTCGCCGGCAATGGCCAGGCCGTTCTGGAAGCCCGTGATACCACCGCCGCCCGTGTAGAACGCAGCTGCTGACTTGGTCTTCTTGGCGGCCCACTTGGTGATGAACAGCGTGCCGATCACGAACACCACGAACATGCCGATCGCGGTCCAGTTGGTGGGCTGCCGCACGGCCTGCCCCAGGTCTCCACCAGCCGCGAACGCGGCGTTCGACAGCAGCAGGGCTGTGCAGGCACCCAGCAAAGCGCTGGCACCGATTACGTGACGCGCTTTCATGCGAGCTCCCGCTTGATCTGGTCGGTCAGTTCGTCATAGACGCTATTGGCATGACGCACGTAGAGTCCGGTAATGACGACGGTGAAGACGATCACGAACAGGCCGATCGGCATGCCCCACGTCATCACCCCATTGCCAACGCGCGTGGCCAGCAGCTCCTTGTCGAACGCAATCAGCAATACGTACCCGTAGTACACCACCAGCATGACCGCGGTCAGCAACCATCCGAGCCTGCTGCGACGGCGAACCAGCTCGCGATACTGCCGGTTGGCCTTGAGTCTCTCGACCAGATCTTCGTGCATCCATGTCTCCTGCGTATTTGTGCTTTCGCATCGAATGGCTACACGGTAAAGCGTGCCGCTTACCCGGTTCTTACACGGTGCATTGCACGTCGCGGGGGTAAACGCCAATGAAGCAGTCGCGAACGCTGAGCGATGGATACCCACCGTACTGGCGGGCATCCACCCTCGCCCACAAACAGACTCAGCGCATCTTGCCTAGAATCGATTGCATCTCCGTTTCGGTAAATGCGCGCAGCGTCTGCGTATGGACATTGCCCTGCGCACCGATACTGAGTCCGAAGGCAGTGACGGAAGCATCGTCCTGCGCTTCCATGGTCAGGATCACGTCGTATTTGCCGAGCGTCCAGAACACATCGGTGACCTTCACGCCAAACTGCGGAGCCAGTTCGCGTACTGCCGCTGCCCGCTTGGTGGTGTCCTTCACGGTACGGATTCCCTGGTCCGTGAAACTGGCTAGAACGATATAACGGCTCATGGTGCAACCTCCGACAGGAATGGATGGGCGCCGTCGACCCGCCACGGCAACGCAAGTTGCAGCGGGGACAGTGGCTCATGGCTTCGGAGCGGAATCCGGACAGGCGCGTTTCTTGCGAACGGCTGTACCGATCGGGAACGATATAGCGCGCCTTGGCGGAGCGCGCTCGGGAGTCTGGGCAAACTCCTGCCTACGCAATTAGCGCGCCAAGGACCATGCCACGCGGGCTTGCGCGCTGGCTCGGCATCACCACATTGCTACGTGCAACGGGAGGTTGCAGCAATGAAGCGGCATACTCGACGCACCGCGCTGTCAGCGCCGAAACCAGAGCATCGAGAGCGCGCACCCCGACGCCAGCAAAAGGGCCGCCGCCGCGGCGAGGAAGGCACCCAGTTCGGTCTCCTTGCGCTCCAGTGCAAAGCGGGCGGTGAGCTGGCGGTACACCTGGGTCAGGTCGGATGCCGAACCCGCCTGGAAATATTCGCCTTCGGTCAGCGCGGCCACCGCGCGCAATGCGGGCTCGTCGAGCTGCATGAAGTACGACAGGGGCCACTCGCCCACCCCGGCGCTGCCGCCCTGCGTCGAACCGAAACCCACGGTGTAGACGCGCACACCCCGCTGGGCAGCCATGCGTGCGGCATCCAGCGGATCGGGACCCGTGGTGCGCCGGCCGTCGCTGAGCAGAATCACTGCACCGTGGCGGTACGACCCGGGCAGTACCGCCGGCTGCTGCTGGTCGCGTTTGCGGGCCGCCTCTGCCGCGGCGGCTTCGTCGAGCGAAGGTTCCGGTCGCCCGAAATGCGGCGGCGTGGCATCGCCGCTGAACAGGATGGCTTCGAGATCGATGCCATCGTCGGGAAACAGCACCGCCAGCGCCTGGATCAGTCCGCTGCCGGTCGCGGTGCCGCGCTGGAGCTGGAAGCGGTCGATCGCATCGAGCATGTCCTGCCGGTTGCTGGTGGGAGGCAGCACCACGGTGGCCGTGGTGGCAAAGGACACAATGCCCAGCCGCACGCTGGATGGGAGCCCCACGATCAGGTCACGGGCGGCCTGCTGCGCGGCGGCAATGCGTGTGGGTGCCACGTCGGTGGCCTCCATGCTGCGCGAGTTATCCATCGCCAGCACCAGGGTAATGGTGTCGGTGGGCAGCGTGAGGGTTGCCGTGGGCCGCGCGCACGCAAGCAGGGCGGCGCCCAGGGCCAGCAGGAACAGCACAGGCGGAATGTGGCGCCGCACACGTTGGCCGGGGCCAAGCGCGGCGCGCGGCAGGGACAGGCTGGCATACAGCAGCGCAGTCTTCCTGCGCCGCGCGAGCAAATACAGGTAGGCGGCTGCCAGCAGCGGGAGCATGAGCAGCAACCAGAGCATTTGCGGCCAGAGAAACTGCATGCCCTGCTCCTTGGCGCGTGGTTAAGAGGATGGTACTGTATTTTCAAAGGCACGACGGGACCTCGGGGGCTGCGATGAAACGGGTGGCAATCTACGGATGGGTCGCGGCAGCCGTCACGCTGGTCTTCGTCGCGGGCGTGGGCACCGCCTGGATGACGCAGCCCACGCGGCGTGCGCTCACGCAGGCCGATATCGACAAGGCCGTGCTGCACACGCTGCAGACCAAGAGCCTGCCTTCACGCAGCGCCAGGGCAGCCGAGATGGTTCGCGAATCGGTGGTGGAGGTCCTCAGCTATGCGCCTGAGACAAAGGTGGTGGCGGCCACTCCCGCGCCCAAGTCAAAGCGCGACGCCCCACGCAAACGCCCCGAAGCCGCTCCGCAAACGCCGCCGTCCGCCCCCCCGTCGCGCGACGAACTCGCCACTGGCGATCCGCCCGCAGGCAAGGACCAGCCCGGCAGCAAGCCCGAATCCGGCCATATCGGCTCGGGGGTGGTCGTCACTGAAAGTGGCGTGGTCCTCACCAGCTATCACGTGATTGCCGACGCCCAGCGTCTGGAAATCAGGTTCCACAACGGCCAGACGTCGGAAGCCAATGTGCTGCAGGCGATCCCCGAAAAGGATCTCGCCGTGCTCAAGGCCAAATCGATTCCCGATGATCTTCCAGCAGCAACGCTCGGTTCGAGCCAGGACCTTGCGCCGGGCACCGAAGTCGTCGCGGTGGGTTTTCCGTTCGGGATCGGCCCGTCGGTGTCGGCCGGCGTCGTGTCGGGACTCGACCGCGAGTTCGTGTCGCCAGATCGCAAGCAGCGGCTGGACAAGCTGATCCAGTTCGACGCCGCCGCCAATCCCGGCAACTCGGGCGGCCCGCTGATCAACCTGAACGGCGAGGTGGTGGGAATCGTCACTGCCATCCTCAACCCAAACCAGAGCGGCACCTTCATTGGCATTGGCTTTGCCATCACCATTGAAAGTGCCGGTGCTGCCGTCGGATCTTCACCTTTCTGATTGCGGAGGCCCATGAACGACCAAGCCCGAGGCGCCACGGACAGCGCCGACCTGATGGAGCGCCTGCTGTACGAGGTGAAGCGCGTGGTGGTGGGACAAGACCACTTTCTCGAACGGGTGCTGGTGGCCATCCTGGCCGGCGGGCACCTGCTGGTGGAAGGCGTGCCCGGCCTGGCCAAGACACTGACCGTCAACACGCTGGCCAGGACGATGAGCGGCACGTTCAGGCGTATCCAGTTCACGCCGGATCTGTTGCCGGCCGACCTGATCGGCACACGCATGTACAACCAGGGCACCGGCGAATTTTCCACGGTGCGCGGACCGGTGTTTGCCAACCTGCTGCTGGCCGATGAAATCAACCGTGCGCCGGCCAAGGTACAAAGCGCGTTGCTGGAAGTGATGCAGGAAAAGCAGGTCACCATTGCTGGCGAAAGCCATCGGGTGCCCATGCCCTTCCTGGTCATGGCCACGCAGAATCCAATCGAGACCGAAGGTACCTACCCGCTGCCAGAGGCGCAGGTCGACCGCTTCATGATGAAGGTGCTGGTGGGGTACCCCAGCGAGGAAGAGGAGGTTGTGATCGTCAACCGCGTTACGGGGCCGCGCATCAACGTGGGCGCGATCGCCACCCCCGAACACCTGACCGGCCTGCAGGACGAGTGCCGCAAGGTCTATGTGGATCCGGGCCTGATCCAGTACGCGGTGCGCCTGGTGGCGACTACGCGCAAACCAGGGTCATACGGCCTGGCCGACCTGGACCGCTACGTGACCTTTGGCGCCAGCCCGCGCGCCACCATCGGCCTGATCGAAGGCGCCCGCGCGCTGGCCTTCCTGCGCGGCAGGCACTATGCGCTGCCCGAGGATGTGATCGACCTCGTGCCGGACGTATTGCGGCACCGCCTGGTGCTGTCGTATGAAGCCATCTCCGATGGCGTGACGGCCGACCAGCTCATCACGCGGATCATGCAGGCGCTGCCGGTGCCGGAACGGCCAATGGAATCCCATGTTCAGGCGGCTGCGCGCTAGCCGCCCACGCGGCCCCGATGCCGCCGCTCCGGAGCGCGTGCGCACCGGAGCGCTTGCCGGCATCGATGCCAGCCAGACCGACGCGCTGGTGCGCCGCCTGGAATGGACTGTGGTGCGCCGCCTCGACGGCCTGCTGCAAGGCGACTACCGCACGCTGTTCCGAGGCTTTGGACTGGACTTCGCCGATCTGCGCGAGTACCACCCTGGCGACGACGTGCGGCATATCGACTGGAACGTCACCGCACGGTTGCAGACGCCTTACGTGCGTGAATTCCAGGAGGATCGAGAGATCGCTGCGTGGTTCCTGCTGGACCTGAGCGGGTCGATCGACTTCGGTTCCGGCGTGGTACGCAAGCGCGACCTGCTGCGCGACTTCACCACCGTCATGGCACTGCTGCTGACCCGCTATGGCAACCGGGTGGGCGCGGTACTGTATGGCGGCGGCGCGCCCGATGTTGCCACATCGGTGGTGCCGGCACGTCCGGGGCGCCGGCAGTTGATGCATCTGCTGGACCGCATGCATGCCACGCCTGCCGCTTCAGATGCCGCTGGGCCAGGCAAAGCACGCACGGAAACCCGACTGCGGGACCTGCTCGATCGCGCCCGTGCAGCCGCAAAGCGGCGCTCGGTGCTGTTCGTGGTGTCCGATTTCATCAGCGCGCCGGGCTGGCAGGCATCGCTAGCGATGCTGGCCAGGCACCACGAAGTCGTGGCCGTGCGGCTGGTCGATCCGCTCGAATCGGCGTTGCCCGACCTGGGACTGGTCGTGCTGCAGGATGCGGAAACCGGTGAGCAGATGTTTGTCGACACCCACGATCCTGCATTCAGGAAGCGCTTCGCCGCGGCTGCCGAAACCCACGAAACCGAACTGCGCGAGGCATTCCAGCGGGCCGATGTGGAATGCCTGACACTGTCGACCCATGCCCGGCTCGACCTGGCTTTGTTGAATTTTTCGCGCCTGCGCAGTCGCCGGCCAGGAATCGCGAGCGGGACAGCCAAGGCAACCATCAAGGGCAAGATCGAGGGGGCCGCATGATCGATGCGATAAGCCGCTTGCCCGTCTTCAGTTTCCTGTGGCCCGCCATGCTATGGCTGCTCGCGTTCATCGTGTTGCTGGCGGCCGGCTATATCTGGCTGGATCGGCGCCGGCGGCGCGCCGCGGCGCACTATCCCGCCCTGAGGATGGTCGGTGCGGGTGCGGGAGCGGTCATCGGCACAGGCACGACCTGGCGGCGCCACGTGTCGCCCGTACTGATCCTGCTGGCCCTGACTGCGCTGATCGTCGCCATTGCCCGGCCGCAGGCCGTGATGACGCTGCCCTCGCGCATCGAGACCGTGATCGTGGTGCTTGACCTGTCCGGCAGCATGCGCGCGCAGGACGTCAAACCCAGCCGCATCCGCGCCGCGCAGCAGGCGGCCAAGGTCCTGCTCGATTCACAGCCGGCAGGCGTCAGCATGGGCGTGGTCGCGATGGCGGGCACCGCCGCCGTGGCACAGCCCCCGACCCGCAGCAAGGATGAAGTGTCGGCCGTGATCGACCACCTGAAGCCGCAGGGCGGCACCGCGCTGGGCAATGGCCTGCTCGTGGCGCTTACGACCCTGTTGCCGCAGGTAAGCGCCGACGCCGCGCAACTCATGAGCGACGAGGACGCGCCGCCGAAGAAATCCGGCGCCATTGGCGCCATTGGCGACGATGACGCGGTGCAACCGGGCACCTATGCTTCGGGCGCGATCGTCGTGTTCTCCGATGGCGAGAGCAATGCGGGCCCGGGTGCCATGGAAGCCGCGCAACTGGCCGCCGACCATGGCGTACGCATCTACACCGTGGGGGTCGGCACGACCGAAGGCGTCGTGCTGTCGGCCGACGGCTGGTCCGCGCGCGTCAAGCTCGACGAAAAAGTGCTGAAGGAAATTGCCGATGCCACCGGGGCCGAGTACTTTCGGCTGGAAGATGCCACCGGACTCAAGAAGGTCTACCGCGCGCTCAACGCACGGCTGGCATCGGGCAAGCGCGACCAGATCGAAGTCACCGCGTTCTTCGCCGCCATGGGCGCCCTGCTGGCGGTCTGCGCGGGGCTGCTGTCGCTCTGGTGGTTCGGGCGCGTGATGTAGCTGGCTACTGGCTCAGGCCAGTCAGATCACACGCTTTTCTTCCGGTCACTCACCACCACCAGTGCCTGCGCCAGGGTCTTGCCAAGCGAGCGCGAACGGTGCGGGATCGATGCGTTGAAGTACAGCGAATCACCCGCCGTCATCTTTACAGTGCGGTCGTCGAACACCACCTCCATCTCGCCCGACACCACGAAGATCAGTTCTTCACCCGCATGGCTTGCCATGGGCTGGTCTTTTGCGAGCGTAAAAGGAGGCAGCATGATGAACGGCTGCATGACCTTGTCCACACGCTCGGTAGCAATGGCTTCATACGTATAGCCTTTCCGCTCGGCCGACGGGCTGAACGGTATGCGGTCGGCGGCCTTGACGTGAAGGATCTCGTTCGCACGCGATGCCTTGGCGATCAACTGGTCCACCGTTACCTCAAGCGCGTCGGCCAGCTTCAGCACGGTGCCGATGGTCGGCGACGACAGGCCACGCTCCAGCTTGGACAGATAGCTTTTGGTAAGCGACGCGCGTTGCGCCAGTTCCTCAAGCGTTAGCCCATTGAGCTTACGAAGCTCGGCCAGCCGTTCGGCGATGGTCGAAAGCGCGGCGGAGGCGCCCGTTTCTTGCTTGCTGGTCATCCACGATCACTGGTTAGTGCGCATCGGCGCCTGGAATGCCCGCGATTGTACGGTCGGCACGACACATCGGCAACTTGGTTGCCTAAAGGAAACTTCGGTGTCATGATAGACACACTTGTTTCCCCACCCGCCCCCAGGAGCATTCAAGTGAGCCTCAAGCGCCCCCACTTCGCAGGTGCAGCTGCCCTGCTAGCCTCGCTATCCGTCAGTTGTTCATTCGCCGTTCACGCCGCCTACCCGGATCGCCCCATCACGCTTGTGGTGCCGTTTGGCGCCGGCGGCATTACCGACCTGGTGGCGCGCGCCACGGGCAAGGCATTGTCCGAGCAGTTGGGCCAGCCAATCGTCGTGGAAAACCGCCCGGGTGCCGGAGGCAATATCGCCGCCGATTTCGTGCGGCGTGCCCGGCCCGATGGCTACACGTTGATGTTTGCCACCGTCGGCGTTCTCGCGGTCAACCCGCATACCGACGTCAAGGTCAATTTCAATAGCGCGAAGGATTTCACCTACGTCTCGCTGGTGGGTTCCACTCCGCATCTGCTGGTAGTCAACCAGGACTTGCCTGCTGCCAACCTGCCCGAACTGATCAGGCTCGCACAACGCAAACCCGACGCGGTCAGCGTAGGGACCGCAGGCGTGGGAAGTTCGCCGTTCCAGGGTATGCGAGTACTCCAGGATGTGGCCAGGGTGCAGTTCCTGCACGTGCCGTTCAAAAGCGGTGCAGAGTCCGTGACCAATGTGGTCTCCGGCCAGGTCAACATGACCTTCGAAGCCACGCCTCAAGTGATGCCGTTCGTCACGTCGGGCAAGCTGCGCGCGCTGGCCGTGGCCAACCCGCGGCGCCTGGCCACCGCACCCGACGTGCCATCGACGTCGGAACTTGGGTTTCCGACCTTGGTATCGGGCTCCGTGGCTGGGCTCGTCGGCCCTGCAGGCCTCGATGCCGGAATCGTCAGCAAGCTCAATGCGGCAGTCGCCAAGGCAGTGGCCAATCCCGCGTTCAAGGCAACGCTGGTGGCGCAGGGTACGGAACCGATGTCATCGTCGCCCGAGCAGTTCCGCAAGCTGATCAGTGAAGAAGACCAGCGATGGTCCACGCTGCTGAAGGCGGACAACAAGACAAAATAAAGAAATCACATCCCAATCGTTTCAACCTTATCCCGATTCAACTCCAGCACATCCCGAAACTGAAAGGAACAGACATGGCAAACACGATGCAACTGAGCAAGGGCGAGATCGTCGCCGCATCGCTCCAGCAGATGCAGACGCAATTGCGCGCTGAAAAAATGCCGCTGCGCGAAGCCGTGGCCGAAACCTGCCGCATCCTCTTCGCGTTCGGCCATGATTCCGGTCTCGCCGGCCAGATCACCGCGCGTGCCGACACACCCGGCACCTACTGGACGCAACGCCTGGGCCTGGGTTTCGACGAAATCACGTCCGACAACCTGCTGCTCGTCAATGAGGACCTCGAAGTCCTGGAAGGCAGCGGCATGCCCAATCCCGCCAACCGCTTCCACTCATGGCTCTATCGGGCCCGCCCGGATTTGAAGTGCATCGTCCATTCCCACGCGCCGCATGCGTCTGCATTGGCCATGTTGGAAGTACCGCTGACGATTTCGCACATGGACACCTGCGTGCTCTATGACCAGTGCGCATTCCTTGAGAAATGGCCTGGCATTCCAGTCGGCAATGAAGAAGGTGAAATCATCTCGGGTGCGCTGGGCGACAAGAAGGCAATCCTGCTGTCACACCACGGACTGTTGGTGGCCGGCGCCACGGTGGAGGAGGCATGCGTGCTCGGCGTCATGTTCGAACGCGCCGCGCGGTTGCAGCTGCTGGCCATGGCGGCCGGCGAGATCCAGCCGATTCCACCTGAACTGGGCCGCGAAGCGCAGCGTTGGGTCAGTACGCAGAAACGCTTTGAAGCCACGTTTGCCTACTACTCGCGGCGCGCGCGGCGCGAGTTGGGCGCCGAATGACGGCAATAGCGAGGGGCGTGACAAGCTCCCCTCTCCCGCGGAGCGGGAGAGGGGAGACCACCAAGGGCATATCCAGGGCTTGTGGTGCTCCGCCGCCAGGTGCGCAACAGCGGAGGATGAAGTGCAGATTCCCCCCACCGCCAATGACCTGGCAAATCCTCGTGGGGCGCCGGACGCGCCCCCAGACACGACACGATTCGTATTCGCCGTTAGAACGTCATGCCCACGTTCAGCAGGAAGGTCCTGCGCGAGGTCGGCACCGCGCGTACCGCGCCGAACGACGACTGGTAGTTCAGGTGGTTCGTGAGGTTGTAGCCGTTCAGGGAGATGCGGTACTTGCCCTGCTTGTACGCGATCATCGCGTCCAGCGAGAAGTTGTCCGGCATCTTCGTCGTGTTGGCTGAATCCGCCCAGTATCCGGTGGCGTACTGCAAGCCGCCGCCGATGGTCAGCTGGCCCGGCACGGGCAGGATCGTATGCGGGATGTCGTAGGCGGTCCACAGCGTCACGTTGTGGCGCGACACGCCCGGTGCCGCATTGCCCACCGTTGAAGCCGTGGTGGCCGACGTGACTTCGCCGTTCAGGTAGGCGTACGCAACGTTGGCCGTCCAGCCGCCCACGATGCGTCCGCTCAGGCCCAGCTCCAGACCACGGATACGGCGGCCTTCACCGGAATCAGAGAAACCGTTGGTGATGTCGCCGGTATTCGGATCCACCGTGTAGGCGTTGGATTTCTTGGTCTGGAACAGCGCACCGGTCACGCCGAGACGCTTGTCCAGGAAGTCGAGCTTGGTGCCAACCTCGATCGTGTCGGCGCGTTCAGGTTCGCCGCTGATGCCGTTCTGCGGCACTTCCGATGCCACGCCGCCCACTGCCACGGCGATGTCGGTTCCCACTGGCCGATACGTGCGCGAGAACGACGTATAGAACATGTAGTCCTTGGTCGGCTCCCAGATGGCGCTGATGGCCGGGCTCAGCTTTTTCGAATCGGCCGCGCCGCCCAGCGACGACGCATTGGTCGCGTACTCGCTGCGGAAGTAATCCCAGCGCAGGCTGCCCAGCAGCGAGAACTGTTCCGTCAGCCAGACACGGTCATTCATGAAGACACCGACATCGATGGCATTGGCATCGCGCGTGGTGCCGCCATAGGCCACGCTGGCATTCGGGCTGTTGTAGAACACCGGGTTGACCACGGTCTGGTTGTTGTTGCGGCCGGTCCACGTGCCCATGTCGCGATGGTCACGCTGGTAGCTCGTATCCAGGCCCACCATCGCCTTGTGGCGGAAGTTGCCCGTCATGAACTCGCCCTTGGCGCTCAGCACATTCTGAACACCCCACCCGCGCTGCAGATAGGTGGAGCCACCACCTGCGCCGTACGGCAGGCTGACGTTCCGGCCAGCCAGCAGGGACTGCAGGTTGGCGTAGGTCAGCGCGCCCGGGTTGGTCGACGAGAAGTCACGCTCGTAGAAGCTGAAGCGCGTGTCATTGCTGATCGTGATGCCGTTGTCGAGTTTGGTGGCAAAGTTCGACGAGACGATATGCGCGTCGGTGGTATCGCGATCGGTGTTGCGTACGTAGGACGTGGACGAGGAGATGCCTGGCACGCCGTACTGGGTCAACGGTCGGTAGATGCCGTCGGCGCCCTGCGCGACCGAAACGCCATAGTCTGGCGCGCCACTGCGGTGCAGGTACGAATAGTTGAGATGCCACTCGGTGCTGGTGCCAAGGCCGGTGCCAAAGTCGATCGCGACGCCGCGACGATCATCGTCGACATGATCGCGGTCGGCCACGCGGCCGTTCTGGAACATGCCGTTGATCCGTACCGCCGAGGTATCGTTGAGCTTGATATTGCTATCGACCGTGGTGCGATAGGTAGCGTCCGAGGCAAAGCCCTGGTCGATGCTGGTGCTGGTATGCAGGTTGGCTTTCTTGGTGGTCTGGTTGATCAGGCCACCGATATTGCCAACGCCAAAGCTCTCGCCCGACGGCCCCTTGATGACCTCGACGCTTTCGGTGTTGAACGCATCGCGCTTGTACGCACCAAAATCGCGCAGGCCATCCACGTAGATATCGCCCTTCGCCGACAGGCCGCGGATGCGGAACTGGTCGCCGGCTTGTCCGCCGTTGCCTTCGCCGGTGGAGATCGTGATGCCAGGCACGTTCTTGAGGATCTGTTCAAGCGACGTGGCTTGCTGCTGCTCGATGACCTCCCGCGGCACCACATTGATGGTCTTCGGCGTTTCCTTCACGGTATCGGGCAACCGGGAAATTCCGGTTGGCGCCTCGTTGGCATTGCCAATGCCACGGCCCGTCACCGTAACCTGTGGCAGCATGTCGCTACCGCTTGCGGATGCCTGCGCGGCCACCGCTCCCGTCGATGCGGTTTGCGCCTGAGCGACGCACGGAAGCGCCGACACGGAAATGACCAACCCCGCGGATGTGGCACCAGATACCAACAGGCGGACGGCGCTCGATACTTTCTTTTGCTGCACGGATGACTCCAGCATGATTTGACAGTCGGATTGGTCGTGCTGCCGCGCCTCGGTCGGGGGACCCAGGCACTCCTCAGTCAAAGATGTGGAAATGCACCCGCCGCAGCCATCGAGGCTGGCATGGCAATCACGCCAAGATGCGAATGATTGCTATTTGTTGTTGCGCAGGTTTGTTGAATTGTGGCGAAATGTGGCAAGCCGGACAGGGACTGACACACTTCGCCATCCCGGAAAGACCGGGGCAGGCTGGCCAAGGCTCGGGGAAGGCTAGAGAGGCAGCGCAATTGCCGCGCACAGGCCGCCTTCGGGACGGTTGTGCAGCGTCACTTCGCCACCATGCGCACGGATGCTCGAACGGGCGATGGCCAGACCCAGGCCGATGCCACCTGCGTCCTTGTTGCGCGCAACGTCCATGCGCGCGAAAGGTTCGAAGACGCGTTCGAGATGATCGGGGTCGATGCCGGGCCCACTATCCTCGATGTCGATCCGCAGCTTGCCCTGCAAGGTGTCAGCCAGGATCCTGACGGACACTTCGCCATAGCGCGCGGCATTGTCGATGATATTGGTCAGCGCGCGTTTCAGATGCACCGGGCGGCAGCGATAGTACATGTCGTCGTCAATCGATGCCGTGCACGTGACTTGCCGTCCCTGCAGGCGCTGGCCTTCCACTACCTCGTGAACCAGGCCGCCGATGCGCACATCCTGGGTCGGTTCATGCAGCGCATCGTCGCGCGCGAATTGCAGCGTTTCTTCCACCATCACGCTCATTTCGTCGAGCGTCTGCACCATCGCGTCGCGCAGCGCATCGTCATCGATCAGTTCGGAGCGGATCCGCAGCGACGTCAGCGGTGTGCGCAGGTCGTGCCCGATGGCCGCGATCATCTGGGTGCGCCCGTTCACGAAACGCATCAGGCTTTCCTGCATGTCGTTGAAAGCCTGCGTGATCTCGCGCACGCCGCTTGGGCCCTCGGGTTGTGGAAGCATGACGCGTTCACCACGGCTGACGCGCCGCGATGCCTCGGTCAGCACGCGCAGCGGACGCATGATCCGCCTGCCAAACAGCAGTGCGATGATGGCCGTGGGCAGCATGCCAACCAACAGCGAGAAACTCAGCACGCGGTTCCAGTGGGCCGGCAGCATGGTTGGCCAGTGCCGGCTGCGCAGCCACTGGCCATCGGGGAGCCTGACCTCGATATCGAGTGCCCACGCATGCGTGCCACGAAACGCACCAAACGCGCGCTCGAGCCAGTTTCCGCGATGCTCGGCGGTGGGGCTGGGCTCGATCTGCCAGAGATGCACATGGACCGGCGCGTCCCCGGCCAGATCCAGCAGCTTGTGCACACGCTGCGACAGCACCTGCTCCTGTTCATCCATCTCCGGGGCATTTGCGCTCGAGGTAGCCGACAGCCGGAAGGTGGAATCGGGCAGGCTGATATCGTTGAGCAGCGCGGTGGCATCGGGCGTGCGCCCGGCAACCCGGTAGGCGGACAGGATGCGGGTCTCGATGGTTCTCACCGACAAAGGGTGAATGGTGCCGTTGTCGGCGCGCCACCAGGTCATGACCAGCACCGCAATGATGTGCGCGGCCAGCAGCGCCAACAACCACAGCGTCAGCAGTTGCCCCGTGATACTGCGCGGAAACCACCTCATGAATGCTCGACCGTGACTTTGGTGGCCAGCAGGTAGCCGTCCCCGCGAACGGTCTTCAACATGCTGGGGCGGCGTGGATCGGCCTCGAGCTTCTTGCGCAGCCGACTGATCTGGCTGTCGATACTGCGATCGAACGCCACGGTCTCGTTGCGCTGCGTCAGGTCGATTAACTGGCTACGGCTAAGCACCCGATTCGGGTGTTCGACCAGTGCGCGCAACAGATGGTATTCAGCGGTGCTGAGCGGAATGTCCTCGTCGAAGGGGCTACGCAGTTCGCGCGTGCGGGTGTCGAAGCTCCAGCCACTGAACAGGAAGCGATACTCGGATTGCGCCGGCCCCTGCTTCGCGTCGGGCAGGGCCGGAGCCTGTGTACGGCTGCGGCGCAGTACGCTGCGGATGCGCGCCACGAGTTCGCGCGGATCGAACGGCTTGACCACATAGTCGTCCGCGCCAATCTCCAGGCCTGCAACGCGGTCGGCCTGGTCGGTCACGGCGGTTAGCAGGATGACCGGCGTTCCGACATGTTCGGAGACGTAGCGGCACAGCGACAGGCCATTCTCGCCGGGCAGCATCACGTCCAGCAAGATCAGGTTGAAGCTGCGCTCATCGAGTCGGCGGCGCATGGCCTTGCCGTCCTCGACCGCCTCCACGTCGAAATCGAACCGGCGCATGTATGTCGACAGCGGCTCGCGAATGGCTTGATGGTCGTCGACCAACAGAATGCTCGGACGTCCGTCCATGCCACTTCCCATCTAAATAAGAATCATTATCGCGAATTCTACCTTAGATGTGCCTTTACCCATGCGCGGACTGGCCGGGCGGCGCCGATCAACGTCCGATACGGTCGAGCAGGCTGTACCACGCCACGCCCGCTGCAATATAAAAACGCTGCAACTGGTGCATCGGAATTGGTGTGATGGGTGAGACCGGATAAGGGAAAGCCTCCGTCGGCTGCGTCAGGCGCGCCGCAAGATGTTTGCCGAAGCTTGTGCAGAGCGCAATGCCCCGCCCATTGCATCCCACCGCGACGGTGATGCCCGGTGCGGGTTCGTGGATATGCGGCATGAAATCGCGGGTCACCGCGATGCGTCCGCCCCAGCGATATGCATATTCGAGCGGCCCCAACTGCGGGAACAGCAGTTCAAGCGACCGCTCCAGATGGGCGAAGTCCTGCGGACCACGCGGGTCCGAAAAGAAACCGCGTCCACCCATCAGCAGGCGCCCGTCCGCATCCTTGCGAAAGTAGAGCAGCAACCGCTGCGATGTCGATGCGGTCTCTCCGCGCGCCAGGATCGCATCGGCGGCAGCCGACGCCAATGGACGCGTGGCCACGATAAAGCTGTTGGCTGTCAGCAGCGTGCCTTGCAAACCGGGCCAGAGGCCTCCTGTGTAGCCATTGGTGGCAATCACCACGTGCTCGGCCGACACCGTCGCACCGGTGGAAAGCGTTGCCTGCCACCTGCCCATGCCCTGCGAGGTTTGCGGTGCCAGCGCGGTGACGGCACTGCCACCGTGTATGGCGGCGCCAGCGAGCTGGGCAGCGCGGACCAGTCCACGCGTGTACGACAGCGGTTGAATTGCCCCTGCACGGCTATCGAGCCACCCGCCCGCGAACGCTTCGGTGCCCACGCGTCGCGCTACCGCAGCGCGATCAAGCGTTTCCACATGCACGCCCCTGCGTTCCCACTGCCGGGCCCGCGCATGCATGCCCGCAACGGCCTTTGGCGCATAGGCCAGTTGCAGCCAGCCGCTGCGCACCGGTTGGCAGCGAATGTCGTGCCGGGCGATCAGGTCAAACACCAGATCGGCCGAGTCTGAAATGGCCTCGATCAGCGGCTCGGCGCGCTGCTCGCCCAGCAGCCGCACCAGTTCGTCCGGATCATGCTTGAGCGTGGGATTGACCTGCCCCCCGTTACGCCCCGAGGCACCCCAGCCAGGCTCATGACTGTCGACCACGCAAACCGATGTGCCACGTTCCGCCAGATGCAAGGCGGTCGACAGCCCGGTAAAGCCGGCGCCTATCACCAGTACATCGACCCGGGACGATGCGGTCAGCGGCGGCGTGGGCGACGGATCGATGGCGGTCGCCGCCCACAGCGAAGGAGGCAACGTCTCTTTCATGGCGTGTTCCGTCATCGCGCAAGGTCTCCCGCGGACTCGGCCGGCTTGTGCAGGACGCGGCGCAGGAAGTCCTGTGTCCGCGCTTGTCGCGGCGCGCCCAATACCTGCGCAGCCGGGCCCTCCTCCACGATCTTGCCGCCATGCAGGAAGCAGACACGATCCGCCACCTCGCGTGCAAAGCCCATCTCGTGCGTCACGACGATCATCGTCATGCCTTCGCGCGCCAGGCTGCGCATTACCTCGAGTACATCGCCAACCAGTTCGGGATCAAGCGCCGAGGTTGGCTCGTCGAACAGCATGGCCTCGGGCTGCATCGCCAGCGCCCGCGCAATGGCCACCCGTTGCTGCTGGCCGCCTGACAACTGCGCGGGATAGGCAGATGCCTTGGCGGCCAGCCCCACCTTCTCCAGCAGGCCCATGGCACGCGTACGCGCCGCCTCGATACTTTCGCCGCGGACGTAGACGGGCCCCTCCATCACGTTTTCCAGCGCGGTGCGGTGCGGGAACAGGTTGAAGCGCTGGAACACCATGCCCATGCGGCTGCGCAAACGGTGGATCTCGCGGCCATTGCGCTCCACACGCTCGCCAAAGGCACGAATCTCGCCGCCTTCGTACGATTCCAGCCCGTTGATACAGCGCAGCACCGTGGACTTGCCCGATCCCGACGGGCCGATCAGGCAGACCACCTCGCCCGCATCCACATGCAGGTCCACCCCATGTAGCACCTGATGCTCGCCAAACCGCTTCTGCAGGTTCTCGATATCGATCATGGTCGTTTCCTTCCGGCGCCAAAGCGGAACTCGACGCGACGCAACAGGTAGACGAGCGGCAGGCTCATCAGCAGGTACAGCAGCGCCACCAGCGTATAGACGGTCATGTTCTGGAACGTCGACGATGCGATCAGTTGTCCGGCTCGGGTCATCTCGGCCACGGTAATGGTCGACACCAGGGACGAGTCCTTCAGCATCATGACCAGCGTGTTGCCATACGGCGGCAGCGCGATGCGGAACGCCTGCGGCAGGATCACCCGCCGCAGGATCAGCGCGCCGCGCATGCCCATGGCCTCGGCGGCCTCACGCTGACCGGGGTCGACTGCCTCGATGCCGGCCCGGAAGTTCTCGGCCTGATAGGCCGAGTAGGCAATGCCAAGCCCGATGACACCGGCCTGGAAAGCGGTCAGGTGCAAGCCGATATCGGGCAGCACAAAGTAGATGTAGAAAAGCTGCACGATGATCGGCAGGCCGCGAATCACATTGATGATGGTGGCACCCGTCGCCGACACCACGCGTATCGACGACAGCTTCATCAGTGCCAGGCCTAACCCCAGCACGCTGCTGAGCAGGAACGACAGCACGGTGACTTCCACCGTGACCACCGCGCCCTTGAGCAGGATGGGCAGGAACTCGCTGGCGTTGTTAAGGAATGTCGCGCCGTCCATCGTCCTTACATCCCCCACTTCTGGACGATCTTCGCCAGCGTGCCGTCGGCCTTGATGGCCGCAATGGCCTTGTTCACGCGCGCCAGCGTCTCGGCGTCACCCTTGCGCACAACCAGGCAGACGTCGCCAACATTGACAGACTTGTAGCTGTCGACAAGCTTGACGCCAGGGAACGCGTTCTGGCGAATCTGATACGCAATCAGGGGCTGGTCACCCAGTCCGGCCTTGATGCGGCCCAGCGACAGGTCGCGCGACATGTCGGCAATCGAGTCGTAGCTGCGCACTTCCTTGAAGATGCCCTTCTTGTTGAGCATGTCCAGGAACACCGTGCCAACCTGCGCCCCGACCACTTCGCCCTTCAGTTCATCGAGCGTGGTGTAGGCCTTGGCATCGTCGGACTTGACCATCAGTCCTTCGCCGTACGAATAGACCGGGTCGCTGAACGCAACCACCTGCTGGCGCGCCGCGGTCTTGAGCATGGCCGCGGAAATGATGTCGATCTTGTTCGATGTCAGTGACGGGATCAGCGCCGAGAACGTGGTCTGCTGCACGTTGACCTGGAAGCCACCGGCCTTGCCTACCGCCGTGACCGTATCGACCATCATCCCCTGGATGGTATTGGTCTTGACGTCCAGGAACGTGAACGGGACGCCAGTGGCAGTAGCGCCGACGTTGTAGGAACCCGGTGCACTGCCTTGGGCCCAGCACAACGAAACGGTGCCAGTCAGGCACAGAACCAGTGCGGCACGACGGAAACGATTGACGACGGACATACGAACACTCCTTGGCAAGGGGTCATTTGGGGGCACGCCTTGTGGGGCGGCTTTGTACCTACGCAACCTGTGTGCCAATAATCGATGAACGCCAATCATTTTTTAATCATCGAAAACCACTAGTTGCATCAATAGAATCGATATGCGATTCTTACAGCCATGGAACACGGACATTTGCCGGATACGAGTGATGCCTGAATCTCAGCACGACACGCCAGTCGAAGCACCAACACAAGCCCAAACAAATGCGCAGACCAGCCTGCTGTTCAACCAGTCACTGGAGAAAGGGCTGGCGGTGCTGGCCGCATTCAGCGCGTCGCG
Organism: Cupriavidus sp.; assembly: GCF_057315035.1. NCBI lineage: Bacteria > Pseudomonadati > Pseudomonadota > Betaproteobacteria > Burkholderiales > Burkholderiaceae > Cupriavidus > Cupriavidus sp. Next base: position 199,289 of record NZ_DBHKYV010000003.1, on the reverse strand, counting down.
TCGCACGATGACCATTGCGGAGATCGCCGAGGTGGCCGGCATCAACAAGAGTTCGGCCCAGCGCATGGTTTTCACGCTCGAGCAGTTGGGATACCTGCGCAAGCATCCTCAAACGAGGCGCTATCAGTTGACGCTGCAGGTCATGAAGGTGGGCTACAACTACCTGGCCGCCGATCCGCTGATCGACGTGGCCAACCCGTTCCTGTCCGAGCTGACCAAGGTCACCGCTGAGACCAGTTGTCTCACTGAGCCCGATGGGGACGAAATGGTCTATCTGGCGCGTTTTGTCAGCGCACACTTCGTGCCGGTGCATATGCCGATTGGCAGTCGCATACCGATGTATTGCACGGCGTCCGGACGGGCCTACCTGAGCGCCCTGCCCGAAGCCGAGGCCCGCGCGCTGATCGAGCAGTCATCGCGCATCGCCCACACACCGCACACGCTGACATCGGTCGACGACGTCATGGCCGAACTGCGGCAAGCCAGATTGCGCGGCTATGCGATGAACGCCGAAGAACTGTTTCTGGGGGACATGACAATTGCCTCGCCGGTAATGGGAGGCAAGGGCCGGCCGCTGGGCGCCATCCATGTCGTGGCTCCCACGGCGCGCTGGACCCGGGAAGATACCGAACAACGGTTAGGGCCGCCCCTGCTGCAATGCGCGCGCGCCATCAGCAATTCCGTGCGAACACTGGGGTAGCAACAGCTCAAGCCCGCTCCGCATCGTTGTCCGCGGCATCGTCGCCGGCCTCGCTGCCCGCATCGGCCACGCTGCGCCCCGGCGACCATGGCCGCCCGCGCGTGCGGTCGATTACCGGTACCCGCTGCTGGATGGCGGCCTTGGCCAGCATGTGCGCACTGATCGGGGCCGTCAGGAACAGGAAGGCGGTGACCAGGATCTCATGCAGGCTCAGCCCGTTGCCGCGGACACTGAAATACACGACCGATGCCAGCACCACGCCGCCGACGCCGAGCGTGGTCGATTTGGTGGGGCCATGCAGGCGCATGAAGAAGTCCGGCAGCCGCGCCAGCCCAATTGCGCCGATCAGCGTAAAGGCGCTGCCGATCAGCAATAGCGCGCAGACGATCAAATCCGCTACGGGGTGCATGGCGTGCCTCTACCTCAGTTCGATGATGTCGCCGCGCTGCAGGTACTTGGTCAGCGCAACCGTGCCGATAAACGCCGTGACGGCAATCAGCAGCGCGATCTCGAAGAACAGCGTCGAGTCGATCACCATGCCATACAGCACCAGCAGCGCAATCGCATTGATGCTCAAGGTATCGAGCGCAATGATGCGGTCCGACAGGCTCGGCCCACGCAGCAGGCGCGCCAGCGTCAGCAGGACTGCCAGGCCCTGCATGGCCAGGGCCACCGGTATCACTACGGCAAGCATAGGAATATCTCCTTCAGCGGGGCTTCATAGCGCGACTTGATCGTGCCCACCAGCGCCGCCTCGTCCTGCAGGTGCAGCACGTGAATCAGCAGCATGCGGCGATCGTCGCTCAGCTCGGCGCACAGCGTACCGGGGCTCAGCGACACGATGCTGATCAACGCCGTCAACGCCATCTCATGTTCCAGGTCGAGCGGTACCTGGATAAACGCCGGTTGCATGCGGCGCACCGGGCCCAGCACCAGCGCGGCCACTTCCAGGTTGGCCTGCACGATATCGAACAGCACGCGGCCGGCAAGCCGCACCATCAGGTCGGGACGACGCAGCGCCATCGGCCGGAGCCACAGCCGCTGGCCGATCATCAACGCAATGACCCAGCCCAGCAATGCTCCCAACAACAACTGGCCGGCCGATACCTCGTTGACCAGCAGCAGCCAGATGCCCAGCAGGACCAGGCTCAACCACGGATGCGGGAAAAGCCGTTTCAGCATGGCTCAGCCCCCCTCGCCCGCATGCGCCTCGCCCAGTACCGCACGCTGGTAGGCCGCGGCATCGAACAACTGGCTGACCGTGGCATCCAGGTAGCGCTCCATCGGCTGCGCAAACACCACCAACGCGACATTGCCGGTCAGCAGCAGCGTGGCGCACGACAGTTTCCATCGGCGCAATACCACGCGCCGCGCCGGCGAGCGCAGGCCGTGGTACACATGCGGGGCGCTCCATACCTGCCGGCTCCCGGTACGGCTGACCGCGACCAGCAGCATCAGGCTCGACAGCAGGATTGCGGGCCATAGCACCGGCGCCAGCGGCCCCACCGTGGCATGCAACAGCATGGCCTTGCCGAGAAAACCCGACAATGGCGGCAAGCCTGCCGCCGCCACCGCGGCGACCATGAACAGTGCGCCTTCCAGCCGCATGCCCCTGCGTCGCTTCGTGCCGTCGTCATCGTCCGGTTCTGGCACTGTCGCTGGCGCTGCCGCGGCATCGCCATGGGCATCCAGCGATTCCGCGAGCAGGAACAACGCGGCCGTGCATAGCGTGGTGCTTTGCAGGTAGTAGAGCGCCGCTGCCCACGCCGGCGCCGTCTGCATGCTGGTTCCAGCCAGCAGCAGGCCAACCGACGTCAACACCAGATAGGCCGTCAGCATCCGCACCTCGCGGGCAGCAAGCGCGCCGATGGCGCCCACCGCCATGGTTGCCAGCGCCATCCACCACAGTACGTCGTGCATGAAGCCAGCCAGCGGTCCGGCATCGAGACCAAAGATCAGCGACTGGGTGCGCAGGATCGCGTAGATGCCCACCTTGGTCATGATCGCGAACAGCGCGGCCACCGCGCCCGAGGCGCCGGCGTAGGCGCGCGGCAGCCAGAAATACAGCGGGAAGGCCGCGGCCTTGAGCAGGAATACCAGTTGCAGCATGGTGCCCGCCGCCGCGACCAGGCTTGCGGAACCGGCATCGATGCTGCCCAGCCTGAGGCCAAGGTCGGCCATATTGAGCGTGCCGGTCACGCCATACAGGATGCCGATCGCTATCAGGAAGAAGCTGGATCCGGCCAGGTTGATCAGCACATAGTGCAGGCCAGGCACGATGCGCCGGGGGCCGCCTCCATGCACCAGCAATGCGTACGATGCGATCAGCAGGATCTCGAAGAACACGAACAGGTTGAACAGATCGCCCGTCAGGAACGCGCCGTTCAAACCCATCAACTGGAACTGGAACAGCGCATCGAAATGACGACCAAGGCGGGCGTCACCACAGGCGGCGTAGATCGACGTGGCCACCGCCAGCACCGCCGTCAGCGTCAACATCAACGCGCTGAGCCGGTCCAGTTGCAATACGATGCCAAACGGTGCCGGCCAGTTACCCATGGCCACCACCGGGATCGCACCGCTGTCCGCCATGTTCATCAAGACGATGGCCAGCGGCAGCAACGCCAGGCTCGCGGCAACCGACAGGCTGCGCTGGCGACGTTGCCAGCGCGCGGGCGCCATGGCCAGCAACGCGCCGGCAAACATCGGCACCAGCACGGGCAACAACAGCAGGTGCGCCGCCGTCATGTGCGCTCCCGCGCGTTGCCGGCGTCGGGCTCCGTGCCATTGACATGGTCGCTGCCCGACAGGCCGAGCGAGCGCAGCGAGAGCACGATTGCAAACGCAGTCATGGCAAAGCTGATCACGATGGCCGTCAGCACCAGCGCCTGCGGTACCGGATCGGCATAGCTGGCGCCCGCGGCAATCACCGGTGGCCGGCCGGTTGCCAGCCGGCCCATCGACAACAGGAACAGCGATACCGCGTAGGACAGCAGCGTCAGGCCAAGCACCACGGTAAACGTGCGGGCGCGCAGCAGCAGGAAGATCCCGCATGCGGTCAGGATGCCAACGGTGATGGCGAACACGGCTTCCATCAGCGACCTTCCTCTGGCGCCGACAGGCGCGCACCGATGCGCTTGTCGCGCACCCCCAGGTGAGACACGATCAGCAGCGTGGTGCCGACCACCGTGAAATACACGCCAAGGTCGAACACCATCGCCGTGGCCAGTTCGATCTCGCCGATCACCGGCAAATGGAAATGCCCGAACGCCGTGGTCAGGAAAGGATAGCCGAACACCCAACTGCCAAGGCCGGTCAGTCCCGCCACCACAATGCCGGCACCCGCCAGCACGCGATAGTTGAGCGTGATCCGCGCTTCGGTCCACAACACGCCGCTGGCCACGTATTGCAACAGCAATGCAATCGACGTCACCAGCGCGGCGATAAAGCCGCCACCGGGCAGGTTATGGCCGCGCAGCAGGATGAACACCGCCACCAGCAGCGTCAGCGGTAACATCAGCCGCGCCAGGATCGACAGCAGTAGCGGATGACTCTGCCCGGCCCATGGCGCACCATTCGGATCCACGTCGGGTGCCGCCAGCCGCAAACCCTTGAGCATCGCCTGCACCCCAAGGCCCGCTACCAGCAGCACGCAGATTTCACCGAAGGTATCGAAGCCGCGGAAGTCGACCAGGATCACGTTGACGATATTGTGCCCACCCCCGCCGCTTACGCTGTTCCTGACGAAGTACTCGCCAATCGAGTCATGCGGACGCGTCATCACCGCAAAGGCCGCGGCCGCCGCCAGCGCGCCGCCGGCCAGGGCCAGCACGGCGTCGCGCGCCCATCGGCCAGGGCCGGCACGCTCGCCGGCATCCTTGGGCAAGAAGTACAGCGCAAGCACCAGCAGCAGGATGGTCACCACTTCCACCGACACCTGGGTCAGCGCAAGATCCGGCGCAGAAAACCGCGTGAACAGCAACGCCACCATCAGGCCGCAGGTGCTCAATTGCGCCAGTGCCGCCACGCGATGGCGCCGGCTCACTACGACCATGACCGCACCCAGCGACAGGATGCCCAGGCCGGCGCCGGTCATTGCATCGAGCGGTGTCAGCGTCAGCGAACCACGCAAGCCATGAAACGCTTCGGACACCGGTACTGCACCCGCGCCGAGCAGATACCAGGCTGGCAGCAATACCATTGCGGCGACCAGCCACGCCACGTAGCGCTGCAGCGCGCCGTTCTCCAGCGCCAGCGTAATACGGCGGGCCAGCCAGGCCAGTGCATGCATGACATCTTCAAAGCGATCGCGCGCGTTGAACCTGGCCAGCAGGTCGTGATTACGATGAAACGCCTCGCGCCGGAAATAGAACAGCAATCCACCCGCCACCATCGAGATCGCGCTCATCACCAGCGGCAGGTTGATGCCATGCCACAGGCTCAGGCTGTACTCGGGCGGCGGCGCGCCCAAGGTGGCACGCGCCGTGATGTCGAGCAAGGCGCCGACCGTGATATTCGGGAACAGCCCCACCACCAGGCAAATCACCACCAGGATCTCGACCGGGAACTTCATCAGTCTTGGTGGCTCGTGTGGCGGGTAATTGGGTAGGTCACCGGGTGCGCCATCGAAGAACACGCCATAGATGAAGCGCAACGAATAGGCCACGCTGAGCGCCCCCGCCAGCGTGGCCGCGGCCGGAACAATCCAGTTGAAATGACCAAACAGGCCCTGCGCAAGGGTTTCGCCGAAAAACATCTCCTTGCTCAGAAACCCGTTCAGCAACGGCACGCCGGCCATCGACAGCGATGCCACGATGGCCAGTGCACCCGTATGCGGCATATAGCGCCACAGGCCATGCAGCCGTGTGAGGTCGCGCGTGCCGGTTTCATGGTCGATGATGCCCGCGGCCATGAACAGCGACGCCTTGAACACTGCGTGGTTGATGATATGGAATAGCGCCGCCACGGTGCTCAATTGCGTATCGAGTCCGAACAGCAATGTGATCAGGCCCAGGTGGCTGATCGTCGAATACGCCAGCAGCCCCTTGAGATCGCGCTGCAGCAACGCCATGGCCGCGCCACCCACGAGTGTGATCAGGCCCGACAGGCTGACCAGGTAGAACCACCAGTTGGTACCGTCGAGCACCGGGTAGAGTCGCGCCAGCAGGAACACGCCGGCCTTGACCATGGTGGCCGAGTGCAGGTACGCCGAAACCGGCGTCGGTGCCGACATTGCGTGCGGCAGCCAGAAGAAGAACGGAAACTGCGCCGACTTGGTGAACGCACCAAGCAGTACCAGGCACAGCATCACCGGATACAACGGATGCCGCTGCACCGCTCCGCTCTGCGCCAGCACATCGGCAAGTTCCAGACTGCCGCAGATATGGCCCAGCAGCAGCACCGCGGCAAGCAAGGCAAGTCCCCCTGCCCCCGTGATGGTCAGCGCCATGCGGGCGCCCTTGCGTGCATCGGCGCGATACGACCAAAAGCCGATCAGCAGGAATGACACGATGCTGGTCATTTCCCAGAACACCAGCATCAGCAACAGGTTGCCCGACAGGACCACGCCGAGCATGGCGCCCATGAACAGCTGCAGCAGCGTGAAGAAACGCACGGTCGACGCCACGCGCGGCAGGTAATAGCGTGCGTAGATGATGACCAGCAGCCCGATACCCGCAATTAGCAACGCGAACGTAAAGGCCAGGCCATCGAGCCGCAGGGTCAGGTTCAACCCGATCGACGCGAGCCAGTCGTAGCGCCATGCGAGTACCGTGCCGGCCGAAACCGCCGGCCAGCCGAGTGTCAGCAAGCCCAGTACCGCCAACGCATTGGCGGCGGCGATCGCAAATGCCACGGTGCTGCCCGCGCGCTTGCACAGTTGCACCAGCACCGCGCTGGCAAATGGCAGGATTACCAGCGCGAGCATCAGCATGCGCGGCCCCCCGTCATCCGCCGGCATTGCGCGGCACCAGCAGCACCGGCGTGCGCGCCGTGGCCACCACGTGCGATGCCACTGAGCCCATCACCGCCGCGAAGAACGCGCCGCGGCCGTGCGTGCCCATCACAATCAGATTGGCCTGCACCGCTTTCGCAACTTCACAGATTTCGCTGGCAGGTTCGCCATAGCGGCGATGCTCGGTCACGGGAATGCCTGCGGCCAGGAAAATCGGCAGGATTTCACCGAACGCCTGCGCGGCCGACTCGTCGAGCCATTGGTCCAGTACATCCTTCGAGAACCAGGCACGCGGGCGCCCCGTGATTTCGGGGGTCACATGAACCAGATGGACCGACAGCGGCGCGGCCAGCACGCCGGGATCGAGCATGCGGCGCGCTGCGGCAACGCTGCTCGACGAGCCATCGGTGGCAAGTACGGCGATCGTCATCGGAACTCCTTCGCGTGTCATCCCGCCTGTGCGGGATCATGAAAACGGACGGAAACACATGACAAGGGCCTGGCGGCACGGCTGTGCCGACCCATCATCGCCATTCTGCCGCAGCAGTGACTAAAGAGCCAGTTAGTATTTTCGGAAATAACTTAAGGAAACGCGGCAAGGCCCCGCTACATCCGCAACGGGCCGGGGCAGGCCTTGAGCCCGATCCACGACACGACGATTACGATATTGATGGGCACGCTCAATGCGCCGGGCACATAGAAGATGGCCGATAGCCCTGGCGAGCGCATCAGGATTTCAACGGCCCCGCCCAGTCCGTAGAACAGCAGCCCGCACCAGAGCCAGCGCCGCATATAGGTCGGCAGCCAGTGTGCGCGCGACTGGTTGAATCGCCACGCGGCTGCGCGCGCCATCAGGTCGCCGCGGCTAGCGTCCTTGAACAGCCAGTCGAAGAAGAAGTAGCGATACAGCAGGGTGCGAAAGGCTAGCTCTTTCATGATGAAGTTCTCAGGCACCGGGAACACATGGATGCGGCCCCGATGACGGTTGGCCAATTTTCGCAATGACCATGCCCGCGCCTCATCAGGCACCGGGCCATGAGTAACTGTAGTAGCTGGATACGCGCGCGGTAATCTTTTCGCGCCAGCCTTGTAAAAATTGGCGGCACCTTCATCGCTTGCGGGCCAGCATTGCAAGGCGAGAGCAGCCCCTGCCCCAAACTGGTTCAGGACCTCAAAAACAAAAACGCCCCGCGGGGCGTCATGGTCGTGGCTGGCGAACGTTGCAAAACTTGCAACCGTTCAGGCGCCGTCAAGATAGGGATTGCGACGGCCCAGGCGTGTGCCCAGCGCATCGGGCGCCAGCGTCATGCTGGCGGGATCCACTGCTGCGCCCGGCGGGGGCGCCATTGCCGTGACACCTGGTGCCGGAGCAGCCGTTGCGGCACCAGGGCCGGGTGGCACACCCATCTGCACCGACTCCATCGAGCCCTGCGCGTAAGGGTTGGCGGCGGCGGGTTGCTGCGCCACGGTGGCCGGCGCGGCCTGATACGCCGGAGCGGACTGGACCGACTGCGTCGGTTGTGCGGTGGACAGCGGTTGCGTGGCTGGCATCGGCTGGACCTGCTGAACCGGCTGGGCCTGCTGCGCAAGCAGCGGGTAGGACGCGATCATCGCGCCAGCCATCAACAGGGATTTCGCCAGATGTTGCTTCATTCGTGTACCTCCGTAAAACGCCTACAGGCTTGGGAAAAGCCACTGTAACGTCGAGGCACCTGACATTCTGTTCCATTTTGCAACTGACATTTACGAGCCTTGCGGCCCACTTCCATGCGCGGTATTTACGCGCGCGGGTGCGGACAGGGCCTCTCCAACTGGGTTCACATGGGCTCTCATGCACGAGGCGAGTGGACGAGCATCGCGGCCAAGCTAGGCTTGTTGAACCTCTGCCACCTTGATCCAGCGCTTGATCCGTGCACGAAGGCGCCCTTTCGACGCGTCGTCAATCGGCATCTCGTCGACCAGTGCAATCGCTTCATCCGGCTTCACATAGCCGTGCACGAGAAGCGCCACGTCGAAGTCGCGGTCCTTGTCCCGATTGGCGACCGCTTTGGCCATGAAAAGATCAAGCGCCCCCAGACAATAGCCAACTCGCCCGTTTGTGCCCGAGTTCTGAATGCGTTCCACGCGATTCAACCAGCCAGTCGGCAGACACGCCGTTTCCGGCCCAACCCCTTGCGCGTAGTAGCCGTGAGTATCATGAAAACGGGATCCCTCACCGATCGCTGCGTCGATGTGATCCGCTTTTTGGTGCGCATTGAGGGGATAGATGTCGGCCTCAGAGGAAACGGTGAAGACCGCAGGTGGATAAGGGCGCCCCCCAAGAATGGACTGACTGCCCACAATCACGAACTCATATTCGTCCGTAATCTCTCCGGCTGCACGAATGATGTGCTCCAGGTCCTCGCGTCGCATTCCGGACGTTCTCCTTAGATGTCCCCTATTACGACCCCCTTCTTGAGCGCCTGGACTTGGGCAAGCACCTCGAGCCTGACCTCCTCCGGCAACACGGTGGGCAGAGGAGAGGCTTGTCGAAGCTCCTGAGCGCGCCGGGTCCGACCCAGGGCTTTGCGCCAACGGCTATGCGTAAGGATTTCGTCCCACTCTGCCCAGAGGGATTCGGAGCGTGACGGGCCATTGGCGCGCCAACGCTTGAGCGTATTTTGCGCGCGCACCAGCAGTTCGGGATTGGCTTGAATCAACCGAACTGCTTCCTTGTGAAGTGCCAGGCTCAGCAGGTCTTGAGCCTGGTGCCGCTCGGAATCAGAACTGACCAGCACTTGAACCTGCGGTCGCGCGCGTCGCGAATTCGCGGACGCGCTATTCGCGGGCGGAGGTTGGAAGGTATCGCTCACCAGCAGGGCAAAGTCACCCGCAACGCCCAGTACAGACATCACGCGCAGGTACGTGCCAATCGTGGGGGTCGAGTCGCCCGCCTCCACTGAGTTAAGCGTGGTTCTCGATATACCCACCCGTTTGGCCATTTCGACTGTGCTAAGCCCTTGCGCCTTGCGCAGGCGCTTGATGCGATCGCCCAGTTGCAAAAGTAACTGGCGTTCCAGGACAGGAGAGAGACTTGGGGACGCTTGCATATGTCCCACAGATTAGGCAAAACCCGCCATTTTGTCCAGTTTACTGAACACATGAACGCCGCACCCCCGGTCCCGCAACCCTGCTCCACCCGGGACTGGTGTCCGTGGCGTTTCCCGGATTGCGGCCTACGATGATTGCTGTCCCTGACGATTTGGAAACAACGGAGAACGCCATGGCACGGACGGATTCACTCGGGCTTGCAGTGTCGACGCCGCACGCGCGTTCCATTGATCAGTACGAGGCGGCGCTACACCTGCTGAACGGTTACTACGGCGACCCGCTGGCCGCCATCGACGCGGCGCTGGAAGCCGACCCCGACTTTGCGATGGGCCATGCGTTGCGCGCTGGCCTGATGGTTACCTCCGGCGACGGCACTGCGGAACCGATGCTGCGCCAGAGCGTGGAAGCTGGCGAGGCGCTGCATGCCCACGCGAACGATCGCGAACGGCGCCATATCGCAGCCGCACGTGCGTGGCTGGACCGCCGGTTCGACCGCGCAATCGGCCTGTACGGCGATATCGTGATCGACTATCCGCGCGATTTGCTGGCCATCCAGGTCACGCACCTCGGCGACTTCCTGCTGGGCCAGTCATCGATGCTGCGTGACCGCATCGCACAGGTGCTGCCGCACTGGGATGCGCACGTGCCGGGATATGGCTATCTGCTGGGCATGCATGCGTTTGGCCTGGAAGAAATGCAGATGTATGAGCGCGCCGAAGTCAGCGCACGGCAGGCGCTCGATCTCGATCCGCGCGATCCATGGGCGATCCACGCTGCCGCGCACGTAATGGAGATGCAAGGTCGCCTGGCCGACGGCATCGCTTGGCTCGACGGCCGGCGTGCCGACTGGTCCGAAGACAATATGCTCGCGGTGCACAACTGGTGGCACCTGGCATTGTTCCAGCTCGAAGCAGACCAGGTCGACGATGTGCTGGCCCTTTACGACAGTCACGTCAGCCGCCCTGCTCCAGCCATTGCACTGGACCTCGTCGACGCCTCGGCACTGCTCTGGCGCCTGCACCTGCGCGGCGTCGACGTTGGCGCGCGCTGGCAGCCAGTTGCCGACGACTGGCTGGGGCGGGCCGCAACCGGCTACTACGCGTTCAACGATGTCCACGCCATCATGGCCAGCCTTGGCGCGGGTCGCGGGGAAGCTGCCGCCGAACTGCGCGCGGCGTTGCTGCACGCGGCGCAGGGCGAGGGCACCAATGCCATGATGTCGCGCGATGTTGGCCTGCCGGTGGCCGACGCGTTGATCGCGTTCGACCGGGCCGACTACGACACCACCATCGACCTGCTAATGCCGGTACGCGTGATTGCACACCGCTTTGGCGGCAGTCATGCGCAGCGCGATGTGATTGGCCTGACGTTGATCGAAGCCGCGCTACGGGCCGGCCGCGCCAACCTTGCCAGCGCGCTGACGGCCGAACGCGCCGCGCTGAAGCCGATGACCGCTGGCCTGCAAACGCTGGTGCGGCGGGCCGATGCCTGCCGCACCCCGGCCATGCACTAGCTCAGGGCCGCGTCACGGTCACGCGCAGGAACGTTGCGGGAATGCGCGTGGTATTGGGATTCCCGCTCTGGTTTTGCGCCTGGAACAGCGCTTCCAGTTCGCGCTGCAGGTCGTCGGTACGACCGTTGGCCTCGGCTGCGGCAAAGGCGTTCATGGTCGGACCGTAATAGTTGCGAAACACGCTGAGCAGCGCTGACGGCGATGCCGCGAAATTGAAGAAATAGGTTTCCCTGGTGAATACGATGTTGTCCGACGGTACGCCGGCCGCGCCAAAGCGTTCAATCACGGCAGCCTCGTTGCCCCACAGCACAGGGCTGATAAAGCCTTCCGGGGGCGGCGGCGAATAGGATGCACTGATCTTGAGCACCTGGGCGACCAGCGTTGGATCATTGGGGATCCAGTTGCCCATCACGATCCGGCCACCGGGCCGGGTCACGCGCACCATTTCCTTGGCAACCTCGACCGGCTTCGGCGCGAACATGGCGCCAAAGATGCTCACGACCAGATCGAAAGCCTGGTCCGGCAGATCCGTCAACGCGCAGGCATCGCCCTCCTGGAAACGGATATTGGTGAGCCCCGCTTCCTGTGCCCGGCGGTTGCCGGCCGCTACCAGATTGCTGGCGATATCGACCCCCAGGACCTCGGCCCCACGTTTGGCTTCCGGCAATGCGGTTGTGCCATCCCCGCAGCCCAGGTCGAGCACTTTCATGCCCTTGGTAATGCCCAGGCTTTCCACCAGTTGATCACCGCTTTCGCGCATGGTCGCGGCCAGGCGTGTGAAATCGCCCTTCTCCCACAATGCCTTGTTCGGATTCATCAGCAGCCCCTTCGATTGTTGTATGCAGCAAGCACTGAAAACGCGCCATCGTCCCCGGGTTCAGGTTTTGTAGACCATGGGTCCGGGCGGATCAATGTCGGCCATGGCCAAGGAACCGCACATTGACCTCACATTGGGAGCAGCACTCCCGCATTCAACCAACGGTTGAAGATCCTTCTCCCGATCTGCATCTACCGGGAACAGATCACGCAAACCATACTGGCTTCACCTTCCCCTCACAGTTGAAGCCCACATCATGAACACCCAAGTCAAAGTTGCAGTTGTCTTCCACAGCGGCTATGGCCATACGGCACGGCAGGCACAAGCCGTGGCACGCGGCGCTGCAGGCGTTGCGGGCGCCAGCAGCCTGCTGATCAGTGTCGACGAGATCGATCAGCACTGGGACACGCTTGAAAACGTCGATGCCATCATCTTCGGCGCGCCCACCTACATGGGCAGCGCCTCGGCCCAGTTCAAAGGCTTTATGGATGCCACCTCGCGCACCGTGTTCGCCAAGGGCGGCCTGTGGGCCAACAAGGTAGCGGCCGGCTTTACCAATGCCGCCTCGCGTTCGGGCGACAAGCTCGCCACGCTGCAACAGATGTCGATCTTCGCGGCCCAGCATGGCATGCACTGGGTGAACCTCGGCTTGCCGCCTGGACACAACAATTCCCAATCCACCGAGGACAGTCTCAATCGGCATGGGTTCTTTATCGGCGCCGCAGCGCAGTCGGATGCCGATGCCAGTGCCGAGGTCGCACCCCCTCCCGCGGACTTGCGTACCGCCGAGCACCTTGGCGCACGCGTGGCGCAGGTCGCACGTGAACTGCAGGCAGGCCGCGCCGCACTGGCCGAGCTGAAGCTTGCGGCCTGAACCACCTACATCGCGATTGGAGACAGAAATGAGCGAAGTCATCACGTTTATCGTGCGCTTGCCCGGCAAGCCGGAACATCGGGCAACACTCGAAACGCAACTGCTGAAGGTGCTGGACACCATGGCCGACGAGCCCGATTTCATCAACACATACCTGCATCGCTCCGCCGAAGACCCGGATACCTTGCTGGTATATGAAACGTGGGGCTGCAGTTGGGAATACTTCCGCATGCACCATCTCGGCAAGCCCTATCGGCAGGAATATGAAGCGGTGCTTCCCGCGCTGCTCAAGCAGGAGCGGACCATCGAACTGCTGACTGCGCCCATCCGCACCTACCTGAAGTGATGCGATGCACACAGGGCGCACCGCCGTCTACCGTCATTCGCTAAAAAATGTTCTTTAAATCACTTTATATCGGCGTGCGGCGAAAAACGATGATATTCACCGCAAATTTTGCGGTGAATAATTTGCCCATGCGGAGAATATGGGCCACAATCTCCGCATGAATAGCGGAGATTACACCTATATCTGGCAGGCCAACGACTGGCCCGATTGGCGTTTCGACCTCGCCGCCCTGGCCGGGCAGATGGCAAGTGTGAGTCAAGCCCAAGGGCTTTTGCTGGGGCGGCTGGCGGATGTCGGCATGGGATTACGCGATGAGGCCAGCCTGGCGGCATTGACCGACGACGTGGTCAGGACCAGCGAAATCGAAGGCGAACAACTCGATGTCGCATCGGTCCGCTCGTCGATTGCGCGTCGCCTCGGCGTCGACATCGGTGCGTTGGCGCCGGTGGATCGTCACGTCGAAGGCGTAGTGGAGATGGTGCTCGACGCGACGCTCAACAGCGAGGCATCCGTTACCAGGGAGCGCCTGTTCGGCTGGCACGCCGCGTTGTTCCCCACCGGGTACTCCGGCTTATCCAGAATCAGCATAGGTAGCTGGCGCGATGACGCCAGCGGACCCATGCAAGTCATCTCCGGCCCTTTCGGTCGACAGCGCGTCCATTTCGAGGCGCCGCCCGCAGACCGCCTGGAGGCCGAAACCGTCAGGCTCATTGCGTGGATCAACGGCTCGCCCAAGGATCCACCATTGATCCGGGCCGCACTTGGTCATCTCTGGTTTGTCACGCTACATCCGTTCGATGATGGCAACGGCCGTATTGCGCGAGCCATCGGCGATCTCTTGTTGGCCCGCGCGGATCGCAGTCCGCAGCGCTTTTACAGCCTGTCGGCGCAGATTCAAAGCGAACGCAAGGCCTACTATGACATCCTGGAACGAACCCAGAAGCGGTCGATGGATGTTACGGAATGGCTGGCATGGTTCCTCGACGCCCTCCATCGCGCCATCGACCACGCACAGGTGTCGCTCGATGCCGTGCTGGCCAAGGCGCGCTTCTGGCAGCACTGGGCCATGACGCCGTTCAATGAACGGCAAGTGAAACTGCTCAACCGGATGCTCGATGGCTTCAACGGCAAGCTGACCACCAGCAAGTGGGCTGCGATCGCCAAATGCTCCGCGGATACGGCATTGCGCGATATCAACGATCTGATCTCGCGCGGCGTGCTGCGAAAAGCGGACGGCAGCGGGCGCAGTACCAGCTACGAACTGAACGACTTGCCATAGCTCTCCGCAGTCTGCCACCTTCGATCCTTTGATCCGTCAATGCGCGTACACCGCTTCCCAGCTCTTGAAGCCTTTCACTTCAACCGGGTTGCCGAACGGGTCGGTGAAGAACATCGTCCATTGCTCGCCCGGTTCCCCTTCGAAACGCACCTGCGGCGCCAGTACGAATTCGGTGCTGGCTGCTGTCAGACGGTCGGCCAGTGCGCGCCATTCAGGCAACAACAGGATGATGCCGAAATGCGGCATCGGCACCAGTGCGTTACCCACGTGGCCGGTGCGCTCGGTCTGGAATGGCTTGCCGAGATGCAGTGAAATCTGGTGGCCGAAGAAGTCGAAGTCGACCCACGTATCGGTGCTGCGGCCCTCTTTGCAGCCCAGCACGCCACCGTAGAAGCCGCGCGCCTCGTCGAGATTGGTCACATTGAAAGCCAGATGGAAGACGGATTGCGTCATGGTGCTTAAACCTCGGGTTCAGTAAGTTGCAGAAGTATGGCGCATCGGCGAGGCATCAGCGATGCCGGATCACTGTACCGGCCCGCACACCGGTACTGGCGCCTTCGGTCCAGGCCATCTCGCCATTGACGAACACGTGGTCAATGCCCGCCGCCTGCGCCACTGGCTGTTCGAATGTTGCCGTATCGATGACGCGTGCTGCGTCGAACACTGTCACATCAGCAAAATTGCCTTCGGCCAGTACGCCACGGCCCGCCAGATGGAAGTGGCGTGCGGTCAGTCCGGTCATCTTGTGCACCGCCATTTCCAGCGGAAACAGCCCGATATCGCGGCTGTAGTGGCCCAGCACGCGCGGGAACGTGCCCCACAGCCGTGGATGTGGCACCGGATCATGCGGCAGGCCGTCTGAGCCGATCATGGTTTGCGGAAAGGCCAGGATACGGCGGACGTCGGACTCGTCCATCAGGAAATAGATGGCACCGGCCGGCTGCAGCGCATCGACGGCGTCCTCGGGCGACCGCCCCATCGCGGCGGCAATCGTATCGAGATCCTGGCCCGCGTACTCGGGATGCGGCTGCGAGCGCGTCACGATCACGCGGCTCGATACCGCCAGGCGATCCTTGCGCAGGATCGTGGAACCAGCCTGGTACGGATAGCAATCGAGCCCGACGCAGCGATGCCGCATAACCTGCGCGAAATGCGCCAGCGTTTCCACCGAACGGCCATGGTTTTTTGGCCCGATCAGCTTGTGATGCGAGACGACGACGCCGGCATCGCCGGCTTCCCCAATCGATACTGCTTCGTCGATGGCTTCGCGGATCTGGTCGCCCTCGTCGCGAATATGGCTCGCATGGACGCCACCGAAGCCGTGCAGCGCGGCGGCCACGCGCGCCATCTCGTCGGTCGGCGCTGCCATGGCGGCGGGATATGCTGCGCCGGTGGACATGCCGCTGGCACCGCTGCGCATCGCATCGCGCAACAGCGCCTGCATGGCGGCAATTTCAGCATCGGTGGCAGCACGGTCAAGGCGGTCCATCACGGCCACGCGCAGCGTGGTATGGCCCACCAGGCAGGCCGCATTGACGGCCGGCGCTGCCTGTTCGAGCGCATTCAGATAGTCGCCAAACACGGCGTAGCGAAATGCCGCCGCATCGTCGCCAAGCAGGTCCAGCGGCGGTGGCACGGCCTGGCCGGGGGCCGCGCACCAAGGTGCCAGGCTGATCCCGCAGTTGCCGGTGACCACCGTGGTCACGCCCTGGCTGAGCTTGGCCGGCATCAGCGGGCTTTGCATCAGGTAGCGGTCGTCGTGGGTATGCGCATCGATAAAGCCGGGCGCGACGATGCGGCCCTGCACATCGATTTCGCAATGGCCGCGCGCGCCGGACAGGTCGCCGATTGCCGCGATCCTGTCCCCCGCGATTCCCACATCGGCATCGAAGCGCGGCGCACCCGTACCATCGATAATGGTCCCGCCGCGCAGCAGTATGTCGAAATCCGCCATTTGAGTCAGTCCACAGTGGCGCCCGACGAGCGGATCACGGCGGCCCAGACCGGGCGTTCCTTCCTTGCCAGATCGAACAGTGCAGTGCGCGGCCCCGTGGTGACCTCGTATGCCATGTCAGTCAGCCGTGACTTGATGGCATCGGAGTTGGCGGCCTTGTTGAATGCCCGGTTCAGCGTATCAAGGATCTGCGGATCCACGCCGGCCGGCGCCACGTAGCCGGTCCACGCCACGGCCTGGTAGTCCTTGAGACCGCTTTCGGCCATGGTCGGCAATTGCGGCAGGCGGCTGTCGCGCTGCTTGCCGGTGACCGCCAGCGGCACCACGCTGCCATTCTTGAGATACGGCGCAATCGAGGTAATGTTCTCGAATACGAGATCGACTTCGCCGCGCAATACCGCGAGGTCGGCCTCGGGGCCACCCTTGTATGGCACATGGGTGATGGAAACACCTGCCATCGACTTGAACATCTCGGCGCTCAGGTGGCCCGTGGTGCCGTTGCCTCCCGATGCCACCGCCAGCTTGCCCGGCTCGCGCTTGGCCTTTGCCACCAGTTCGGCCACGTTATGGACGCCCAGGTCCTTGCGCACCGCCAGCACGTTCTGCACGAAGCCGGTCAGTGCCACCGGCGCCAGTTGCTTGTCGGCGTCGTACGGCAGTTTCTTGTAAAGCGACTGGTTGATGGCCAGCGTAGCCACGTTGGCGAAGCCGATCGTATAGCCATCGGCTGGTGCGTTGATGATGGCCTGCGTGCCGATGATGCCCGAGGCGCCGACGCGGTTCATGACCACGATCTGCTGACCGATGTCACGGCCCACCGCATCGGCCAGCAAGCGCGACACGATATCGGGTGTGGTACCTGCGTTGAAAGGCACAATCAGCGTGATCGGCCGTTCGGGCCATGCGGCATACGCCTGTGCGGACAGCAGCAACGCGGCGGCGCCGAGCGCCACGCGCCCCAGGATTCGGAATGGATTGGACTTCAGAGACATGATGAACCGTCCTTGCAAACGACAAGTGGCAGAGAATCCGGCGCACGATCTGCCGTGCACCGGCATGGGCACGGCTGTCTCAGGTGCCGTGCGGGGCGGCTGCAGTGGGCTGCAGCATCGTATGTAGGAGTGGCAGGTCGATATTGCCGCCGGACAGCACCAGCACGGCATCGCGGCCGGCCAGATCGATCCGTCCGGCCAGCAGCGCGGCCAGTGCGACGGCGCCGCCCGGTTCCACCAGCAGGTGCAGTTCTTCGAGCGCAAAGCGGATCGCGGCGATGACTTCGGTGTCGGACACCGCGCAGGCAGCATCAAGGTAGCGGCCGTTGATCGCAAACGGCAATTCCGCGGGGGTAACGGCCTGCAACGCGTCGCACAGCGAACTCGCGCCCGGCACATTGGACTCGCGCCTGCCGCTTTGCAGCGAGCGCACGGTATCGTCGAAGCTGGCCGGCTCCGCAGCCACCAGGCGCGTGCCGGGGCTTAGCGTATCGATCGTCAGGCCGCATCCGGCGATCATGCCGCCGCCACCGCACGGCGCCGCAAACGTGCCAAGGTTCGCCAGCGCTGCGGCGGGCAGGTCGTGCAGCGCTTCCAGCGCAACCGTTCCCTGTGCGGCCAGCACATCGGGATGATCGCCGGGCGGCACCAGCGTGCCGCCGGTTTCGTCGAGCAGCCGCATGCCGATCGATTCGCGGCTTTCATGGCGACGGTCGTAGTGCACCACGCGGGCGCCCTGTGCCAGCGCGCGCTCCACCTTGTTGCGCGGCGCGTCCACCGGCATCACGATGGTGGCCGCCAAGCCCAGGCTCTTTGCTGCCCACGCAATTGCCTGGCCGTGGTTGCCGGTCGAGTAGGCAACCACGCCACGTTCTCGCGTGGCATCGTCCATGGCCAGCAGCGCATTGAGCGCGCCGCGCGCCTTGAACGAGCCTGTCACCTGCAGGCATTCGGGCTTGAGCCAGACCGGAGCACCAGCCAGTGCATCGAGCTTCGCGTTGCGCAGCAGCGGCGTCCTGACAATATGCGGCGCCAGCGCACGCGCGGCGCGTTCAACGTCGGCAAACACCGGCACACGCATCGCACCAAGCATTTCATGCTCGATGGTCGCGGGCAAGGCCGGGCGCGACTTGGCACGGAAGGTCTGCATCGCGGCGTCCATCAGCGTACCGCCGCAGCAGGCGTCCACACCGAGGGCGCGACGCTGGCGGTTTGCGACGTGATCCGGTCGTAGGCTTCCACGCGGCGATGCAGCCCGAAATTGAACACAGTGGAACGGCCCAGTTCGCACAGGTCCAGGTTGCAATCGGCCACTACCAGTTCATCGTCCCACGTGGTGGCCTGCGCCATGATCTCGCCTTGTGGGTTGACAATGATCGAGTGCCCGAACATCTCGTGACCGTCTTCCGTGCCCGCCTTGGCCACGGCAACGGCGAACGTTGCGTTCTGATAGCAGCCGGACTGGATCGACAGTTGCGAATGGAATACGCGCAGATGATGGGCCTCGAAGCCGCGGTTCTCCATGTTCATGCTCGGCGTGTTGTAGCCAAGCATGACCAGTTCCACCTGCTGCAAGCCCAGCACGCGCCACGATTCGGGCCAGCGGCGATCGTTGCAGATCATCATGCCCAGGTTCACGTCCACCTCGCCTACCGGGGCACGCGTGACCGGGAAGCCCAGGTTGCCGACCTCGAAGTAACGCTTCTCCAGATGCTGCACCTTGCGATGGGGTGCGTACTCGGCGTGGCCGGGCAGATGAACCTTGCGGTACTTGAGGACGATCTCGCCCGAGGGTGCGATCACCACCGACGTGTTGAAGCGGCGTTTGCGCACCGTGCCAGTCTCGTCGGGCTCGAACGCGATCTCGGCATAGCCGAGATAGACGGTAAGACCGTAGCGGCGGATCGCATCGAACAGCGGCTGCGTGGCCGGCGACGGAAGTTCGCTTTCATACCAGCCATCGGCCTCGGCCAGATCCTCGTGGTACCAGCGCGGGAAAAACGTGGTCAACGCGAGTTCAGGGAATACGACGACCTGGGCGCCGCGCTGATGCGCACGCTCCAGCAGCCGCACCATGCGGCCCACGGCGACATCGCGGCCCTCGTGTTTCTGGATCGGCCCGAGTTGGGCGGCCGCGACGGTGATGAGTCTGGTCATGAGCGATGTAGGCAATATGCGTTGAAGGCAGGCCCAGTGTAGAGAGCCACCCATCGCGTCGGAAGCCCGCGCCCCACACGCCGAAATCGGTCCACGCAGCTTGGAGCGAACGCCGCCAGACCTTGCACCATCGGCGTTTCCGGCGCTGCGGCCGGAGCGTTGCCAGGCCACACCCATAACCGCGCGTTATGGTCTTCAGACAAAGATTGATGCGGGCGGCCTACTGTTCCCAACCGTGCCGTCTCGAAACCGCCACAGTCAACCAGGACGCTGGTCCAGCAGGTGGGTCAGCGTGGCGACAAAGCCCTTGGCCAGCGTAGACATCACGTGCTGGCGCGAATGGATCAGATAGATCTTGTGTGCCAAGGCCGGACGAATTGGCTTGAGCACGATATCGCCAGCCCCGTCGGGGGTATAGCCGAACGATTCCATCAGCGCCACGCCCACCCCTTCGCGTACCAGCGCCATGGCTTCCGGCGTCGAGCGAATCTCGATGTCGGGCGCCAGCGTGCCGCGCTCCGAAGTCAGGAATTGTGCCGACAGGCGCCCGAAAGGCGTGTCGCTGCCATAGCCGATAAACGTGGAACCACGCAGGTCATCGACCGTAAGTTCATTGCGCTCCGCCAGCGCGTGCCCGCGCGGCACTGCGCACATGATGTTGCCCTCGCCGATCTCGCGTGCCCGCAACTGGGAACCCGCCGGTGGCGCCATCGACGCGATGCACAGATCGGCTTGCCCCTGCGCCACAAAAGGCAACAACGCGTCGAACGGCAAAGGCCGATAGTGCACGCGCACCGTAGGATGCCGGTGCCGAAAGCGCTGGATCGCACGCGGCATCAGCCATTCGCTATAGCTCGGGCTGGACACGATCGACAGCTTGCCCTCGCCATGTTCGGCCAGGCTTGCCGCCACCGCATTGAAGCGGCTCACGCCATCGAGGATCGGCTGCACTTCGGCGAACAGGCGGCGCGCTTCCGGCGTGGGATGCAGGCGGCCCCGCACGCGGTCGAACAGCGCAAAGCGCAGCCGGGCTTCGACGGTAGCCAGTACGCGGCTGATGGCCGGCTGTGACACGCAGAGCATGCGGCCGGCCTCGCTCAGCGAGCCCGACACCATGATTGCGTGGAATACCTCAATCTGGCGCAGGTTCAGCGCGGTGACTGGCGATCGTGCCGGCGAAGGCGCTGGCTCAAGGGAATGGGAAGAAAAAGGCATGTGAAGCCGCGGACAGACAAAGCAAAGCGGATATCCCACGCAAGAACCACGCCACCTCCAAGCGCTATTAGCTCACTGGCTTGACCTGCCCACGCTAACTCTCGCGCTTGCCGATGAACACCAGCCGCAGCGCCGGCACAATCACCAACAACATCAACGGTCCGATCAGCATGCCGCCCACCACCACCGTCGCGAGCGGCCGTTGCACCTGGCTGCCGATACCGGTGGAGATTGCCGCCGGCAGCAGGCCGATGCACGCCGAGAGCGCCGTCATCAGCATCGGTCGCATCCGCTGTTGCGCGGCCTGCGACATCGCTGTCTCGGACCTCTCGCCTTGTTCGCGCAACTGGTTGTAGTAGGTGATCATCAGGATGCCGTCCATCACGGACACGCCGAACAGCGAGACAAACCCGATGGCAGCCGAGATACTGAAATCGAGCCCAGTCACGAACAACGCGAACACGCCGCCGGCAATGGCAAACGGTATGCCGGCCAGCGCCATCACGCTATCGCGCAGCGAATTGAACAGGCCGTACAGCAATACCATGATCATCACGATGCTGATCGGCACGATCAGCGCCAACCGCTTCTTGGCCTGTTCGAGTTCCTCGAACTCGCCAGCCCAGGCAATGTGATATCCCTCGGGCAGCTTGATGGTACGGGCAATACGCGCCTGCGCCTCGGCTACCGTACTGCCCAGGTCACGGCCGCGCACGCTGAACTTGATCGGGATATAGCGCTGGTTGCGCTCGTGGTAGATATATGACGCCCCGGTATCGAGCGACACATCGGCCAGCGCGCTCAGTGGTATATACGCATTGCTTCCGCCTGCCACCTGGTACGCGACCTTGATATTGCGGATCGCGTCGATGCTCCCCCGGTATTCAGGCGCCAGCCTGACGGTCAGCGCGAACTGCCGGTCGCCTTCCAGCACGGTTGTGGCCGGCGCTCCGCCCAGCGCCGCCTGCACGACCGCATTTACGTCTCCCGTATTGAGCCCGTAGCGCGCGGCCGCCTCACGATTGACCTTGATGTCGAGGTTGGGCTGGCCCAGCACGCGGAACACCCCAAGATCCGTGACCCCGTGAATCTGCTCCATCTCGTGCATCACCTGGTCAGCCAGCCGCTCCAGCGTGGGCAGGTCGCGGCCGACGATCTTGACCGAGTTCGCGCCCTTCACGCCAGACAATCCCTCTTCCACGTTGTCCTGGATGTACTGTGAAAAGTTCAGCGAGATGCCGGTGAACTCATCCGCGAACTCCTTCTGCACCTGCGCAACAAGCTTGTCCTTGGTCATGCCCGCCGGCCATTCGTCGAATGGCTTCAATGGCACGAAAAACTCGGCATTGAAGAAGCCCGCCGCATCGCTGCCATCGTCTGGTCGGCCATGCTGCGACACCACGGTGGCCACTTCGGGATGCGACAGCAAGATCTTGCGCATGCGTGCCACGGGCGCGATACCAGCCTCCAGTGATACGGTGGGCGGCAGCGTCGCGCGGATCCAGAGGTTGCCCTCTTCGAGTGCCGGCAGGAATTCGGTACCCAGCAACGGCATCAACGCTCCGGTAACACCCAGGACCAGAACGCCAATGGCCACCGACAGCCGCTTGTTGCCAAGCGACCATCTCAGGGCCGGTGCATACAGGTGGTGCAGCTTGCGCACCAGCCAGGTTTCCTTCTCCTCGATATGCTTTGGCAGCAGGTACGAGCACAGCACCGGCGTCACGGTAAACGTCGCGATCAACGCACCCAGCAGTGCATAGCCATAGGTGCGTGCCATCGGGCCGAAGATCTGGCCCTCCACGCCCTGCATCGTGAACAGTGGCACGAAAGCCGCCACCGTGATCGCCGCCGAGAAGAACACGGCCTTGTCCACCTGCAAAGCGCTGATGAAGATCATGCGCAGGCGGTCTGGCAAGCCCTTGCCGAGCCCCCGGCCTTCACGGCTCAGCAACAGCCGCTGCTGCTCGACAAGCGGCAACTGGAAGTTCCGGAAGATGTTCTCGACCAGGATCACCGATGAATCAACGATGATCCCGAAGTCCACCGCGCCTACCGACAGCAGGTTGGCGGATTCCCCCAGCATCACCAGGATCATGATGCTGAAGAACAATGCAAACGGGATATTGACGCTGACAATGATCGCGCTGCGCAGATCGCCGAGGAATACCCACTGGATAAAGAACACCAGCAGGCAACCGAACAGCAGGCTGTGCAGCACAGTATGCGTAGTCACCGCCACCAGCGTCGAGCGGTCATAGTACGGATCGATGCGGACACCTGCGGGCAACGTACCGTCGCTGTTGATCTTCGCGATCTCGTCCTTGACGCGAGCCACCACCTCATTGGTCTGCAACGTCCGGTTCATCACCACGACGGCTGTCACCACGTCGTCCTCGTTGTCACGTCCCGACTTGCCAAGCCGTGGCGCAAAGCCAACCTTGACCTTGGCTACGTCCTTGACCTGGACCGGTACGCCATTGTTCTGGGTCAGCACGACCTGCTCGATATCCTTCGTGCTTTCGATCAGGCCCACGCCGCGTATGTTGACGGATTGCTGGCCCAGGTTAATGGTTCGCCCGCCGACATTGATGTTGGCATTGCCGAGCGCGGTAATCATCTGCGACAGCGAGATGTTGTACGCGTCGAGCTTGTGCAGGTCGGCCTCGACGTCATACTCCTTGGTCGTCCCACCCCAGCTCACCACCTGCATGACGCCGGGCACGGTCTTCAGCCGGCGCTGCAGCACCCAGTCCTGCAGCGTGCGCAGGTTGGTAAGCCCGAAATGGTCGGGACCCTTGAGCTGGTAGCGATAGATTTCGCCGACCAGGCTCGAAGACTGGATCTGCGCCTGGACATTGTTCGGCAAGCTTACGTTCTGCTGCAACGCCAGTGCGGCCTGCGTATAGGCAAAGTAGTAGTCGATACCGTAGCGAAACGTCACCCGCACGAACGACAAACCATAGAACGAGGTGGAGCGAATGCTCTCGACACCGGGCGTGGCGGCCAGCCCCACTTCCATCGGTACCGTGTAGTACCGCTCCATTTCCTCGGCCGAAAGTCCGGGGGCCTGCGCGGTGATCTCCAGGATTACCGGCGCGGGATTCGGATAAGCCTCGATATTGAGCTTCGAGTAGGCAAACAGCCCGGCGCCGGCGAATACCAGCAGGAAAAGCAGAATCAGCGGCCGCCGTGTCAGCGACAGCCGTAGGACATTCCTGAGCACAATGGCCTCGTTATTGGTCTTGGAATCGGAATTACGTGTGCGAGGGCGAGTGCGAGGGGCCGGCGCTACTGCGCCGCCAGCGCCGCCGCATTACTGAGAAATACGGCGCCCTCGCTGGCCACCAGTTCCCCGGGCGCCAGCCCGCTCAGGACCTGGACCAAGCCATCCTGCGTCAGCCCAACCGTAACCACGCGACGCTCAAACCGCCGCTGGTCGTGCGTGACCCAGACTGTCATCGTGCCATCTCCTTCACGCATGATGCCATCGGCTGTCACGGCCGCCGAGTGCGACGGATCCCCGGTACGGATATCGAATGACGTAATCATGCCGGGACGTAGTTCATGCTGCGGATCCTTGACCTCCGAACGCACCTGCATGCGATGCGTGGTCCCGTCGATGCTGGCACCCAGCGTGGTGATGGTGCCGGTGAACTCGCGGCCGGGCCACGCCATGGCCTTGACCTTGACGGACTGCCCCACATGCA
Source organism: Cupriavidus sp. (assembly GCF_057315035.1). Classification (NCBI taxonomy): domain Bacteria; kingdom Pseudomonadati; phylum Pseudomonadota; class Betaproteobacteria; order Burkholderiales; family Burkholderiaceae; genus Cupriavidus; species Cupriavidus sp. The sequence continues at coordinate 174,689 of NZ_DBHKYV010000003.1, read as the reverse complement.
GCAGTGGCGTGTCGGCCTCGGGCACGAAGGCCTGCATCCAGACCGTCGAGATGTCTGCCACGGTGACCGGTGCGGTGCCATTGCCGGGCTGCACCAGCAAACCCGACTGCGCGTTGCGTGCCGTGACGCGACCGCCAATCGGACTGACGACTGTCAGTACCGAGTCCGGATGTCGCTGCGAGATGATGCGATCCATTTCGGCTTCTGACTTGCCAAAGATCGTTACGGCATCCCGCGCGGCCTTGTACGCCGCTTCCGCCGCCTGCTGGTCAGACACCGCCTGCTCCAGGTCCTTTTGCGCAATGCCCTGGATCTCGAACAGCTGGTGCGCACGTTCCAGCGCGCGCGCGGTCAGCTTGCGCGTACCGGCGGCGGAAATCAGCGTTGACTCGGCCTGGACCAGATCGGGACTGTCAATGTCATACAGCGGCGCACCCTTCTTCACGTCGTCTCCCACAGCGACGTAGACGTTGCGCACCTTGCCCGGGTAAGCCGAGAAAACCTGGACCGAGCGATCCTGGTTGAAGTCGATGTTGCCAACTGCTTCGCGCCGGTTGGCAAAATCGGCCTGCTGGACCGCCACGACCTTGACGGTTCCCATCTGGGTCGTACTCAACGTCACGGCGGCGCCCAACGGCGCCACCTTCGGTGCAGGCGAATTGCTGCCGGAAAAGCCCCGCTCCGGTCCGTACAGGGGACTGGGCTGGGTCCACGCGTTGAATGCGAGCAACAGGCCCACCAGTACCACGGCCGTGGTGCCGCCACCCACAATGGCGGACTTTGCATCGATACGCATGGAACAATCCCGGAATTTCTTGTGCTGGCCCGCATGATGAGAGCCGGCGCGCATGCGGTCTACTGTGACAAATCACAGTGACGGTCGGGTAGCGCACCCTTAGACTTCGTCCAGCGCCACCGATGGCTTTGAGTTTATGGACCATGTCTACCGTCCGCCGCAGGTTACTTCCCCGTATTGCCCCGTCACGCGCGCGCGCAGCTGCGCTTGCGGCATGTTGCATGGTCTCGGCATGCGCGGTCGGGCCAGATTTTCATTCACCCGCGGCACCTGACACGAGCGGGTATTCGCAAGCGCCGCTGCCAGCGCTGACGGCAGCGGCGCCCGTACAAGGCGGCGATGTCCAGCGCTTCGTGGCCGGCATGAACGTGCCGGAGCAATGGTGGACCTTGCTACGCTCCGACAAGCTTGACAGGGTCATTGCGTCAGCCATGCGTGCCAGCCCCACTGTCGCCGCTGCCCAGGCCGCCCTGCGACAGGCACATGCCGAAGTACGCGCACAGCAGGGCGCGTACTTCCCCACGCTGCAGGGTTCCTATTCGCCCTCGCGCCAGCGCAATGCGGTCAATACGCTGTCACCGACACTGACGTCAGGCGATGCCGTCTTCAATCTTCATACCGCCCAGCTCACCGTCAGCTACATGCCCGACGTGTTCGGGCTGAACCGGCGCCAGGTTGAATCGCTGCAGGCACTGGAAGAGGCCCAGCGCTTCGAGGTCGAGGCTACCTACCTGACACTGGCGTCCAACATCAGCCTGGCGGCGATCCAGGAAGCGTCACTGCGCGCACAGATCGATGCGCAAGAGCACATTGTCGCCGTGGAGCGGCGATTGCTCGATATCCTGCAGAAGCAGTTCTCGCTTGGTTACGTGAGCGGCCTCGACGTGGCAGCCGCACGCACGCAACTTGCGCAGGCGGAACAGGCGCTGCCGGGCCTGCGCAAGCAGCTGGCGCTGCAGCGTGATCTGCTTGCGGCGTTGGCCGGCAGGTTGCCCGCAGAACCACTCGAGGAAACGTTCACGTTCACCGATTTCGCGCTGCCCGAAGCGCTACCGGTATCGCTGCCATCCGACCTGGTGCGGCAGCGACCCGATGTGCGCGCCGCCGAAGCGCAATTGCACGCGGCCACGGCCCTGGTGGGCGTGGCCATTGCCAATATGCTGCCCCAGTTCACGATCTCGGCTGCTCAGGGCGGCGCCGCCACGGTGTTCAGCCAGATGTTCGCATCCGGGAACGTTTTCTGGAGCCTGGCCGGAAACGTTGCCCAGACGTTCTTTGCCGGCGGCACGCTGATCGCGCGCAAGCACGCTGCCGATGCCGCGCTGGACCAGGCCGAAGCCCAGTACCGCGGCACCGTGGTCAATGCATTCCAGAACGTCGCGGATGTTCTGCACGCCATCAGCAATGATGCCGACACGTTGCAGGCCGCCCAGGCATCCGGGCAAGCCGCGCGGACCACACTGGACATCACGCAGAAGCAACTGTCGTCAGGTTTCGTGAATGTGCTGGCAGTGCTCAATGCGGAACAGGCATTCCAGACCACCACGCAGGCTGTCGCACAAGCCGAGGCAGCGCGATACGCAGATACGGTGGCTCTATATCAGGCGTTGGGGGGTGGCTGGTGGAATCGCTCGGCCTCAGCCGACACCCGGCGCGCTACGCCGCCTGCGCTTGCATCACGCCAGGCAGGCGTACCATGAACCGGGATCCGGTGCCTTCCGCGCTGCTGACCGATACCTCACCACCATGCAGCTCGGCCGCCAGCCTGACAATGTAGAGTCCCACTCCCGCACCTGCGGTACCTGATACGTTGCGCCCACGCACATAGCGCTCGAACACGTGTCCGAGGTCGGATTCGGGTATGCCGATACCGCGATCCGACACACTGATCAGCGTCGCGCCAGTATCGTTCGACACGTCGACGGCCACCAGGGAACCCGGTGGCGAGTATTTGATCGCATTGCCAACCAGATTGTTGAACGCCTGGAACAGCAGTCGCGCATCGCCGTGAAACGTCTCCGGCACGTCAGCCGCCCAATGCACAACAATTTGCGTATCGGCCACGCTTTCGCGATGCATGTCGCAGACGTCCTGCAGCAGGAGCTGCAAAGAGAAATCCGATTTCTGCAGCGCGCCGGGGGTGGCGGCATCAAGCGTCTGCGAGGCGCCGAGCATGTCATCGATCAGGTCGGTCATCTTCCTGACCGCGGCGCGAATCCTGGCACTGCGCTCGCCCAGTTGCTCCACCGACAGTGCCTGCCGCATATGGCTCATACGCTGGGCGTGGCAATCAATCACGGTCAACGGCGTGCGGAACTCATGCGACACCATCGAGATGAAGTTGCGCTGCAGTTCGGCCATGCGGCGTTCATTGGCCAGTGTCGCTTCCAGCGTTTTCGCCTGGGCCGCGAGCGCGGTACGGCTCTGGGCCAACGCAACGGTGTTGTCGCGAAACCGCTGGACTGCGCGTGCGATTTCCCCCACTTCATCAGGGCGCGCGGTCGATGGTATGACGATCTCGGTCTCGTTGTCGCTGATGCGATGCATCCGGTCCACCAGCACCGCAATCGGATTGGTCACGGCCGTGACAAAGTAAAGGATGCCGGCAATCATCAGCAGCGCAGCGACGACGATGCCGTTCAGGATCAGGTCGCGCGCCCCGCGGTATGCCTGGGCTTCGCGCATCGTCGCTTCGTTGGCGCCAGCCACATTGCGCTCCGTCAGCGTGGTCAGCGTGCCATTGGCCAGGTTGAAAGCGTGCCGCGACTCCTGATAGTAGAGAGCGATTGCTTCGGTATTGTCGGCGCGCTGCGCCAGTTCCATCACACGATTGGCCAGTTCCCGGTAGGCTCGCCACTGACCGGCAAACTGCGCGTAAAGCTCGAGCTCAAAGGTATCGTGCTCGATCTTCCCGTACCGCTCGTTGGCTTCGGATATCGTCGCATCCAGCGCTTCGAGCTCCTGCTCCATCCGGTGTCGATCCTTGACGCCACGCGCCGTCAGCAACTCGCCCTCGGTGGCCCTGAAATCCGAGATGTCGTTATTCAGGTCGCCCAGTATGCGATTGCTGAGCAGCCAGTGGTTGCTGATCTGTGCCGAGACATTGTGGAAGCTGCTCAGACGGTTGATACTGAAGGCACCCAGACCAACCACCAGTAACAGGAACAGGACGAACACCAACGGTAGCCGCACGCGCAATCGCCTGAGCGATGCCAGCGACGCCGACGCCGTATCGTCCAGCAACTGCCAACGAACCTTGCGAACCATGTTTTGCATAGGTTATTTTTCCGAATTTCCCACTAATTTTCGCGGTGCGCCGGTTACCGGCCCGACAAGATAAAGATGTCCACGCTCTTCCTTAACGCGCCACGGCAAATTCTGTGCATAGAAGATGACGCCGAAACCGCCTCACTGATTGCCGAGGAATTGACCGAGCGCGGCTACCAGGTTGCAGTGATGCACAACGGGCAGGATGGTTTTGCATCGGTCCTGCGTGCGCCACCGGATCTTGTGCTGTGCGATATCGGCATGCCCGTGATGGACGGTTTCGAACTGCTCGGTCGCCTGCGAGCCCTTGCGCCGCGCTTTGCCGATATTCCTTTCGTTTTCCTTACGGCGCTGGCCCAACGCGATGCCGAACTCAAGGGGCGTCGCCTGGGCGCGGACGATTATGTAACCAAGCCCGTGGATTTCGATATCCTCGAAAGCATCATCGAAGCGCGGCTTGCACGCGCCGGGAAGATCCTGCACCGGACGCTGCCACACGTTGTGTTGTCCGAACGCGAGATCGAGGCGCTGTCATGGTCCGCACGTGGCAAGACATCCGGCGAGATCGCCACCATCCTGGGCCTCTCAAAGCGCACCGTTGACTTCCATATCGACAATGCGCGCGAGAAGCTCGGAGTAGCCACGCGCGTCGAGGCGGTGGTACGCGCGGCAAGAGAAGGGCTGATCAAGCCGTAATGCGACGTCTTCTCACGGAATCATTAAGACCAGATTAAATCGCGGCCTGATGCATTGATGTCTGCAAAATGCGTCAACGCAAAAACTTCCAGGATCGCTCTGGCGGAACGTATTTTTGGCGGCAATAATGATCCGTGGCGCACGCAACCGTATTGCGTCCGTCAAGCGCGTAGGGCACAGTGGATCGAGCAATACTGAGTCAAGTCATGGATCGTAAGTAATCGCATGCGAGGGGCGAGCGATGAGTGCCATCTGGACCGCTACCGCGGGGCAATTGCTGGTGGAGGCTGCCACGTGCTATGCCATCACGGCAGCGTGCGTCAGTCAGCGACGTACGCTACCCGCTGCCCCTCCCCGTCACCTGGCACCCATTAGCGTTCTCAAGCCGCTTTGCGGCGCCGAACCACACCTCTACGAAAACCTGGCAGGCCTCTGCCGCCAGCGGCATCCGCACTATCAGTTGGTCTTTGGCGTTTGCGCCGATGACGATCCGGCGATCGACGTCGTGTTGCGCCTGCGCAAGGAGTTTCCCGAGCGCGAGATCGCACTGGTCGTCGATGCACGCGTGCATGGCAGGAATCCCAAGGTCAGCAACCTGATCAACCTCTATCGCGCGGCGCGGCACGATCATCTGGTCATCGCCGACAGCGACATCGCCGTACCGCCCGACTATCTGGAACGACTGGCTGGCCCGCTCGCCGACCCGCACGTCGGCGTTGTTACGTGCCTGTATCGCGGTCGGCCCGTTGAGGGTGCCTGGGCAAGGTTGGGGGCATCGTTCATCAACGACTGGTTTGCACCGTCGGTACACGTGGCGCATGCTGGCGGCTCTCGACGCTTTGCGTTCGGCGCAACGATCGCGCTGCGGCGCGACACGCTCAATGCCATTGGCGGATTCCCGGCGCTGGCAGACCGTCTGGCCGACGACTTCTGGCTCGGCGAGCTCACACGCCAGGCCGGATGGAGAACCGTGCTGTCCGACGTAGTAGTGGAAACCGACGTGATCGAGACTGGCCTGCGTGCGTTGTGGCGGCACGAACTGCGCTGGATGCGCACGATCCGCTCGCTGAGCGCGCCCGGCTTCTACTTCATGTTCCTCACGTTCACGTGGCCGATGCTGATCCTTGGATGCGTGCTCACGCCGACTCCGGTGGTGTTCACTATCGCGATGGCTGGCGCATTGGCGCGCAGCGCGATGGCGAACGGCATCGGCAATGCCTTGATGGCACCGCTGCGCGATGCGCTACTGCTCCTCGAGTGGTCGGCATCGCTGCCCGGCGGCCAGGTGCACTGGCGCGGCCACGTAATGACCACCGCGGATGAGCCACGCGCCGAACCCACTGCCGTGCACGCGGCCGCTCGCCCCGCGCCGAATCATGGGCTGTACTCGTCCACGCCCCACCCACAGGATAGCTCCCGATGAAAACGCTCTTCCTCCAGGCGCCTTCGTATGACGGATTCGACGGCGGTGCGGGCTCGCGCTATCAGGCCAAGCGCGAGATCAAGTCGTTCTGGTATCCAACATGGCTCGCGCAACCGGCAGCCCTGGTACCAAACAGCCGCGTACTGGATGCGCCTGCCGACGGGCTGGGGGTAGAACAGACGCTGAATATCGCGGCCGACTATGACCTGGTGATCATCCATACAAGCACGCCATCTTTTCCGACCGATGCAAGGTTTGCCGAAGCACTGAAGGCACGCCGGCCCGACCTGCTGATTGGCATGGTTGGCGCCAAGGCTGCGGTGGACCCGGGCGGCACGCTCGGCGCTACCGCAGCCGTCGACTTTGCGTGTCGCGAGGAGTTCGACTACACCTGCCAGGATGTGGCCGCCGGCAAGCCACTCGGCGAAATCGCAGGCCTGAGCTACCGGTTGCCCGATGGGTCGATCGAGCACAATCCGGCGCGGCCGATGATCGAGAAGATGGACGAGTTGCCGTTCGTCGCGCCAATCTACAAGCGCGACCTGAAGATCCAGAACTACTTTATCGGCTACCTGCTACATCCTTACGTGTCGATCTATACCGGCAGGGGCTGCCGGTCGCGCTGCACGTTCTGCCTGTGGCCGCAAACCGTGGGCGGTCATCGCTATCGCACGCGCTCCGCGCAAAGCGTGATCGACGAGGTGAAATGGATCAAGGAGAACATGCCCGAAGTGCGCGAGATCATGTTCGACGACGATACGTTCACCGACTTCAAGCCGCGCGTGGAAGAGATCGCGCGTGGCCTGGGCAAGATCGGGCTGCCATGGTCCTGCAACGCCAAGGCCAATGTGCCATACAGCACGCTCAAGATCATGAAGGAGAACGGCTTGCGCCTGCTGCTGGTGGGCTATGAGTCGGGCGACGACCAGATCCTGCTCAATATCAAGAAAGGCCTGCGTACCGATATTGCGCGTCGCTTTACCGAAGATTGCCGCAAACTTGGCATCCAGATCCACGGCACGTTTATCCTGGGCCTGCCCGGCGAGACCCGCGAGACCATCGAGAAAACCATCGCGTACGCCAAGGAAATCAATCCCCACACGATCCAGGTATCGCTGGCGGCCCCGTATCCGGGTACCACGCTGTACCGGCAGGCCGTGGACAACGGCTGGCTCGAAGACAACAAGGTGATTCATCTTGTCAACGACAAGGGCGTGCAACTGGCCGCCCTCAGCTATCCGCACCTGAGCCGGGAGGAGATCTATCACGGTGTGGAGACGTTCTACAGGCGCTTTTACTTCCGGCCGAGCAAGATCTACGAAATCGTCAGGGAGATGATGGGTAGCTGGAGCATGACCAAACGCCGCCTGCGCGAAGGCGTGGAATTTTTCCGCTTCCTGCGTTCCCACGAGGCCTGATCGATGACCAGCTGTCAATTGCTGATCGTCACCGCCGATGACTTCGGCCTGCATCGCGATGTCAACGCCGCAGTGGAGCAGGCACATCTCGAAGGGATCCTCAACGCGGCCAGCCTGATGGTCAGTGCCCCCGCCACGGCCGATGCCGTGGCGCGTGCCCACCGGCTGCCCGGATTGCGCGTGGGCCTGCATCTGGTACTGACCGATGGCTGGTCTGCATTGCCATGGGAAGCGATACCCGACCTCGTCGATATCGATGGCCGCTTCGACGAGGCCATGGTGCGGCACAGCTTTCGCTTCTTCTTCCAGCCTCGGGTCCGCAAGCAACTGGCGGCAGAGATACGCGCGCAGTTCGAGGCGTTCGCGCAGACCGGACTGGCACTGGATCACGTGAACGCGCACAAGCATTTTCATCTGCATCCGACTGTGCTCGGCCTGATCCTGCGCATCGGCCGCGAGTACGGACTACGCGCCATGCGCCTGCCGCGCGAGGCCGGTGGCCCCTTGTACCTGCGACCATGGCTGGCGTTGCTACGCCGGCGCCTGCATCGCGCAGGTATCGCCCACAACGACTTCGTGCTCGGCCTCTCGGCCAGCGGCGCGATGGACGAAGCCGCCTTGCTTGCGGCGCTCGACCATTTACCCAACGGTGCCGTCGAGTTGTATCTCCATCCGGCCGTGACCTCGGGCGCACGCATTGGTGCATCGATGCCCGACTATCGCCACGCCGATGAGCTTGCAGCGCTGCTCTCGCCGCGTGTGCGTGCCGCGGCGGAACGGGCCGCGCCAAGACGTGGCAGCTTTATCGACCTTCAGGCCGCATGTCCATGAAGCGTCTGGGCTTGCTAGGCGCACTACTCGGACTGCTGCTCCTTACCATCGTCGTGGCGATGGAGGGCTTCGTCGAAGTTGGCCAGATCCTCGAACGCGCGGGCTGGCCCTTACTGTGGCTCGCGCCGATCCATCTCGCCGCGTTGTGGCTCGACGCGCGCGGTTGGCGCACCTTGCTGGCACCTTCCGACCCGACCGGGAAGGCGGGCACCGGATACCTGCTATGGGTCGCCACCGTACGCGAGGCCGTGACGCGACTGCTGCCGACGGCTGGTGTCGGCGGCGAACTCGTAGGCATCCGCCTGGCGTGGCGCCGTGTGCCCGACAACACCACCGTCACGGCCAGCGTCGTAATTGAGGTAATGGTGACGATGTTTGCGCACTATCTGTTCGCGCTGGCTGGCGTGTTGCTGCTGGTATCGACCACGCGAGTCAGTGACCATGGCTGGCTGATCGCGGTTGGCTTGTTGCTGTCGCTTCCGGGACCCGGATTGTTTGCCTATGCGTTGCGGCACGGTACATGGTTCACGCGAATCGAGACCTTCGCGCAACGCATGCTGGGCGACCAGCACCGTATGGCGGCGGTGATCGACGGCGTCCGTCTGGATGCGCAGATCCGCGCGCTATGCCAGCGCTATCGCATGCTGTTGCGCACGCTGGCCTGGCAGGTGGCCGGACTGGTGGTGGGGACACTGGAAGTCTGGTGGGGGCTGTCGCTGCTTGGGCATCCGGTCGGCTTTGGTGCGGCACTGGCCATCGAAGCATTGACGCTGGCTGCGCGCCAGATGGCGTTCTTCATTCCCGCCGGACTGGGGGTGCAGGAAGCGGTGCTCGTGGTGCTGGGAACGACCTGCGGCATCGATGCGCCAACCTCGCTCGCGCTGGCGCTGGTCAAGCGGGCACGTGAGATTGGCTTTGGCGTGCCAGCGTTGCTGTCGTGGCAATGGGCCGAATGGCGCACGGCAGATCAGCGATCCGCCTGACGGGCCGTGCGCATCGGCAGAGATCAGGCCACCGCCTCCACCATCCCCAGGAACTGCTGCAACTCCGGCGTCTGCGGCCGGGCGAATACCTCATCGGGCGCGCCGATCTCATGCACCTTGCCCTGGTGCATGAAGACCACGCGGTCACACACCTCACGTGCGAAGCGCATTTCGTGCGTCACCATCAGCAAGGTCATGCCATCGGAAGCCAGGCCGCGCACCACCTGCAGCACTTCGTTCACGAGCTCGGGATCCAGCGCCGAGGTAATCTCGTCGCACAGCAAGGCAGTCGGCTGCATGGCCAACGCACGTGCAATGGCCACACGCTGCTGTTGTCCACCGGACAGCTGATCCGGATACGCGTCGAACTTGGCGGACAAGCCCACCCGTGCCAGATTCTCCTCGGCCAGTTCACGGGCCCGCGACTCCGGCACGCCCTTGACCACCATTGGCGACAGCATCACGTTGCGCCCCGCGCTCAGGTGCGGAAACAGGTTGAACTGCTGGAAGATCATGCCCACTTTCAGCCGCAGCGCGCGCAGTTGCAGTTCGCTGTCGGCCAGGTGCGCGCCGGCCACGGTAATCGCACCGGAGTCGATGGTCTCCAGCCCGTTGATGCAACGTAGCAACGTACTCTTGCCCGAACCGCTCTTGCCGATGATGGCAATGACTTCGCCCGGCTCCACCGAGAGGGATACGCCCTTCAGGACTTGATTGCTGCCGAACGACTTGCGGACCTGGTCAATGGCGATGAGCGGCATGGAATTTCCTCTCCAGCAGTTTGCTGTATTGCGAAAGCGGCCAGCACAGCGCGAAGTACATCAGCGCCACGGCGGCATACACGGTGAACGGTTGGAATGTGGCGTTGACGATCATGGTCCCCGCCTTGGACAGCTCGGTAAAGCCGATGATCGATGCCAGCGCGGTGCCCTTGACGACCTGCACGCCAAAGCCGACGGTGGGTGCCACGGCGATGCGCAACGCCTGCGGCAGGATCACGTGGCGCATCTGCTGCACATAGTTCATGGCCAGGCTGCCCGACGCTTCCCACTGGCCACGTGGAATGGCCTCGACGCAGCCGCGCCAGATCTCGGCCAGGAACGCCGCGGTCCACAATGTCAGCGCCAGTCCGGCGGCGAGCCATGCAGGCACTTCGATGCCGAACAGCGCCAGCCCGAAGAACGCCAGGAACAACTGCATCAGCAGTGGCGTGCCCTGGAAGATCTCGATATAGGCCCACGTTGCGCGGCGTAGCATCGGGCGCTTGCTGGTGCGCATCAGCAGCACCAGCAGCCCCACAATGCCACCGCCCACGAAAGCCACCAGCGACAGCAGCACGGTCCAGCGCGCAGCCAGTAACAGGTTGCGGACGATGTCCCAGGTTGAGAACTCGATCATCGGACGCTCCGTGCAAAAAGCTGCCGCCCGATGCCGCGCAGCAGTTGCCGCAACACCAGCGCCAGTAGCAGGTAGATCGTGGTGCTGACCAGATACACCTCGAAGGCGCGGAAGTTGCGCCCCTGGATAAAGTTGGCCGCATAGGTCAGGTCTTGCGCCGCGATCTGCGAGCAGACCGCCGACCCCAGCATCACGATCACGATCTGGCTGGACAACGCCGGCCAGATCTTCTGCAACGCGGGGCGCAGCACCACGTGACGGAATACCTGGAACGGCGACATGGCCAGGCTCGCGCCGGCCTCGAACTGCCCGCGCGGCGTGGCGGCCAGCCCGGCGCGAACGATCTCGGTGCCGTATGCGCCCAGGTTGATGACCATGGCCAGCGACGCCGCCAGCATCTCGGGCAGATGCACGCCCAGGCTCGGTAGCCCGAAGAAGATGAAGAACAGCTGGATCAGGAACGGCGTGTTCCTGATCAGCTCCACATAGGCGCTGACCACGGTGCGCAGCCAGGCCGGCCCCTGGGTCTTGGCCCAGGCACCGGCCACGGCCACCGCCACGCCCAGCACGCCGCCCGTAAGCGTGAGTTGCGCGGTGACGGCAATGCCCTTGAGCAGCACATCGGTGTAGTCAAGCACCGACAGGAAATCGAACTGGTAAGCCATGCTTCAACCCGGTGACGGCGCGTATCAGAGTTGTGCCGGCAGCGGACGCAGCAGCCACTTGATCGACAGCGAGTTCAGCGAACCGTCCTTCTTCGACTCCGCCAGGATCGCATTGACCTTGTCCTGCAGCGCCTTCTCGCCCTTGTTCATGCCGATAAAGCACGGCGAGTTCTTGATCAGGAACTTGGTTTCCGGTGCCTTGGGCGGATGCTTGGCGATCAGCGCCGATGCCACCACGTTGCCCGTGGCAATCAGTTGCACCTGACCGGACAGGAACGCCGAGATCGTGGCGTTGTTGTCTTCATAGCGCTTGATGGTGGCGCTGGCCGGCGCAATCTTGCTCAGTTCCAGGTCTTCCACGGCGCCACGCGTAACACCCACGGTCTTGCCGGCCAGATCGGCCGCGCTCTTGACCGGCAGGTCGGCTGGACCAAACACGCCGTTGAAGAACGGCGCGTAGGCTTCGGAGAAATCGAGCACTTTCTCGCGCTCGGGGTTCTTGCCCATGCTCGAAATCACCAGGTCGACCTTGCGCGTCTGCAGGTACGGCACGCGGTTGGTGCTGGTCACCGGCACCAGTTGCAGCTTGACGCCCATCTTCTTGGCCACCAGCGCGGCCACGTCGATATCGAGGCCTTGCGGTGCCATGTCGGCGCCAACCGAACCAAACGGCGGGAAGTCCTGCGGCACGGCCACGCGCAATACGCCAGCCTTGGTGACGTCCGCAAGCGTGTCGGCATGGCCCAGCTTCGGCAAGGCCGTCACGCACAGACCGGCCAGCATGGCGACCATCAGGCCACGACGGGAAAACTTCTTGAGGGCGTTGACGTGGAACATCGCGAGTTTCCTTAGCTTCGAGAGGGAGTGGATGGGTTCGGGGACAGATCCCCGGACGGGAAAACGGAGGTTGATACGCGTTGCGGGTCCACTGGCGCCAGTGCGTGGCGCAGGTGCGCGAGCGGATCGATGGGCGGCACGGCATCGAGGCTCGTATGGACTTCGCCCAGGTGGTCGGCCATCAGGCGTGCGGCCAGCGCGCCATCGCCATCGGCCAGCGCGTTGACGATATCTTCATGCTGGCTGCATGAGCGTCCGGCATCGGCGGCAGACTGGTTGCGGCTGGCTACCAGCGTGGTGCGCGCGGTGAGGTCACGCAACGTATCGGTGAGCAGGCCATAGCCAAGCGAGGCACACAGGCAGACGTGGAAATCGCCCAGCAGGAAGCTGCGTACGCTGGCGTCGTCGCCATCGAGCGCGGCCTTTTCACGGGCGATATGAACCTTGAGCGAATGGATCGCCTGGACGCTTGGCGGCCGGTCCACACTGACTTCGCGCAGCAATCCGGTTTCAATGATGCGGCGCGCATCAAAGGCGGCACGGATGTCATCGGCGCTCGGTTCCACCAGGAACCAGCCGCGCCGCGAACTGACGGTCACCATGCCACGTGCGGCCAGGCGCATCAGTGCTTCACGCACCAGCGTGCGGCTCACGCCAAATAGCGCGGCAAGCTCCTGCTCGCCCAGGCGCGAGCCGGGAAGCAGTTTCTGGCCAAGCATCGCCTCGGTGATGCGATTGGCAATGTCAGCGGGAGATTTGTCGGTGGTTTCGGTCACGGCAACCACTTGAGCAAGTGGTATGCCATGCTTGTATGCAAGATTTGTCGGCAAAAAGCCGCACCCGACGCGCGAAAATCGGGCATGCAGCGCGCCATGACTCCCCAGCACGGTGCGCGACGCGCGGCCTTGGTGCCGAACCGCTCCGCGCGTCAGCGGTGGATCAACCTCGGATCAACTTCGGATCAAGCGCGGGTCATATCGATGCCAAGGCGATCACGTCGGCCAGGTGCCGCCGCTCCGAGACCGTTTCCTCGGCCACGATTTCCTCCACGGCACGCAGGCTGGCCTGCACGATCGCCGCGGCATCCACCTCGAAATGACGCCGCAACGCCGCGCGCGAATCGCTGCGGCCAAAGCCGTCGGTACCCAACGTCACGTAGCGCCTTCCGGCCGGCAGGAAGGCACGCACCAGTTCCGGCAGTGCACGTACATAGTCGGTGGCGGCGATGATCGGTCCAACGCTGCGCTGCAACTGCCGGCCCAGCCAGCTTTGGTCAGCGGGTCCCTTGCCATGCCGCCACTGCTGTTCACAGTCGGCGCCCTCGCGCGCAAGCTCTATATAGCTGGTGACACTCCATACATCGGCACCGATACCATGCGTTTGTTCGAGCTGCCGCGCGGCCTTGAGCACTTCGCCCATGATGGCGCCGCTGCCAAACAGCTGCACCCGATGGGCAAAATCGCCGCCCCGACGGTGCAGGTAGATACCGCGTACCACGCCTTCATGCGCTTCCGGTGGCAGGCTCGGGTTCTCCACCGCCTCGTTGGTCACGGTCAGGTAGTAGAACTCGTCGGCCTGCTGCTCGAGCATGCGGCGCATGCCGTGGTCGACAATGACCGCCAGTTCGCCTGCGAACGCGGGATCATAGGCGCGGCAGTTCGGGATGGTGGCGGCTGCAAGATGGCTGCTTCCGTCCTGATGCTGGAGCCCTTCACCGCCGAGCGTGGTGCGTCCCGACGTGGCCCCCACCAGGAAGCCTCGGGCGCGCTGGTCGGCGGCCGCCCAGATCAGGTCGCCCACGCGCTGGAAGCCAAACATGCTGTAGTAGATATAGAACGGCAGCATCGGCAGGCCATGCGTGGCATAGCTGGTGGCCGCCGCGGTCCACGACGACAGCGCACCCGCCTCGGTAATCCCCTCCTCCAGGATCTGGCCGTCGCGCGTTTCGCGGTACGACAGCATCGACGCCGAGTCTTCCGGCTGGTACAGCTGGCCAAATGGCGCATAGATGCCAACCTGCCGGAACAAGCCAGCCATGCCGAACGTACGGGCCTCGTCGGCAACGATCGGGACGATACGCGGCCCCAGCACCGGATCCTTGAGCAACGCGCCAAGCTGCCGCACCAGCGCCATGGTCGAGCTCATCGCCTTGCCATCGGCATGGAGCGCGAAGGCGGCGGTAGCTTCCAGGCCGGGCACCGCCAAGGCGGCGCCACTGGCACTGCGCACCGGCAGATAGCCGCCCAGTTCGGCGCGGCGCGCCTGCAGATATTGCATTTCGGGGCTGTCCTCGGGCGGCCGGTAGAACGCGGCATCCATGACCTGCTGGTCCGACAGCGGCAAACGGAAACGGTCGCGGAACGCCATCAGGTCGGCCTGGCTCAGCTTCTTCTGCTGGTGGGTGGTCATGCGGCCCTGCGCGATGGTGCCCATGCCGTAGCCCTTCATCGTCATGGCCAGCACCACGGCGGGCCGGCCCTTGCAGCGCGCGGCCTCGGCAAATGCCGCATGGATCTTGACGGGGTCATGGCCGCCCCGGCGCAACTGGTCGATCTGCGCATCGGATAGATGCGCCACCAACGCACGCAGCTCAGGGGTCTTGCTGAAGAAGTGGGCGCGGTTGAACGTTCCGTCATTGGCGGACAAGGTCTGGAACTCGCCATCAAGCGTCTGGGCAAACGCACGGCTGATCGCATGGTTGTGGTCGCGGGCCAGCAATGCATCCCATTCCGAGCCCCACAGGCACTTGACCACATGCCAGCCTGCGCCGGCGAACAGCGCCTCCAGTTCGTCGACGATGCGCCCATTGCCGCGCACCGGACCATCGAGCCGCTGCAGATTGCAATTGATCACGAAGGTGCAGTTGTCGAGCTGTTCGCGCGCGGCAAGCGTCAGTGCCGCGACCGATTCGGGCTCATCCATCTCGCCATCGCCAAAGAAGCCCCACACGCGACGTCCACCGGTCTCGCAAAGGCCCCGGTTCTGCAGGTAGCGCATGAAGCGCGCCTGATAAATCGCGTTGAGTGGGCCAATGCCCATCGAGCCGGTGGGAAACTGCCAGAAATCCGGCATCAGGTATGGATGGGGATACGAGCTCAGGCCGCGCAGCCCCTGCGCTTCGGCCACCAGTTCCTGGCGGTAGTGACACAGCGCCGACTCATCGAGCCGCCCTTCCAGAAACGCGCGCGCATAGACGCCAGGCGCCGAATGCGGCTGGAAGAAAACCAGGTCGGCACCGTGAGGTGCAGCATTACCGCGGAAGAAATGCTGGTATCCCACCTCGAACAGATCCGCGGCCGACGCATAACTGGCGATATGACCGCCGAGTTCGCCATGCGCGCGATTGGCACGTACCACCATGGCCAGCGCGTTCCAGCGCAGGATGGCCGACAGCCGCTGCTCGATCGCCAGGTCGCCCGGATAGGCGGGCTGGTCTTCCACCGGCACCGTGTTCAGATACGGCGTGACCTGCGCCGGACGCCATGCCAGGCGCCGCTCGCGCGCGTGGGCCAACAGTGCATCGAGGATTTCGCAGGCACGCTCGCGGCCCCGCTCCGCACCCCACGCCGACAGCACGCCATCGAGCGCATCGCACCATTCCTGAAGCTCCTGCGGATCTGCCTGGGCGTGCAGCGCCTGCGCGGCTGCACCGAAGCGGTCATGCTGTTCCATCGAGTGTCTCCTGCGCGGTTCAGGCTGGGTCCGGCCCAGCCAGTTTCAGTCTAGTCGTGGTGACGCAGCAAAATCAGTTGGCCTGGATACCGGACTTCTGCGCAATCGTGCGCATGCGCGGCAATTCCCGGTCGATCATTGCACTGACCTGCTCCCCAGCCGCGTATTTGTGTTCCAGTCCATTAGCCAGCAATTTCTGCCGCACCTCGGGGTCCTTCATCGCCTGTGCCAGCGCACTGTCCAGCCTGGCCCGGACATCGGCGGGCAAGCCGCGTGGCGCCGCAATGGCCACCCATGAATCGGCATCGAAACCGGGATAGCCAGCTTCCGCCACCGTGGGCACCTCGGGCAACAACGAAGCGCGCGTGGCGCCAGTTACCGCAATCGCCTTGATCTTGCCGCTGCGGATATGCGGCAGCGAAGCGGCCACGGTGTCGATCGAAAACGGAATCTGCCCGCCAATCAGGTCGGCTATGGCCGGTGCGCTGCCCTTGTACGGAATGTGTTGCATCTTCATGCCCGTGGCACTCAGCAGCAACTCGCCGGCAAAGTGCCCGGTGGTGCCGCTACCAAAGGAACCATAGACATACTTGCCCGGCGCTGCATTGACCGCACTGACCATCTGCGGCAGGTTGTCTACCGGTACCGACCGGTTGGCGACCACGATCAATGGCACACGGGCCACCAGCCCCACCGGCTCGAAGCTTTTCACCGGATCGTACGGCAGGCTGGCATTGATGGCCGGATTGACGGTGAACGTCGATCCGGAGCTGATCAGCAGTGTGTAGCCGTCGGCCGCAGCCTTGGCCACGTATCCCGCGCCGACAATCGTGCCGGCTCCGGCGCGGTTCTCGATCACGACCGGCTGGCCCAGCGCATCGCCAAGCGATTTGCCAACCAGCCGCCCGATGATGTCTACCGCGCCGCCGGCCGGAAACGGCACCACCAGCACCACGGGCCGCGTCGGGTAGCTCGCCGCGTGGCTATTGGCCGCATGAGCGGCAAGCATGGCCATGGCCGGCAGCGCGCACACGCTGGCCGTCGCCATGATCGTCCGTAGAAACCCCTTCCGTAGCGAGGCAATCATTTGCGTTCCCCTGCGTGAAACGAACATGAAGCGAAGCGAGACCACCGCACCGGCGGTCAGTGCCGGCGCGGATACGTGCACGACGACGGCGCTGGCGCGCTCAGCCGTTGCGGAACAGGAAGCTGTAGGCGCTCAGTGCAGGTGCGCCGCCCAGATGGGCATACAGCACGCGCGAGCCGGCCGGGAATTCGCCCCGCTGCACCATGTCGATCATGCCGTGCATCGACTTTCCTTCGTAGACAGGGTCGGTCATCATGCCTTCGAACTTCGCGCACATGCGGATTGCTTCCATCGTGCCTGCGGACGGCAGACCATACTCGGGGCCAGCGTAACGGGTATCGAGCACCACGTCGGCATCGACGATATCGCGGTCGAGTTCGACCAGGCCGGCCGTATGCTTGGCGATACGCAGGATCTGCGCGCGTGTCTGCTCGGGCTTGGCCGATGCGTCGATACCGATCACGCGATCGGCGCGGCCATCGTCCGCAAAGCCCACCACCATGCCCGCCTGCGTGCTGCCCGTGACCGAGCACACCACGATGTAGTCGAACTTGAAGCCCAGTTCGGCTTCCTGCGCACGGACTTCCTCGGCAAACCCGACAAAGCCCAGGCCGCCCAACGGATGCTCCGAGCAACCGGCCGGGATCGGATACGGCTTGCCGCCCTCCTTGCGCACGCTTTCCATGGCGTCTTCCCAGCTCTTGCGGATGCCGATATCGAAACCATCGGCCACCAGTCGCACGTCGGCACCCATCATGCGCGACAGCTGGATATTGCCCACGCGGTCATATACTGCATCGGCGTAGTTGACCCAGTTCTCCTGCACCAGCACGCACTTCAGGCCAAGGTGTGCGGCCACGGCTGCTACCTGGCGCGTCTGGTTCGACTGGATGCCACCGATCGACACCAGCGTGTCGCAGCCCTGCGCCAGCGCGTCTGGAATCAGGTATTCGAGCTTGCGGGTCTTGTTGCCGCCGAAGGCCAGGCCGCTATTGCAGTCTTCGCGCTTGGCATACAGCTCCACCTTGCCGCCCAGGTGCGCGGACAGGCGTTTCAGAGGCTGGATCGGGGTAGGTCCGAACGTCAGGGGATGGCGAGCGAAACGCTTGAGATTCATGGTGGCAACTCCAGGGTTGAGGGGCGTATCCCGTCACCGATGTGCCGCGCCGCGCAGGTTGCCGTGCGAGGGGCAGATCGATGTTGCGATGGGCTCAATCCTAAGAAAAAACTCACGAAACGTGCTTGCAAAAAATCGGTCTTTTGAACACTATTAAAAGGAACAACAAGCCTTATAACTTCAAAAATTCTTTCTCAAACCCCATGAAAGAAACAAAATTTCGCACCAAATCCGGCCCGGATGCACCACCGCATGCACCACCTTCGACACCATCGAATACGGTGACTACGCCGCACATCGAGACCCTCGATCGTGCCGACAAAGCCATCCTGCGTGCGCTGCAACAGGACGCATCGATTTCCAACGTGGCGCTGGCGGCCAAGGTCAACCTGAGCCCGCCCGCGTGCCTGCGGCGCGTGGAACGTCTGAAGGAAATGGGTCTGATCCGCGGCATCGTGGCGCTGCTGAATCCGAATGCGCTCGATGCGGGAATGCTGGTGATGATTGGCGTGGTGCTGGATCGCTCCACGCCGGAGTCTTTCGCGCAGTTCGAAACCGCTGCCCAGCAGGTCTCGGGCTGCATGGAATGCCATGTGGTGACTGGCGAGTTCGACTACTTCATGCTGGTACGCACGAAGGACAGCGACAGCTTCAACCGGCTACATGCGGAACAACTGCTCTATCTGCCGGGCGTGCGTCAGATCCGCTCGTTCATGGTGCTCAAGCAAGTGTTGTCGACCACGCAGTTTCCGATCTGAATCGCGGCGGACTCAGGCAGATTCAACGAGCGGACTCAAGACGAGATGAAATATTTCAGAGCCGATCTGAATCTTTGCGTAAAAAGGGATGCCAGCGGCATTTACAGTGGCTTACCCCGGTTCGGCTCGGCATACTCCGTCAGATAAAACCGTGTCAGACCGTGCCCCTGGTTCTTGCAGGCACGGGATGGTCTCACCGCCCGGTTTCTTTATCGATGGAGAAACGGATGACGTACTTCTTCAAACGCACTCGGCAATGCCTGGTGGCGGCGATCCTGTGTGGGCTTGTCCCGGCGAGCCATGCAAAGGATTGGCCCGATCCCTTGCTTGAAACTGCAGGAACACCGGAGAACGTGGCAAAGGGCGCCGAGTACGATGCCTACCAGCTTGGCCTGTCGGCTTATGTATGGGGCTATCCACTGGTCAGGATGGAGCGCGTGGCTCGCGAGTACACGGATGTACCGAATCCCAAGCCCGATACCAGCTATCGGGCACCGTTGAACCAGCTCGGATGGGCACGCGCGCTGGCCACGCCATCGGCACTGGATATGCCGACCGCAAACAACGACACCACATATCTGAGCGCGGTCGTGGATCTGTCCCGTGAGCCCTACATCCTTTCCGTACCCGACACGGCAGGGCGCTACTACGTCGTGGACACCTTCAACATGTGGCAGGAGCTGGAGCACTACATCGGCCGCCGCGTTACGGGCACCAAGGCCGGTCGCTTCGCACTGGTGGCGCCAGGATGGCGCGGCACCCTTCCGGCCGGCGTCAAGCGCCTGGACATCAAGACAAGCAAGGTATGGCTGTGGGGGCGCATGCGTGTTTCCCCGGGCGAAGACATGAAGAAGATTCGTGCCTTGCAGGATGCGTTTGATCTTCGTCCCCTGTCCGCCGCAGGCAAGAAAGACTGGAAGGCGCCGGCTGCCACGTTGGCACCGCTCCCGGATATCGGCAACGATCCGCTTGGCTTCTACCGCCACCTTGGCGCGGTATTGAAAGACAACCCGATACGCATCGAGGACAAGGGGCTCGCCGAGCAGTTTGCCCGGATCGGCCTGACGGAAAAGGGCTTCGACCCTGCCAGACTCAATGACAACCAGCGCAAGGGACTGGCGCGGGCCATCAACGATGCGCCACTGATTCCGGTCTCGGCCGTCGCGCAGTCATCGGAAGTTCGTCAAGGCTGGAACTACGTGTTCGGACTCGACAGCTTCGGGTACAACTATCCGTTACGCGCAGTCGTGGCAGGCCCCTACCTCGGCGGACAGGGAGAAAAGGAAGCGGTCTATCCGCTGCGCTACACGGATCAGGCGGGGCAAACACTCGACGGGGCTAACGATTACGTGGTGCGCTTCGCGAGCGAGCCTCCGAGCGATGCCTTCTGGTCGCTGACGATCTATGACGCCAAGACCAAGATGCTGATCGAGAACCCGCTAAGCCGCTACAAGTTCGGCAGCGACACCGCCGGCATCCGCAAGAATGCCGACGGCAGTTTCTCGGTCACCGTTTCGCCGCGGCGGCCAGCAGAGGGCATCAACTGGCTGCCATCGCCCAATGGGCCTTTCTACGCGATCCTCCGCATCTATCAGCCCAGGGAATCCGTCATCTCCGGAACCTGGAAACTCCCGCAGTTCGAGCGTGCCGGCAAGTAACACGAGCCGCCATCCCGAATCGACCGGATCTGAAAAGGTACGCTACCGCCATGGATCGACGCCAGTTCCTGATTTCCGCCGCCAGTGGCACGCTTGCCGCCAATTCTGCAACTGCCGCGGCATCAGCCGGTTCACAACCGGATGCGCAGGCCGCCAGCACGGCTGGCGCGCGGGCAACGCGCGAACCATTGGGCGGGCAACCACCACCGGGCGCCATGCCATCGGTCAAGGATTTTGACTACCAGATCAAGTATCACCGGGCCTTTGAAGCGGTGCTGTGGAACATGCCAGCGATCGCGATCTATTCCTTCCGCCGGGCAGCGTTTGCGGACCTGGGCCTCAAGGACAACGACATCATCACGTACTCGGCCCCGGCAACACCGCGCCTGGAAGCCATTACCGCCAACAGTTCGACACCTTATATCGCCGCGTACACGGACTTGCGCAAGGGGCCGGTAGTCCTGGAAGTGCCAAAGGCAGGGCCCGACGGTAGTCTCTACGGACAGGTGGTGGACGCCTGGCAGTTCACGATTGCCGATGTGGGGCCTGCCGGGCTCGACAAGGGCAAAGGCGGAAAATACCTTTTCACGCCACCAGGCTACAAGGACGCCATTCCGAAAGGCTATATCCACGTGCCGTCGCCGAACTACCGCATCGCCCTGGCCTTCCGCTCGGTGCGTGCGCCCGGCAAGTCCGTGGAGGACGCTTACCATTACGCGCAAAAGCTGCACATGTACTATCTTTCCGAAGCCGCCAGCCCGCCGCGCCAGCGCTTCGTCGATCCGGCCAACCAGCGCTACCCGACCTTGCCGTTTTACGACGAACGGCACTTCGAAGACATGCACGCCATCATGAGCGTCGAGCCGGTAAGGGAACACGACAAGGTCATGATGGGGATGCTGACCTCACTTGGCATCCAGAAAGGCAAGCCGTTCACCCCAGACGACACGGCGAAGCGCGCCATGCGTCAGGCTGCCATCGATGCCTGGTTCTTCCTGCAGCAGTGGTTCGATACGGAACTGGTGAAGCGTGTCTACTGGCCGGACCGACATTACGTATCACTGCTGCAGAGCGACGCCAACCGTCGCTTCACCTTCACCTACGACGATCGCATCGACCTGATAGAGCGCGCCGCAGAGTATTTCTGGTGCACCTACATGCCCAAGGAACTCAGCGACGCCCCGGCCACGCACTATATGGTTGCCCTGGCCGACAAGGATGGCAAGCTGCTCGAGCCGGGCAAGCTGTACAAGGTGGATGTACCGCGCGACATGCCGGTGCGGCAGTTCTGGGCGCTCACGGTCTACGATCACGCGACCTTCTCCTTCATCTACAGCGACTCGAACCGCACCACGCTGTCTTCCTACGACCTGGACAAGATGAAGCGCAACCCCGACGGCGGGGTGACCATCTATGTCGGACCGACGGCACCGGTCGGTCTGGAATCCAACTGGATCCCGACCGAGGGCAAGCGCCCCATGCCGACCATGCGCTTCTATGGCGCCACCGAGGCCATGAATCGGAAGACGTTCAAGATGCCGGACTTCGAACTCGTGAAGTCTTAGGCCAGGCCAACCAGATCTAGCCCTCGGGAGACAGCACACCCAGCAGCGCCACCGCCAGGAGTACACACAGACCGATCGCCAGTTCGACCAGCAGACTTTTGCGCAACGCACGGACGGCGCCGTACGTTGTAGCGGCGTGGATTTCCGCCGCAAGCCTCGGCACGAGGCGATACCGGTTCAGCGCGGCCATGCCGAGCATGGTGGTAAATATCCCAAGCTTGGCGAGCAGCAGCATGCCATAGGGAGAACGCGCCGCTGCAATGGAAGGAAGGCCGGCGATCAGCCAATAGTTCGCGGTGCCGGTGGCGACCAGGGTCGCCACGATGATGCTGCCCAGGCGCGCGAAGTCATGCGCGGTCCGCGCCAGTAGCATCGACGAAGCGCTGCCGGCTCGCACGGCCCTGCCGAGCAACACGAACGCCACCAGCGCGCCGATCCACGCGCCGGCCGCCAGCAGATGCGCGATGTCCACGAACAAATGGAACAGATGGATCGTAGACCCAGCACTATCATCCATGGCCCCATGACCTGCCCAGGCCAACGTGGACAGTGCCACCGCGCCGGTGATGCCCAGGACCGGCAGCCGTATATGCGGCCACTTGCGTAATGCGATCACGGCGGTGATGCCGAGGGTCAACGCGATCAGGCGACCCGCCCACGCCAGCCCAAAGGCCGTCCCCGTAATCATCATCTCGAAGACATGGGCCGTCAGCTCTGAATAGCTGGCTGCGCCAGTCATGGCTTTGGCCATCACGGCCATGCCAATGGCCGACAGCACCATGCCGGCAATGCCTGCGGAAGCCGTCCAGCCAATGAGCCGGCGGGCCACTGGCGAGCGCAGTTCACCACGCCGTAGCGAAAGGCCCGCAAACAGCGGCAGGCCGAATACCAGCATCAAGTCCAGATACAGCAGGAAGCGCACCAGCACATTGAGCCATTCGACCTGCATGGGCTCACTTCACCTTGAAGTTGACCGTGCCGCTGACCGGGTGGGTATCAGACGAGACTGCGCGCCATTCCACGCGATAGCTTCCGGGTACCAGCGGGCTCTTGGGCGTAATGACCATCGTCTTGGGATCGTCTGACCCCGAGACCGCGGCGGCAATCTTCATGGGCGGATGATCGCTCATCCCTGGCATGCCGGTCATGACAAGATTGGCACCGGAGAATTGCCGGGTCAGCGTCTCAGAGAACTGCAGGTCGATCTTCTGCGGTGCGGGCCCTTCCGCGCCATCGGCCGGTGTGGAACTGACCAGCTTCGGATGCGCCAATGCAGCGGCACTGGCAACGAGCGTTGCGGCGACCAGCAAAGGCCTGGCGATGGAGATAACGGATTTCATTGAATTTCCTTCGATATTGCGAATTGAACTATCAGAACCACATACGTACGCCGGCAACAAACCGGGTCTCGCCACTGCGGCCGCCCGATGCGCGGATCATATCGGCTGTGTTGCCGAACGTCTGGTACCGTTCGACCCCGACATACGGGGCGAACTGTCGGTTGATTTCGTAGCGCAGCCGGATCCCGACCGCGCCATTGGACAGGCCGCTGCCGATACCCACGGCCGGATCGTTCTTGCCATACAGATTGGCCTCGATACGCGGCTGCAGGATCAGGCGCTGGGTGATCAGCAACTCGTACTCCGCGGACAAACGTAGTGCCGTGCGGCCTTCCGTGCCGACATAGCCGGTCGCATCAACTTCAAACCAGTACGGTGCCAACCCTTGCACGCCGAATGCGAGCCAGTTGCGGGCCGGACGCCCATAGCCCGCATCGTTGCGGAAACCAAGCTGCGTGTCCCAGTACGTGGCAACCGCATGGCCCCACAACAGTTCGGTACGGGCCTCGTGCACCCTCCCTTTCTCGGCTTCGCCTTCGGCCTTGATCACGAACTTGTTGTAGGTACTCCCGAACCAGGCTTGCGCCTCGTACGATGCGGCATTGCTGTCGCTACCGTGCGTCCATTCGAGCCGGTCGACCAGCACCGATGCGAACAGGTGCTCGTCCGCCATATGAAGCTGGCGATGCGGGCCTAGCGCATATTGTCCGACGCCCAATTGATAGCCGCCCGAGTAGGCGTTCGGATCCCGTGCGTCTGGCGGCGCCTTGCCGCCCTGCATCTTCATGTCGCCATGGTCCATCGGCGGCGGCGGGGCCGCATCTTCCATGGTCTGGATTTGACCTCCGTCCATGGTCTGCATCTCCATGCCGTCCATGCCGTCCATGCCTTGCATGGCGCCATGATCGCTGTGGTCACCATGATCGCCGTGGGCGTGCTGGGCCCACGCCGGCACCACGCTCGTGGCGACCAGCAGCGCGGCAAGAAACGTCATCTTCCGGGTATGCATGCGAGAAGTTGCTTTGAAATCGGACATCAGGCCACCACCACTTCCCGGAACATGCCGGCATCCATATGCATCATCAGGTGGCAATGCCATGCCCAGCGGCCGAGCGCATCGGCGGTGACCAGGAAACTGATGCGTTGTGCCGGCTGGACCGGAATCGTGTGCCGTCTGGCCTGGAACGACCCGTCGGGTGCTTCCAGTTCGCTCCACATGCCGTGCAGGTGCATCGGGTGCGTCATCATGGTGTCGTTGTGCAGGATGACCCGCAGCCGCTCGCCATGCTTGAAAAAGATCGGCGTCGACTTGCCGAACTCCACGCCATCGAACGACCAGCTATAGCGTTCCATATTGCCGGTCAGGTGCAGTTCGACTTCACGACCCGGCCCGCGTGCATCCATGGCGCCGCCAATCGTGTGCTGGTCTGCCAGCGTCAGCACGCGCCGGCCATTGTTGCGCAGCCCAATACCGGGATCGTCCAGATTGGTACGCGCCATGTCGACGCGCATGTCGGTGCTGGCACCGTATTCAGTCCTGGCATGGCGTGCGGTGGTGCTCGGCACCTTGAGCGGATTCGTCGCGGCCATGGTGTGCATGCTGTGATCCATGGCCATGCCGTGCTGACCATGGTCCATCTGCATCGCGCCATGCCCCATCGCAGCATGGTCCATCTGCATGCTGCCATGACCCATGCTGCCGTGGTCCATGCTTCCCATCATGTCGGCCATGGTCAGCCATTCCACGCGGTCCAGCGCTGGCACTGGCGCCTGGAGTCCTTCCTTCGCCGCCAGCGTGCCACGCGCATAGCCGGTGCGATCCATCGTCTGCGCAAAGATGGTGTACGCCTCGTCGGATGGCTCTACCAGTACGTCGCAGGTTTCCCCCGGCCCAAAGCGGAATTCGTCGACCGTGACGGGTTCGATGTTCTGTCCGTCAACCTGCACCACTGTGAGCTTGAGTCCTGGAATGCGCACGTCGTAGAACGTGTTCCCCGCGCCGTTGATAAAGCGCAGGCGAACCCTTTCTCCTGGGCGGAACAGTCCGGTCCAGTTGCCGGACGGCGTTACGCCATTCATGAGATAGGTCAGCGTTGCCCCCGACAGATCGGCAAGATCGGTCGGGTTCATCCGCATCTGGTTCCACATCTTTCGCTTGTCCAGCGCGGCCTTGATGCCGTCGTTGGATACATCGCGGAAGAAATCGATAACCGTCGGCTGGTTGTAGTTGTAGTAATCGCTCTGGATCTTGAGTTTGGACAGGATCCGCATCGGGTCCTCGTCAGTCCAGTCCGACAACAGCACCGAGTGTTCCCGATCGACACGTATCGGGTCATCGTCGCCTTCGATGATGAGGGCGCCGTAAACGCCAGTCATTTCCTGGAAGCCCGAATGCGAGTGATACCAGTAGCTGCCGCTTTGCTCGACCTTGAAGCGATAGGTAAACGTTTCGCCCGGAGCAATGCCGCCAAAGCTGATGCCCGGCACCCCGTCCATCTGGAACGGCAGGATGATGCCGTGCCAATGGATCGACGTCGGCTCGCGCAGCCGGTTGGTCACGCGAATGGTCACCGTGTCACCCTTGCGCCAGCGCAACGTGGGGCCAGGCAAGGTCCCGTTGATGGTCTGCGCCACGCCAGGCCTGCCGGTGAAGTTCACGGCGGCGTCTTCGATGACGAGGTCGAATTCGGTTCCGCGCAGCACAGGCGCGGTGCCGCTACCCGCGCTCGCCGGCGCGGCTGCGGATTGAGACCACGCGCCCTCCGTAAAGCCACCCAGCGCGCCCAGCACGCCTCCGGCCGCCAGCCCTTGCACAAATTGGCGCCTGGAGAGCCCCAGCGGCCTTGGCGGGACCACGCCGGTTGCAGTTTTCGATCGCATGCAGATAATTCCTCTTCCCTTTGCCTCTTCCCACTCGTTCTGGCGCCTCCGAATGGCGCAGCCGGCACAGATTAGTGAAACCGGACTAACCTCGGAATTACTCGAACATTACATTCCGGTAAGGTTCGTGTAATGTTCCGGCCACCACTTACACTGGCGGCGTCGCAGCGGCTGGCAATGCCGCAAACAAGGCCGAAAGCGAGGCTGGATGCGTGTCTTGACGGGGGGATCGATGAAGTTGCTGGTGGTCGAGGACGAGGTAAAAACGGGGGATTACGTCAGGCAGGGGCTGTCCGAGGCCGGCTTTGTCGTGGACCTGGTACGCAATGGCCAGGATGGCCTGCATATGGCGACGACCGGACTCTATGACCTCCTGATCCTGGATGTGATGCTGCCCGACCTCGATGGCTGGCGCATCCTGCAACGCCTGCGCGCCGCTGACAATTTCGTGCCCGTGCTGTTCCTGACCGCCCGAGACAGCGTGGCTGACCGGGTCAAGGGTCTGGAACTGGGAGCCGACGACTATCTGGTCAAGCCGTTTGCGTTTTCCGAGTTGCTCGCCCGTGTGCGGACCCTGTTGCGGCGTGGCGCAGGCAACCAGCCGGTGGACCGCATCGAGGTGGGAGACCTGGTACTCGATCTCGCGCGCAGGAGGGCCACCCGCGCAGGACGCAAGATCGTCCTGACCAACAAGGAATTTGCGCTGCTCGAACTACTGGCAAGGCGGCGCGGCGAAGTACTGCCTCGCTCGCTGATTGCTTCGCAGATCTGGGACATGAATTTTGACAGCGACAGCAATGTGATCGACGTTGCCATCCGGCGCCTGCGCGCCAAGATCGATGACGGGTTCGACCAGAAGCTGATCCAGACCGTGCGTGGCATGGGCTATGTGCTCGAAGAACCCGAGGACGCCGCGTGATGCGCAGGCATTCACTCACCACGCGCCTGACCGTGTTCTTCTCGCTGTCGTCGGCAGGCGTCCTGCTTGGTCTTGGCCTGTTGATCTTTACCGCGATGGACCGGCATTTCGCAGACGAAGACTATGCGCTGCTGCGAGACAATATGCGGCTGGTGGAACGCACCATTGCACTAGGCCCGGCAGCGACATTGCCGGCGCGCCTCACCGAGACCTACCAGCATCACACCGGATTACTGGTAGCCGTACGCGATGCGCAGGGTCAGACGCATTATGCGTCGCGGGGCTTCGACCCTTCGCTGGCCCTTGCCGCGGCACAGGACCAACGTGGCAGACATGACATCTTCAACTGGCACGAGGGTGGCAAGGAGTATCGGGGGATGCGCGCCGACATGACGGCGCAGGCCGGCCAGCGCGTGGAAGTCATTCTGGCCATGGACACCGAGATCCACGAGCATTTCATGCGGGCGTTCCGCAGGTCGCTGGTCTTCTATGTCGCGCTGGCGGCACTCGCAAGCGGCGTCTTCGGCTGGTGGGCGGCATACCGGGGCCTGCTGCCATTGCGGACCATGGGTTCCCGCGCAAAATCGGTGACCGGCGAGAAGCTCAGTGCGCGGATGCCGGTCGAATCCGTGCCGGTCGAGATGGCGGATCTGGCCGCCGACCTGAATGCCATGCTTGGGCGGTTGCAAGACGAATTCCGTCGCCTTTCGGAGTTTTCGTCGGACCTCGCCCATGAGTTGCGTACGCCCCTGACCAACCTGATGACGCAAACCCAGGTAGCGCTGGCCCAGCCACGCGACGCCGCCAAGTATCGCGAGATCCTGGCATCCAACGCCGAGGAGTTTCAACGCCTGTCGCGCATGGTCTCCGACATGCTTTACCTGGCCAAGATGGAGCATGGCCTCGACCTTCCCCACAAGGAAGTCATCTCGATCGAGGCCGAGGTGTCTGCGCTGTTCGATTTCTATGAGGCGCTGGCTGAAGACAAGGGCATCGAGCTCCAATGGAAGGGGCACGGAACCATTGCCGGTGACCGGTTGATGTTGCGACGTGCACTGAGCAACCTGCTGTCCAATGCGCTAAGGCACACCCCTGCGCATGGCAAGGTGCTGGTGGAAGCCACCATGGACCATGATGGCGCCAGCATTGCCGTGGAGAACGACGGCGAGGAAATTCCTGCCGACGTACTTCCATCCCTGTTCGACCGGTTCTTCCGCGGCGACAAGTCCCGGGTACGGCCGGAATCCGACAGCGTCGGCCTTGGCCTGTCGATTACGCGCGCCATCATGGCCGCGCATGGCGGCGACATCTCCGTCCAGTCCGCCAACGGGAAGACGCGCTTCACCATGGCCTTCCCATTCTCGGTTCCCGCTGAAGGCACCGACGCGCGCCCGGAAGAACGCTCAGAAGAACGCGTCAGGTAACGCTCCTTGATTTCCACTCAGTGGAAATAGTCCGATGACAGCGGACAGGCTCGACCTTAATCTGCATCGCAGAGTTGGGCAGTCGCTGCATCGCTGAAGTGAACGGCAAGCGGCCCCAGATTCACAAGAAGCGACGGATCCAAGGAGACACCCCACATGACTACGAACCTGATCGAACTGAGCGTTACCGAGGGTATCGCAACCCTGCTGCTCAACCGCCCGGACAAGCGCAACGCCATGAGCGACGATATGCGCACCGAGTTTATCGCGGCGCTTGAGCGCGTCAGCGCGGACAAGACGATACGTGCGCTGGTGCTCAGTGGCAACGGCAAGGGCTTCTGCGCCGGAGGTGACGTGGCCGGCATGGAGCGGCGCATGAGCGCGCCGGCCGGCGAGATCGGCTTCAACGGCTGGCACCGCCAACAGCGCGTGCACTACACACAGTCGCTGCTACATACGATGCCCAAGCCGACCATTGCCGCCGTGAACGGCGCGGCATCGGGCCTGGGCGCCGACACCGCGCTGGCCTGCGACTTCATTATTGCCAGCGATGCCGCCAGCTTTACCTGGTCCTACATCAACCGGGGCATCGTGCCGGACGGCGGCGGCATGTACTTCCTGCCGCGCCGCGTGGGCCTGGCGAAAGCCAAGGAACTGATCTTCACCGGCCGCAAGGTCGATGCCGAAGAAGCGCTGCGCCTGGGCATCTCCGATCGCCAGACCAGCGCCGAGCGGCTGGTAGCCGATGCGCAGGCCTGGGCCGCTGAACTGAGCAAGGGCTCGGCCACTGCGCTGGCGCTGGGCAAGACCATCCTGAACCAGAGCTTCGAGCTACCTGCCGAACAGATATTCGCGCAGGGCAGCCAAGCGCAGGGCATCTGCTACACCAGCACCGAGCACCGTGAATCGGTAATGGCCTTCCTGGCCAAGAGCGCCGCACGCACCAGCAACGAGTGACCAGCATGGACGCCATTTCCCGCCTTCTCAAGCCACGCAGCGTGGCCATCATCGGCGCCTCCGCCGACGCCAACAAGACTGCCGGCCGTCCGGTTGCCTACCTACGCAAGCACGGCTTCACTGGCGACATCTATCCGGTCAACCCGCGCGTCGACAGCATCGATGGCTTGCGTTGCTACCCCGATATCGCCTCGTTACCCGCGGTACCTGATGTCGCCATCGTGCTGCTGGGCGCCGAGCGCGCCCACCTGGCCGTGCGCGAACTAGCGCAGCTTGGCACCGCGGCGGCAATCGTGCTGGCAAGCGGCTACACCGAAACCGGCGCCGAGGGCGCACGCCGGCAAGCGCAGTTGATCGAAGCCGCGGGCAGCATGCGCATCCTTGGGCCCAACACCATTGGGCTGGTCAACCTGACCGACAATATCGTGCTGTCGGCCAGCGGCGCGCTGGAAATGGAGCACTTCCCGGTCGGTTCCATCGGCGTGGTGTCGCAGAGCGGTGGCATCCTCGGTGCGCTGCTGTCGCGGGCGGCGTCGCGTGGCATCGGCTTGTCCAAGCTGATCTCGACCAGCAATGAGGTCGACCTTGACCTGGCCGACTTCGTCGATCAGTTGGCCGACGACGAGGCCACGAAAGTCATCGCGCTCTACGTCGAAAGCGTGCGCGACCCGGAGAAATTCCGTGCTGCAGCGCTCAAGGCCGCACGTGCTGGAAAGCCGGTGGTGGCATTCAAGATCGGACGCTCGGAAGCAGGCGCGAAGGCCGCCGTTTCGCACACCGGCGCACTGGCCGGGGCCGACCGCATGTACGATGCGCTGTTCAGGCAAGTCGGCGTAATCCGCGCCCAGACCTTTGGCGACCTGCTCGATATCCCCGCCGCACTGGCCACCGGCCGCGTGTTGCGCGGCAACCGGGTGGCGATCCTGACCTCGACCGGCGGCGCCGGTACGCTGGTGTCCGACAGCCTCGGCGTGTCGGGCTTCGACACGCCAACGCCCGACGCGGAAACCGGCGCGCGGCTGCGCGCGCTGCAGACCGGCGACCACGCCGCGCTGGACCGCAATCCGATCGATGTGACGCTGGCCGGCCTGCAGCCGGACCTGCTGCGCGGCGCGATCCGTGCGTTGCTGGCCAGCCCCAGCTACGACGCGCTCGCGGTCATCGTCGGCTCCTCGAGCCTCGCAATGCCCGAACTGATGGCCAACGCCATCCAGGATTGCCTGCCCGAGAGCGACAAGCCGGTGATCGCCTTCGTCAGCCCCCACGCGCCGGAAGTGGCTGCGTTGTTGACGCAGCGAGGCGTGCCCGCCTTCTCAGTGCCCGAAAGCTGTACCGTGGCACTGGACGGCATGCTGCAACATGCGCGTTGGCAGGCGCCCTCGCACTCGGCGCTGCCAGCACCCGTAGATGCCACCAACCTGCCGACCGGGTCACTCGACGAAGCCCAGGCCAAGAAATTGTTCGCACGCTTTGGCGTGCCCTGCGCAGGCGAGACCGTGGTTGCAACACCGGCCGAAGCCGAGCAGGCCGCGCGCGAATTCGGCGGACGCGTCGTGCTCAAGATCCTTTCGGGCGAGATCACGCACAAGAGCGACGTCGGCGGTGTCGCCGTCAACCTGACGTCCGAGCAGGTCGGCGCCCGGCTGACCGCAATGAAGACCGAGGTGCAGGCAAAGACCGGCATCATGCCGCAACGCTTTCTGGTTCAGGAGATGGTTTGCGGCGGCACGGAACTGATCCTGGGCATGCACCGCGATCCGCTCGGCACGGCGATCCTGTTGGGCATGGGCGGCATCACGGCCGAACTGTTCAAGGACACCACCATGCGACTGCTGCCATCCGGCGGCGGCCTTGGCCGTGAAGAGGCGGCCGGGATGGTACGCGAACTCAAGACCTGGCCTCTGCTCGACGGCTTCCGCGGGCGACCCAAGGCTGACGTAGAGGCCTTGGTCACCACCATCGTGGCGTTCTCGCAAATGGCAGCGCAACTCGGCGACCGCCTGATCGAAGCCGAGATCAACCCGGTATTCGTACTACCGGAAGGCCAGGGAGTGCGAGCAGCGGATGGTGTCGTCGTGCTTGCCGATGAGTCAACCTATGGCGAGGCCCACTAAAATTCCATCAAGTGGAATTACGTGAAAATCGTGCTAGATTGCACCATGCCTTCCACCCCGCCCGAAAAACCACGCCGGCACCACCATGAAGACCCGGTCCTGAACCGCTCGCTGGTGCGCGGCGTGGAGATTCTTCGCGCCTTCCGGCCCGGCGCGGATCAGCTTGGCAATGGCGAGATCGCAGAACGTACCCAGCTTTCACGCGCCACGGTCAGCCGCCTGACGCAAACGTTGGTAGAAAGCGGACTGCTGGAGCATGACAGGAGCCGGCGTACCTACCGGCTGGCCCCACTGGTGCTAAGCCTCGCACATGCGATGCGCGCGGGGTCGCCCGTACTGGGTGTGGTTGCGCCAATGATGCGGACATTGGCCGAGAAGATGGGCATCAACGTCGGCTTGGCAACGGCGGATCGCGACGAGATGGTCTATCTGGAATCGGTTCGCTACAACCGCAAGGTAGCGCTGCGCAATGTAGTTGCCGGGCAACGGGTGCCAATGGAGCTGACTTCGCTTGGCAGGGCCTACCTCGCGGTAGCGGATGCCGCGGAGCGGCGCGCGCTGCTCGCACAGTTTCGGGAGCGACGCCCCTCCGACTGGCAGCGCCTGCGCAAGGAGATCGATGCCGCCAAGCTCAGCGTGGATACGAAAGGCTACTGCGCTGCCTCGTGGCAGCCGGAAGTGGTCGCTATCGCCGCGCCGCTGGTGCTGCCGGGGCGCCCCGTCTACGTGCTGAACGTCAGCGTCGCGACCACGGCCGATATCCCAACGACAGAGAACCAACTGAGCGGCCCCTTGCTCGCGCTTTGCGAACAGGCAAAGGCCGCGCTGCTGGCGGCCGATGCCTGATATGGCAGCACGGTTGGCTTAGCTCACCTCGATCCTGCGCCATGCTTCAGCAAACTCCGCGGCGGCATGGCCCACGGCGGCGGCATTCATGCCAGGCTTGTATAGCGCGGAACCCAGGCCAAAGCCCGCTGCCCCGGCGGATACATAAGCCTGCATGGCCTGCGGCGTGATACCGCCTACCGGCAGCAGCCGGACATGCTTTGGCAATACGCTCTTCCATGCTTTGACAACGGCGGGCGGCAGCGCTTCGGCCGGAAAAGCCTTGAGTGCATCCGCGCCCTCGCGCAGCGCCGCGAATGCCTCGGTGGGCGTCGCCACACCGGGCAGGCAAGCCATGCCAGCGGCCTTTGCCGCGCGTATCACCGCGGCGTCGCCATGCGGCATGACAACCAACCGCCCGCCAGCCTGAGCAATGGCGCTCACCTGCGCGGCTTCCGTTACGGTGCCGGCGCCAATCAGGATACCGGGCGCAAACGCCTCGGCCAGTCGCCGGATACTCTCGAACGGATCCGGAGAGTTCAACGGCACCTCGATGATTGTGAAGCCCTGGTCAACGAGTGCCTGGCCGACTGCGACCACTTCATCCGGAGTCACCCCGCGGAGAATGGCAACCAGCGGAAAGCGGTCCAAACAGGATTGGATCGAATGGATCGGATCAGTCATCTGGATAATCCTTGTCGGTGGAAGTTTCCGGTCAGCGGACCAGGCCTGCTTCGCTGGCGATCGCCCAGAGGCCCGCGCGCGTCGCGTTCTCGATCTCGGGTACATCGGCAATATCGAACTGACGCGCCGCGCGGCGATAGCGCGCACAGAGTCGTGCATCGCCAATCATGGCCAGCGAAGCGGTCGGGACGCCAACGCCTAACGCACTGCGAAGCTCGTCGCCAATCAATAGTCCGGACAAGTAGGCGAGACTGGCCGATCTGGGCAATTGACCCAACAGCACCTTCGCCCGCGCCGAGAACAGTAGCGGTGCAATGCCATTGACGCTGCCGCGCGCCGCCTCCACTCCCGTGTCGAACGCATGGTCTGCGGCCTCGTCAGCTTCCATCGGGTCGTTTGCGTTAGCGAACCGGCCAAGGATGGAGTGCTGCCGCAGCACCGCAAACAACTCCCCGGTCATATACGTCTGGCATTCCTGAATGCACCCATCTTCCAGGCGAATCCATTTGCTATGCGTGCCAGGCAGCACCAGCATTGCCTCGCGGCGAAGATGGGGAAGAAGCGTCAGCGCTCCCACCACCTGGGTTTCCTCGCCGCGCATGACCTCCGCTCGTGGTTCGGTCATCGACACGCCGGGCACCAGATGCAGCGCCGTTCCGTCGGAGAGCATCACCCTGGCCAGTTGCTGCGCCAGTTCCGGCGCGCCCGCTGTGCCACGGCAATATGGTGCTTCGAGCCAGCCCTGGGCGCTGCCCACCATCCCCGCCGCAATGGCTGGTAGCTTCTCCGCTCCCGTCCCTACCATCCAGTCGCCAACCACCGATCTGTACGCCGCTTCGAAGCCGCCTGCGCCGATCTGCATGATCCCGAGTGGCGCGTCACGAGCATCCAGCAGTTCGCCACCATCGCCCAGCAACATCGCGCGCAGCGAGGAGGTGCCCCAGTCCAGCGCAATGAGCCGCGCAGCGGATACATTCCGGCTTGGTTCAGTGACCTGTTTCATAGTCATGTATGGTAAGGCGTGGCTGTCGACGAATGCACGATCGGAAAGGATTTGAGCACGTATCGTATGCCAACAAAGGCCTTTGCGCACACCGCCTGCGATGAGGACAGTTCGTGCATACTCTCACCGGTCCGCACACAGGAGACAGCAGCACCATGCAAAACGTTGGCCGACTCGTTCGCAGTGCCACGCTGAGCGGCTATATCGAACTGGTGGAATCGCTCGACTGCGATCCCGGTCGGTTGTTGCGCGGTGTGGGGCTGTCAGCGCGGTTGCTCAAGGACCCGGAGACGCTGATACCGAGCAGCGCGTTGCGAGAATTGCTGGAAGCCACTGCCCGCGCGACAGGTGCCGAGGATTTTGCGTTGCGGATGGCGGCGCGCCGCACGTTTTCCAACCTCGGGCCGATCAGCCTGGTACTGAAGGAGGAGCCCTCGCCACGGCAGGCGCTCGATACCTTGTGCCGCTACCTGAAGCTGATCAGTGCATCGCTGGTAACGCACGTCGAGGACGTGGGCCAGACCGTGATCATTCGCGAAGACTTGTTGCCGAGCCCGGGTACGGGCACGCGCCAGGCCATGGAACTGACCGTCGGCATGATGTTTCGCATCCTGCGCGAACTGATCGGTCCGCAATGGCGCCCGCTTCAGGTCTGCTTCACCCATCGCCCGCCGGCCAGCATGGCGGCCCACCAGGCATTCTTCGACCGTAAGCCGATGTTCAATCAGCCCTTCAACGGTCTGGTCTGCGCGGCAGCCGATCTGCAGAAACCACGCACCCCGGACCGGTCGGGCGCGGCGCAACTGGCGCGTGGCTACCTCGACGACGCGCTGCGGCATCGTGGCGAGGGCACACGCGAATCATGTCGTGAATTGATCATGGCGCTGCTGCCTGTCGGGCGCTGTACGGCGCAACAGGTCGCCCGGCTGTTGCGCGTGGACCGCCGCACCCTGCATCGACATCTGAGCGTCGATGGGCTGACGTTTTCCGGCCTGCTCGACGAAGTACGCGCGGAACTGGTGACGCGCCACCTGCAAGAGAGCGACCAACCGATCGGCGACATTGCGAGTCTGCTTGGATTTGCAAACCAGAGCAGCTTCAGCCATTGGTTCCGCGCCGAGTTTGGCTGCAGCGTCACGCAATGGCGCCGGCAACAGGTCGTGCAACCGGCAGCATCATCCGCCGGTGCGGGACGCCGCCGTCCCGCTTCAGCGCTCAGTCGGCAATAAGCACGATCTTTCCCATGTGCTGGCCGCTCGCGATATACGTGTAGGCGTCTGCGATCGCATCCATCGGGAACGTGCGGTCAATCGGCAAGCGCAGCCTGCCCGCACGGAAATGCGGCAGCAGATCGCGCGCGCATGCCTGGATACATGCAAGGCGTTCCTGCTCGCTGCGCGTCCGGAACGTCGCACCCATCAGCTTGAGGCGATTCAACCACAGCAGGTTGATATCGATCCGCCCGAACTGCCCTCCACCCAGCCGTGCAAGATTGACCAGTCGTCCCTGCACCGCAAGACTTCGGACATTGTCTTCGAAGACCGTGCCGCCGATGGTGTCGATGACGAGATCGACGCCACGTCCGTCAGTGGCCGCCATGATGGCCTCCACCTGCCCGTCATGCGATGCGTCGATGCCCACGTCCGCCCCGAAGCCGGCAAGCCTTGCGAGCTTTTCTGCGGATCGCGACGACACCATGACGAGCCTGGCGCCAAGCGCTTTGGCAGCCATGATCGCGGCCATACCCACGCCGCCCGACGCACCGTTGATGAACACCGTCTCGCCAGCCTTCAACTCGCCATTGCTGACCAGCGCATCGTGGGCGGTGATGAACACATTGGGGAACGCCGCTGCGTCGACCCATGACACATCATCGGGCACCGGCATCAACGCGAGCCGCGCGGCCACCACGTACTGCGCATGGCAACCACGGCCGTGACCCATCACGCGGTCGCCCTCGCGCCAGCCTTCAACCTGCTTGCCGACGGTCACTACCTCACCAGCAAACTCGACCCCTGCAGTCATCGGGCTTCCGGTTCGATGCTCGCGCATGTACTTGATTTCGCCAAGATTGATGCCGGATGCGCGGACCCTGATCAAGATCTCGCCGGGGCCCGGTTCTGGAATGGGAATGTCGTGAATCTCTGTCCGGCCGCCGTCGGCGCCCGGTAATACGCGCACTGCCTTCATTGCTAGTCCTCGGCGCTGGTTGTTATTGCGGAGTGAAATGGATCGATCGCAGCAGCTTGCCCTGGCGCTCGTACGATTCATGGATATCCTTGGCAAGCTCTTCCGTGGTGGCAGTGGAGCCGATCTCCATGCCAAGATCCTCGATCTTCCGCCGCAGTTCGGGCGATTGCAGCGCCTTGAGCGTGGCGTCGCGCATTTTTGCGATAACCGCTGGCGGCACGCCCGGCGCTGACCAGAGTCCCATCCAGCCCACCTCGTTGAGTTCGGGATAGCCGAGTTCAGCGAAAGTCGGCACATTGGGCAGTGCCGAGATGCGCTGCGGGAAAGCCACCGCATAGGCGCGCAGCTTTCCTGACTTGATGAACGGTAACGACGTAGCGGGACCATCGAACATCAACGGAACCTGTCCACCCATCACATCCTGCAGCGCCGGCGGAGATCCCTTGTAGCTCACTGCGCCGGCATCCACGCCGGCCAGCCGGTTGAACTGCACGCCGATCGTCTGGCCGCGCAGTCCGATGCCGAAGTTCGCATAGTCGAGCTTGCCCGGATTGGCCTTCATATGCGCAACCAGTTCCGGAAGGTTCTTCGCCGGCAGCGATGGATTGCCGACCAGCACCAGTCCCTGCCGCGTGAGCTGCGCAATGGGCACGATATCCTTGAAGGGATCGTAGGACACCTTGATAGCCTGCGGCACTTCCGAGGCAATGCCCTTCTGGATCAGCAGGAACGTGTATCCGTCGCGCGGTGCGGACAGCATGCCCTGGACCGCGATGGTGCCGGCCGCGCCCGACTTGTAGTCGACAATCACGGGCTGCCCGAGTGGGCGCTGCAGTTCGTAAGCCAGCAGGCGCGCCACGATATCGGCGGTGCCGCCCGGTGGTGCGCCGACAAGAATGCGCACCGGCTTGCTTGGCCAGTCGGCAGCATGGACCGTATTCATGGCAAACACTACCGAACCGAGCGCGACCGCGAGGGTCGTGCGCGCATTGAGGGCATGGCGTTTCATCTCTGTCTCCTTGTCAATCGCTGCGTCGCCTCACTGCGTCTTGCGCAGGAAGCCCTGGCTGCCCCCGTTCCGGTTCGGCGCGAACCCATTGGCTTGCAAGGATTCCTCGACGGTGTCATAGAACACGCCAATCCTGCAGATTTCGCGCGCCTGTTCTGCAGTGGCGATGTCGCGGCCAAGCTCGCGTGCGATGCGTACCAATTGCTCGATCTGATCCACAGAGCCCTGCTTGGCCGTACGGCGCGGGTTCCACAGTACGTCTTCGGTGCCACACCGCACGTGCAAACCCATCGCGATACCCATCACGTTGACTGGCAGCACATTGCGCACATTGCTTTCCACGGTCACCACCGCGCCCTCAGGCACGGCACGCATGAAGTTGGCCAGACTGTGGACGCTCGGCGTATCCATGCCGCCACCGATCGCCACCCAGTTCAGGTTCAACGGTCCCTTGTAGAAGCCGCGCCGCATCAGCCGCTCGACCGATTCGAAGCTGTTGACGTTGTAGCACTGGAATTCACTCTGGATGCCAGCCTCGGTCAGGCGACGCACGTGCTCTTCCACCCAGCCGGGGTTGGCAGGCACCGTCAAGTTCTTGTAGGCATTGAACAGCGTCATGTCCTCACGCGAGGTGCTCTTGAAGTCGGCATCCTCGGCGTGATCGGTGACGTTCATCTGCGACGTATTGACGGTCACCGTCACCTGGTCCGGCTTGGGGTCCAGATCCGCAAGCATGTGGCGGGTATCGTCAGATAACCATTTGGCGGCCTGGCCTTCATTCTCGGGGGCAAACGAGATCGACCCGCCGACCTGGATGATCATGCCCGGTGCCGCCTCGCGTACGCCGGCAATCAGTTCGTTGAACTTGGACAGGCGTTTGCTGCCCTTGCCGTCCAGTTCACGCACATGCAGGTGCAGCACCGTGGCGCCGGCGTTGTAGCAATCCACGGCCTTCTGGATCTGTGCTTCCATCGTGACCGGAATGTCCTCGGGGAAATCGGACGGTAGCCAGCCAGGCGCGTACGGGGCGGCGGTAATGATCAGCGGCTGCTGGTTCTCAGGGAAAAGGTGACCGTCAAGAAAATTCATGGTGATGCTCCGGGTAGTAGTCAGCAGCCGATTCAGTACGGGATGTCACCGACAATGCCGGCACGCTCCATCTTGCGCGGAGCCGGCCAGTAGTCATTCAGCGCGTAGTGCTGCGTGCAGCGGTTGTCCCACAGCACGACATCGCCCTCCTGCCATGACCAGCGCACCTGGTACTCGGGAATGGTGGCGCGGCTGATCAGGTAGTTGAGCAGCAGCGAAGCGCCTGGCGCCTTGTCGATGCCGTGACGAACATTGGCCGGGGTGCTGTAGTTGGTGAAATGGGTGCTGAAGCCTGCGCCGACGAACAGGATCTTCTCGCCGGTTTCCGGATGCGTGCGTACCACCGGATGCTCCACCGGCGGATGGTCCTGCGCCAGCTTCGCACGTGCTTCCGGGGTCATCACCGCGCCGAAACTATGCTCGATGCTGGCCCGGGCACGCAGGCCGATGACCTTCTGCCGGATGTCGTCAGGCAGTTCCTCATAGGCTTTCACCATGTTCACCCAGATCGTGTCGCCGCCGATCTCGGGGCACTCGACGCAGCGCAGCACCGCGCCCATGGCCGGATTGGGCCGCCACAGGCCATCGCAGTGGTAGTTGTTCTCGTAGCTGTGCGGGTTGTCGCTGCGGTAGATGCGCACCAGACCCGGATGCTCCGGATCGCTGCCGGCTACCGGATGATCCTCGAGCTTGCCGAAGCACCTGGCGAACGCCACATGCTCGGCGCGCGTGATTTGCTGTTTGCGAAAAAAAAGCACTTTGTGCTCGAGCAGCGCGGCGTGGACTGCGGCAAACAGCATCGGGTCGCGTGACGCTTCACCCAGATGGATGCCGGAGATTTCGGCGCCGATGGCCGGGGTGATCTGCCTGATCTTCATTGTCATGTCTCCTGCAGAGTCGGATGAATCCGTGGATCGGTTCACCCTGTCCTGTGCATCGAGTATCGGTCTCGCTCAGCCGACCTCGCTTGCTTATTTGGGACATGAATTTGTCAAGTTGGGACATTGAACTGTCACCGCAATGGCTTCCCCAACTCGCGACCTGCTATCGTATGGCGCCGAAGCCTTGCGGCGCAGAACAATACTCATGAGAGAGAAAGAGAGAGCCAAGCAATGCCCACACCCAACCCGGCGCTCCGACGCAGCCAGAAAACGCCCTTGACACCCGCGCGCCGGCGCTCTCTTATCGCCGGCATCATCCTGCTGGTCGCGGCATTGGGCTGGGGCGTAGCGGTGGTCGTCGAACCCGCCATCCAGCGCACCATCGTAATCACGACCGGCGCGGACAAGGGCATCTATAGCGGCTTTGCAGAGCGCTATGCGCCCCTGCTCAAGCGCGATGGCATCAAGCTCGATATCCGCAGTTCCGCCGGCTCGGTCGAGAACTACGCGCGGCTGACTGACCCAGATAGTGAATACGACGTCGGCTTTATCCAGTCGGGCACCACCGCCCCGAAGGACAGCGACCGGTTGCAGACCATCGCCGCGGTGTCCTATGAACCGATCTGGGTGTTCTATCGCGGCAAGGCCACGATCGACCGTCTGGCACAACTAAGCGGCAAGCGGATCTCGATCGGAGTACCCGGAAGCGGCCTGCTGAACGTCTCGCGCGTCCTGCTCAACCATAGTGGTGTCAACGCGAGCAACAGCACGCTGATGGAAATGGACGCCGGCCAGGCGTACCAAAGCCTGCACGATGGCAGGCTTGACGCCGCCTTTTTCATCGGCCGGCCGGATGCCGACATGCAGCAGAAGCTGCTGAACAGCGACCTGAAGCTGATGAACTTCGCCCAGGCCGACGCCCTGGTGCAGAGGTTCCCTTCTCTCACCAAGCTCACCTTCCCGCGCGCCTCGACCAGTATCGCGAAGGACCTGCCGCAGGCCGACGTCACGCTGCTGGCCGCCACGGCCCTGCTGGTTTCGAAAGACACGCTCCACCCTGCCCTGGTCTACCTGCTACTGGAGGCCGCCCGTTCCGTGCATGGCGGCGAGGACTACTTCACGCGCCTGGGCACGTTCCCCAACCTGAATACCAGCGAGTTCCCGATCGCGGACGAGAGCACGCGCTATTTCAAATCCGGGCGACCGTTCCTGCAGCGCTACCTGCCTTTCTGGCTCGCCAGCTTTATCGAACGACGCCTGCTGATCCTGCTACCGTTCATGGCATTGCTGCTCGGCTTGCTGCAAGCACTGCCGCGCATGATCGAAGCGCGGTACAAGAACCGGCTCGTAGTCTGGTATCAGGAGATCAAATCGCTGGAGGACGAGATCTGGAAGAACAGCGAACCGACCACCGAACAGGTAGCGCAATGGCGCGACGAGATCGAGAACATCGACGCGCACGCCAGCCAGATCCGGCTACCACAGCGCTACTTCCAGGACGTCTACGCCCTAAAGCAGGCGATCGGGGTGGTCAGGGACCGGATTTCGCATGTGGCGGCGAACCGGCAAGAAAAACCGCGCTAATCGGTTGGTGTGCGTGGCCGCCGCCGCGCCGCATGTCAAGCTGCGGCAAGGTGCCCTTGACTGAAACGCCGCACGAAAGCCTTGAACCGCTCCGTGGTTGGATTGGCGAAAATTTCGCGCGGGTTGCCGTCCTCGAGGATTTTCCCCTGGTAGAAGAACAGCAGGCGGTCTGCAACGTCGCGCGCGAACTGCATCTCGTGGGTGACGATAATCATCGTCATGCCTTCCTTGCTCAGGTCTCGAATTGTGCGAAGCACTTCATCGACGAGTTCCGGATCGAGCGCCGAAGTTACCTCGTCGAAGAGAATGACCTTCGGGTGCATCGCAAGGGACCGCGCGATGGCAATGCGTTGCTGTTGACCGCCAGATAGCCGCGCAGGGTACGCAGATGCCTTGTCAGCCAGCCCGACCTTCTCAAGGAGGGCCATGCATTCATCGCGGATTTCAGCCTTACCTCGTTGATGAAACATCAACGGTCCCATCATGACGTTGTCCAGCGCAGTTCGATGAGGGAACAGGTTGTAGTTCTGGAAAACCATCCCTGCAGTCATACGTAGACGGGAGATGTCTGCTTCGGACTGCCGTATTCGCTTGCCGTCCTCAGCAGCTTTTCGGTATCCGACAGGTTCTCCGTCGACATGGATACAACCCTGCTGGAACTCCTCAAGGAAGTTGATACAGCGCAGAAGGGTGGATTTTCCGGAGCCGCTCGGCCCAACCATCACCACAACCTCCCCCTCGCGTACGTCGAAAGAGATTTCATCGAGCACGCGTAACTCGCCAAACCACTTCGATACCTTCTGGACCTGAATCATCGGTCGACTTACAGCTACGTCATTCATGGGACAGTCCTCAATTCTGATGCGATGACCCGTGGCACTACTCGAACTTGAGCCGCTGCTGCAAGTGGGCAGCGAACAGTGAAATCGGGTAGCAGATAGCAAAATAGATAAGCATCACCCCGGCGAACACCTGGAATGCTTCCAGCGTTCTCTCGACAACCTCGCGCGATGCATAAGTAAGCTCCCACACACCGACGATCGACGCATACGAGGTGCTTTTCACAGCAATCGAAGCGTTGGTCACCAGTGGCGGCGCCGCCAACCGCAACGCAAGCGGCAATTGCACCTTCCGCAGGATTTGTCCAGGCATCATTCCAATGCTCTTCGCCGCCTCAACCTGAAGCTTTGGGACTGCAAGAATCGCACCTCGGACAATGTCTGCGACAAACGCCGCAAAGTACGCTGCCAGTGCAATCGCGGCTGCATAGACAGGTGGAAACTCGACACCAAGCTTCGGCAATGCGAAGTACGCGACAAAGATGAGAACCAGAACTGGAACACCCCTGACTACATAGATGTACGGGGTGATGATCCACGAGGCGAACCGGGGCCCGATTGCCGCGGCACTTCCCAGCAAAGTACCAACGATGAAGCTGATAACCACCGTAAACACGGCGAGCTGAAGCGTGACCATCGCACCTTGCAGAAGGTACGGCAATGAACTAAACAATCCTGTCGCGCCCATCACATCTTCCTCCGGTAGTGACCTTCCATCGCCCGGAAGAAGAGGCTGACTGCAGTAGTCATGACCAGATAGAAGATGGCGACGACCAAGAACACCTCATAGGAGGCAGCGGTTCTTTCCATCGTCAGCTTTCCGGTGAGGGTCAAGTCGACGACACCTATGCCGGCGACAAGCGACGTATCCTTGATAAGGACCGTCACCTGGTTGCCCAGGCTCGGAATGACCTTCAGCAACGCTTGAGGAAGGATC
Organism: Cupriavidus sp.; assembly: GCF_057315035.1. NCBI lineage: Bacteria > Pseudomonadati > Pseudomonadota > Betaproteobacteria > Burkholderiales > Burkholderiaceae > Cupriavidus > Cupriavidus sp. Next base: position 131,843 of record NZ_DBHKYV010000003.1, on the reverse strand, counting down.
GCCCTGAAGAAAACTGCCTTGGGCTTCATGCCAATAGCGCGAGCAGCGTCCCATTGAGTTCGCGGCACCGACTGAACACCGCCGCGAAGCACTTCAGCAAAGTATGCCGCGCTTTGTATGGAGATTGCCAATGCACCGCAGAAAATTCCATCAAGGCGCCAACCGAGCAAAGGCAGCCCATAGTAGGCAACCAGGATGAGAAGAAACGTTGGCGTATTGCGAAGGAACTCAATTACTGCGTAGGCCGGCGCTCGCACCATGACATTGCTGGAGAGACGCATTGCAGCGACCATCGCACCGAGAACCAGCGCTCCAGGCAGGCTGAGGGCAACCACCGCCAAGGTTGTGATGAACCCGTCCGTGAACTCGCCCAGCATTGAACTGAGCCAGATGATCCAGGTCGATAGCATGTCGTCTTCCCCCGGCCTTCAGCTGTTACTTCGCGTAGTACTTCGCGTTCGGAGGATTCCTGCCGAACCATTTTTGATAGATGGCAGAGTACTCCGGATAGAGCGAACCGCCGCGCATCTCCGACACATAGGTGTTCAGCGTCAGCCACCAGGCAAAGTCGCCGGGCTTCATAAAGATGGCGTTGTTCGTTGCAGCGGACATGCGCTGGTCCAGTATGCGAACGTCCGGATTCTGTTTGACATACCAGAGCGCGACCGGCTCATCCAGTTGCGCGGCATCCACCCGATTGGACTTCACCCCCGTGAACTGAGCGCCGGTCGAGTCCAGTACCACCGGCTTCGCTTTCGGAAAGAACTGCTTTGCACGGGCCGCCTGCACCGGCGTGGACAAAATCGCCGTGGAGTACTTTGCGTTATCGAGGTCTGCGAACGTCTTGATGGGCGAGTCCTTCTTGACGATGACCACAATGCCGGAGTCGATATACCCTTCGGTGAATGCAACACGGGCAACACGGTCCGGCAAGATGGTCGCGACATGGATACCGAAATCCACCTTCCCGCTGTTCACGTTTTCCCAACGCGCGGCCGAGCTTTGCTTCACGAATTCGATACGCTCCGGCTTGTCGTCGCCGAAGAGGGATTTGGCGATAAGCTTCGCCACGTCGATGTCGAAGCCCGTCAAAGCACCCTTCTCATCTACGAAGCCGAACGGAGGCGATTCACTCGATACGCCCACCACAACCTTGCCTTTGGACAGCACCGCGTCCAGCTTCGAGGACTGGGCGTGCGCCGGAGAGGCGAGCAGCACTGCCGCTGCCATCGAGAATCCCACGGTCAGACAACGGAAGAGACGCATTGCGCGACCAGCTTCCGCGACCTGATCCATGCCACAGCAGATTTGAGTGTCGTTCATTTTCTTCAATCCCATCGAAATCAACCGTCTCACTTAGTTGTATCCAAGCACTGCCACGCGGCTTAGCTCTTCATCCTCGGTGCCACAGTCCAGCCCGATACGCCGACTCAGCGTAGCGAGCTGCGAATCCGGATACTGGTGCCACTGCTGCGTCTTCGACGGCGTCGTCTCGTGGCGGTCAAGGATGTCTTGCGTTGTCGGGGTTGATCGCATCGCGAATCTCCGGTTATCGAACGACAGGTCGAACAATGGCGCGCAGCATCTCGACCATTGCCAGGTGGCTAGCGACCGGAATGCCGTCGACGTTCGGGTCGATAACTCCCACTACGGAGTTAATGAGGCCGACGTCGACACCCCTACGCAGCAGTTCTGCCTCTAACTCAGGGGTATGCAGAAGGCGTGCGTCGCCCAGTCGCATGGCGAGTGCCGCAGCAATCGCATAGCAACCCCAGTTCGAACACGCGGCCGTGACCAGTACGTCAGCGCCTGTGACCGCCCCAATTCCCGAGCCGCATCCACATGCACACTTGTCACCAAACTTGACATGCTCGCGCACCGCATTCGCCACGATGCCCATGCCAATCTCGTTGCCGCCATCGCCGACTGCAACGGTGGGGATGCCCCGACGAATGGCTTCGTCGAAAGCAAAATCGATACGCGCGCGCTTCATGCCATAGTCGACGCCGCGCATGCTGTGATAGACGCCGCGCTCGCTACGGCCGACGCGCTCGGTTGACAAGAAGAGTGCAGGCTTCAGTTCGTCCAGTACCTGCTTTGCGGCATCTCGCGCTGCATCGTCCTCGACCGGGAAGCCTCGGAGCGAGACAACAGCCAGGCTGCCATCCTTGCAGGCTATCTGCGCCTGATCGAACGGGAGCACTGTCAATCCCGCAGCAGTCAGCACTGCCCCGAGTTGGTCCAGGAGCGTCTCTTCTGCCAGCACCACGCAATGGGCCTGCCTGGCAATAGCCAAGGCGCGCACAATGACGGCGAGTCCTGCAGGGCCGTCGTTCTCGCCAACGTTTGGCGAAATCCATGCGCGCGAGACGGAGCCCGTTGTCACCAGCACGGTCGCGCTTTTCGGAATGGCAGCGAGTGCGTCGGCTGCTGCGCCGACCAAAGGCTGACCCAGGCGCTCGCGGGCCGCCGCAAACAGATGCTCGACACCGCGGCCGCCGATATCCAGTGAGACCAGCTTGTCCAGACGGTCGTCGAATGCGCGAAACTCAGGTTTGCTCGTCATTGCGCGGCTCCCAGAACAAGTCGCGCCACAGCATCCCGGTCGTGAATGATCCTGGCGATATCAGTCAGGGACTTGTCCATCGCATCGATGACGGTTTCGAGGCCACCGGCGCGACGCAGCGCATCGAGCGTCGGCTTGAGTCGAACCGACACCCGCGCGCCCGGTTGGCCATGCGTATTCACCGTCAGGACGCCATGGTCACGCAGCAGGACCATGCCAAGCGCTGAAGTTGCCTCGCAGGGAACAACAACCGGCTTGTCGCCCGCGCGGCCAGCACGCTCCAGCAGAATGGCCAGCACATCGTTCTCGTCAATCATGGGGCCGAGATCGCTACGCTGAACCCGTTCCTTGCCAAGACGTTTCTGGAGTGCGGTCGCAAGGACCTGGCCAGCCTGTGCCTCCTGCTGCAAGTCTTCCGGCGAGTATTTCTGGAGACTGCGCAATACAGCTGCTGCAATCGGTGCGCGCGCTTCCATGCCAAACTCCGATGCCTTGGCACTGGCCGCAGTGACGAGGTCCTGACGGCCGACCAGCACGCCAGCGCGCGGGCCCGACAAGCCGGCTTTGTCGCAGTTCGTGATGGAGATATCTGCACCGAGTTGAAGACTCAGGGCCCCTGCGTGCAACACGGGACGCAGGCGGGCACCATACGCTTCGTCGAGGAAGACAGTGGCGTTGCGACGCTTGGCAAAATCGACCACTTGGGTGGTAATAGTGTCTTCCAGGCGCTCCAGGCTGCTGGTTACCGTAGTCACCACCACCAATCCCGGGCTCTCGGCCTCGATTGCGGAACGCCAATCCTTGTCGCCCTGGACCTCCACGAGCTTGACTTGAGCGATGCGAGCGCCGCGCACCACCGAAGCGTGCGACCGCCCACCCGGTGGAACCACCGAGACCACCGTCTTACCGCCTGCATTTGCGGCGATGGTGGCGATGATGCCGGCGCTGGTGCGGTTGAAGATGGCCACACCATCCTCAGGTTTCCCACCCATATGCTTGACTGCGACTGCCCGCAGTTCCTTGGCGCCCAGCCCGGGCCCAACCCATTCTTCGCATAGCGTCAGAAGATCATCGGGCGATACCGGAAAATCGCGTTGATTGCCGGTGAAGATGCCGATCGATTCCGGACCCAGTTCGCGCACCCGGGCAGCCGCAACTGCCTGGCCTTGCTGCAAACGGCGCGCTTCGTCGACGCTGGAACGAATAATCGTGCCGCGCGCAAAGCCAACTACGGGGTCAATCGGGTTGCCGAAACGGTCCTGTGCCAGGCTGTCGACATCGGGACGTTTGCCAGATGGGGTCTGCATATCAAATCCAGTTGTTGCTGATTGCGATGCCGGCGGACTCGCCGGCGTTGTTTCGTGTATGGGCAGCCGGAAGTCGAACAGTGCCGCGCCGGTAAGGGTGAACCCGTCCATTACCTGGAGACCGTCACGATGCTGTTCAGGAGTCCTACGAATGAGGCGTGCCCCTGCCAGTCAATCCCGTCGACCGCGCATTCAGCCAGGGAGGTCGCACCATCGCGTGCTCCCGCCTTGACCGTGGCCTCAATCAACCCACGCTCCAGTTCCGGCGAGTGAATAAGTTCCGGCTTTGCAAGCGCGGAGGCCAACGCCGCAGCGACTGCGTATGCGCCCCAATTGGAAACCGACGCACTCACGACAACATCCGTCGCAGCCGTCGTCACCACACCGGACTCGCATCCGCGCAGGCACTTTGCCCGTAGCGGATGCACTGCCGAGATCTCGTCGCGAACCGCACCAAAGCCGACTTCGTTTCCGCCATCGCCAATGCCGATCGAAAGAATCCCCCGGCTCCTGGCTACTGCCGCAAGCTGATACACGTGAGCGACTTGCTCCGGCTCACGGCAATCACCTCGGACACCGTGGAAATGGCCTTCCACGTTGGGGCCATCCCGTTCCACGAAGAGCACCGCCGTTGGGTTGTACTCGCGTACCAGGTACTCCGCAGCCACCTGGCCCATGTGCGCACCCATGGGGAACGATTCGACAGCAACCTTTCCCTTCCTGCCGAGCTCGTCGTTCACCACTGCGGTTACGGCTGCGACTGGTGGCATATGCGCATCCTCGGTAACCAGGATGGCCTTCACGCCGAAACCAAGAACCAGCGCTCTGGCCAGAACCGCGGCCCCTGGAGGCCCATCGGTTTCACCGAGTGGCAATTTCGGCGCGATGCCGGCCCCGGTTGCAATCAACACGGTGCTTCCTGGCTTTACCGCTTCAATGAGCTTTCGGGCGGCGAGAGTCGTAAGTGGAAGTCCGTGATGGCGCCGGCACGCCGCGTACATCGGAGCAACGTATCCGGCCGGGAGACCACCACTGAGCGGGCGGATTTCGACAGTCATCAGTCTGTCGAGCCGCTCGCCGACAATCTCATCGTTCTGCTTCAACACGACCGGCTCCTCAGGCGTCAATCGGGTCGCGGTAGGTCTCTTTGGCAAGCAGTACGCACACCAGCGAGATCACTGCGGCGACGACTACAAACCAGGAAACCGCATGCGAGGTGCCGGTCTGCGCTACCAGCCAGGCGGCAATCAGGGGAGTCGGAGCGCTAGAGATGATTCCGGACAGTTGATATGCGGTCGAGGCGCCGCTGAAGCGATAACGCGTCGGGTATTGCTCGGCATAGATGACGCCGTGAAGCGAGCCGGTCGAAGCGTGGCCGATACCCAGGCCGAGCGTAATGGCCAGCACAATCAAGGCGGGGTTCCCTGTGTTCAGAAGCCAGAACAGCGGGAACGCATAGACGCCGAGGAAAATCGCGCCAAAGCCATACACTTTCAGCCGGCCAATCTTGTCGGAGAGCGCGCCGAATACGGGTTGCATGAACAGGTCAACTGCAGCGCCAACCAGCAGTGCCGTCGACGCAAGACTACGGGGCAGGTGGAGCGTTTCCGTGATGTAGGTCAGCGCATACACCGTAATCAGGAAGTAGCCGACATTGGCAACGCTCTGGAAGAAGACCATCACCAGGGTCTTTTTCTTTTCGTTGGCCCAAACCTCTTTCAGCGGAGCCTTGCAAACCTCGCCCGTCTTGGCCAGCTTCTCGAATGCGGGCGGCTCGCTCACCTGCAGACGGATATACATACCCACCGCGAGCAGTGCCAGGCTGAACAGGAACGGCAGGCGCCATCCCCAGGCATAGAACTGATCGTCCGGGAGCATCGAGACGAGTGCGAATGCGCCCGACGACACAAGCAGGCCAGCCGGCACGCCCATTTGCATGGTGCTGCCAAACAATCCACGCTTACCGTCCGGCGCGTGTTCGACGGACATCAGCGCTGCGCCGCCCCACTCGCCGCCCAAGGCGAAGCCCTGGAACACACGCAGCAGGATAAGCAGACCAGGCCCCCAGTAGCCCGCCGTCTCAAACGACGGAAGGATGCCAATTGCCGCGGTGCAAAGGCCCATGAGCACCAGCGTAAAGACCAGCAGCTTCTTGCGACCCATCTGGTCGCCGAAGTGACCGATGATCATGCCGCCGAGCGGACGGATGATGAATGCAACAGCGAACGACGCCATCGAGGCGAACGTTGCGAATTCGGGAGAGAGCCCGTTGAAGAAGACTTTCGGAAAGACGAGGGCAGCCGCCGTACCGTAGAGGAAGTAGTCGTACCATTCGACAGTCGTGCCGATGAACGAACCGAGCGCAGCCTTGGTCGATGCCGAACGCTCGGTTCGGGTGCGTCCGACATTGTGGGCTGTTGTAGTGTGTGCATTCATTCCAAACTCCGCTTCGTGGGGCTTTCTGATACACGCTGGTCGGCATCAACACGGCAGGGGATGCCGACCAGCGGACCTACCGTCAGACGTTGATGGTTACGCTCTTGCGCGATGTGTAGCTTTCCAACGCGCCTTCAATCGAGTACTCGGCACCGATACCGCTTTGCTTCGCACCGCCATACGACATGCCAGGAATCTGGCCGCCGGCACGATTAACCTGCAGCCATCCCGCATCAATCTGCTCGGTGACGCGCATCGCGGTGGTCAGGTCGTTCGTGAACACATACGCCGCCAGGCCGTACACCGTATCGTTCGCCCACTGCACCACTTCTTGCTCCGTGGAGAACGGGATGGCAACCAGGACCGGGCCGAACACTTCTTCGCGGGCGACCCGCCAACTGTTGTCAATGCCGGTAAAGATGACGGGGCCAGGGAAGAAGCCGTCCGCTTGCTCGACTGCCGGCGGCACCGAGCCGGTCAGCGTCTTGGCGCCAGCCTCGACGGCCTCGGCAATGAAGCTGCGCACTTCCTTGTAGCGCTCGGCGTTGATGATTGCGCCGATGTCGGTACGCTCGTCCAGAGCGTCGCCGATGCGCAGTTCATTTACCTTCGCCACTACCCTGGTCATGACGGTGTCGAAGACGTCCTTGTGGACGTACAACCTGGAGCCCGCTGTGCACGATTGCCCCTGGCGCGCGAAACGCATTGCTGCGATCACGCCATTCACGGTGGCATCGATGTGTTCCGGCGTGGCTGCGTCCGGAAATACGATGCAAGGGCTCTTGCCGCCCAGTTCCAGCGTGGCGTGGCCAATACGGTCTGCCACGGCGTGAGCGACCAGTTGGCCAACTTCGAGTGAACCCGTGAACGACACCTTGGCGACGTTCGCGTGCCTGGACAGCGGCGCACCCGCGTCGATACCGGTGCCGGTAACAACGTTGAATACGCCGGCCGGGAACAGGTCCGCAGCCAGTTCGGCCACCTTCAGAACAGCCAGCGGCGCATCTTCTGCCGGCTTCAGTACCAGCGTGTTGCCGGTGCCAAGTGCCATGCCAATTTTCACTGCGGCCAGCACGAGCGGCGAGTTCCAGGGAATGATGGCCCCGACAACGCCCAGGGGCTCGCGCGTGGTGTAGCTGAACAGGCCGGGGCCCAGCGGCAGCGTTTCACCCTTTTGCTCAGCAACCACACCGCCGTAGTAGCGCAGCACCTCGGCGGCGCTCTGCACTTCCGGACGGCTCTGCGTGCGCAGGGCATTGCCGGTTTCGGCGGCCAGAACGCGGGCGATTTCTTCCACATTGGCACTGATACGGTTGCCCAATTCAGTCAGCAGCGCACCGCGGCTGCGCGATGCGAGACGACGCCACTTCGGAAACGCTGCTGCTGCGGCGGCCACCGCCGCATCTACATCGTCAGCGTCGCTCGCACCGATAGTGGTAATGACCGTCCGACGGCACGGATTTTCAACATCCAGCGTGCGACCTTTCTTCGGCGTAGTCCATTCGCCGTTCACCAACAGGCCGGTCTTGCCAGCTGCCGGCACGATGACTTCGGGTTGCTTCATTTCAACGGGGCTATTCACGGAATTCCTCACTGACTCAAGACTTATTGATTGGCCGACTGCAGGCTCAGGCGAACGCCGAGCAGTTCTTCGTACAGTTCGTTGACGCTGGTGGAGTCCTTGCCACCCAGACCCTTGGCGCGGGCCGCGTTGTAGGTCTGGCGCACCAGCTGGCCGAGAGGCATCGGCAGATTCGAGAACTCTTCCAGGCAGAGCGTGATGTCCTTGTGCATCAGGTCGATGGCGAAGTTCGCCGGGCGCTCTTCGGTGAACAGCGTCTTGGGCAGGTAGTCCAGCATCTTGCTGCCGGCCAGACCCGCACCGAACACATCACACAGCACGGAGAGGTTGGCACCGGCCTTCACGCTCGCAGCGAGAACCTCGCCAAGCGCGACCGTATTGATGGCGGTCAGCAGGTTATGGCTCAGCTTGGTCAACTGGCCTGCGCCGGTGTCACCACAGTGGACGATGCGGGTCGCCAGAACATCGAGTACAGCGCGTGCCTGGTCGATGACTTCGGCCTTTCCGCCAATCATGATGACGAGCTTGCCATTTGCTGCACCCAGCACACCACCGCTCACCGGCGCGTCCAGGAACTCCACGGCTTGTTTGGCGCAAGTGGCAGCAATGTCCTTGGTAGTTGCCGGATCGACAGTGCTGAAGTCGATGATGATGGCGCCACGCGGAATCGTTTGGAGCACACCGGCGGCTCCGGTCACTGCATCGCGCAGCGTCTTTGGGCTGGGCAGGCTCAGCAGCACACGTTCGGCGCCTTCGGCTGCTTCGGACGGCTGGCCCGCGGCAATTGCGCCCTTGGCCACCAGTTCCTGCACTGCCTGCTGGTTCGGGTCAAACACACGGACTTCGTGCCCGGCTTCGATAAGACGAGCGGCCATACGCGAACCCATACGACCCACACCGATAAAAGCGACCTTCATTGAATTAAACCTCCGAAAACTTGAGAGACCTGGCGCCAGTTTCATATGCATGGCGAGGCTGGTCTGGCACCTCGCTTGTTGCGCATTCACTGCGCTTTGCATATGCATTTGCTGTCTGGTGCGACAAACTATAGACAGCGAAAAATGGAAAAAAAAGACGACCATTTATGACGCTATGCGTAAATTTCACTTACCATTTGCATTGCACGTTTTTGGACGAACGAGCGTCCCCAGCGGAGTGCAGGAATTTGTGCGGCGCAGAAAAGCAAAGCGGAAGCAAAGGCCTCGCTTTGTGGGAAAGCCCGCTTGCCGTTAAGCCTTGCGGGAGTTGGGACTTGGTCTCGAGCTTCTGTCGCCCTGCAGCAGAGGACGGGGTAGCAACGCGCGCAAAGTGAGGTGTGCGTGGACCGGTACGTGCACAGATTTGGCGCACCAATAACAGGAAGATTTTTTTATCCTGTTTCGCAGACTAGGGTAAACCTCGATTACTCGAGCTTCATTTCACGAAGGGTTGTCATGCTTCATCTTGGTCGACTGCATCTGCTCCATGAGCTTTCGGTGCTGGGAACAATTTCTGCTGTGGCGGAAGCGATGCATCTCACTCGCCCAGCAGTGTCCCAGCAACTCGCTCTGCTTGAAGAGGAACTCGAAACGGTTCTATTCGAACGTTCCGGCCGGAGCGTCGAGCTGACCCCTGCAGGACGTCGCCTGGTTGCGCGTGCCGCGGAGTTGTTCGAGCTCGTCGAAGACATCGAGGCGGAGCTGGCTGCCGCCAACACGCAGATATCGGGAGACATCCGGCTGTCTGCGTTCGGGTCCCTGGCGTCGACGGTCGTGCCCCACGCCATTGCCAGGCTGGCAAGCGAACATCCGCAACTGAACGTGAGCATTCAGGAACTGGAACCTGCTGACGGCCTTAAGGCTGCTGCATCGAAGAAGATGGACCTTGCGGTGGTCGACGACCTGGTCAGCGCGGGGAACCTCGCGACTCTCCTGGAGTTCCATCCCCTCTGTACCGACCACTTCGAAGCCGTGGTTGCCGCCGACCACAAACTCGCAGGCAAGCGATCAATCCAACTCTCGGAACTCGCCCACGAACGTTGGGCGCTGAACCAGACTGCGGTTACCTACTACGACTTCCTGCTCAACGCTTTCCATGCAGCGGGGTTCACACCTCGGGTCATGAGCAGTTGCAGGAATATGAGCGCCACCCTGGAGATCGTGCGCACTGGATGCGCCGTTTCCGTGCTTCCCCAGTTGGCGCTCAAGGCCATTAGCAACGATCCGGACTTCAGCACCATACCTATCCGTCCAATCCTTAACAGGCGCATTTTTGTCGCGCTGCCCAAGGGCGCTGCACGGCGCCCCGCAGTGCGGGCGGTGCTGAACGCTCTTGAAGCAGCAGTGCCTCCCGAAGCCGCACTGACTGCTTCATGAACATGGCGAGAGAAGGTTTTTCTTACTCATAGAGTCACATCTGATCGCCTTTTTCTTTCCTGATCCGCTCTCTAATATTCGCAGCTATCAGCGCACCACCGCACGAAATGGACCGTGCGTGCCGCCGATGCTTTTGGAGAGCCTCATGAAGTCGTTGGTAAAGAAGATTGTCCCTGTGGCATTGATCTGCGTTGCCGGGACCGTAGTAGCGCAAGACAACTGGCCCAGCAGGCCGGTTCGCCTTGTGGTTCCTTTCCCTCCTGGCGGCGCTGCCGACGCAGTCGCACGCATCGTTTCCGACAAGCTCGGCAAGGAGTTAGGGCAGCCAGTCGTCATCGACAACAGGCCTGGCGGCGCCACAACCATTGCGTCGACATTCGTCGCGCGTGCCGCGCCTGATGGCTACACGCTGTATCTCGGCGGCATGAATCTTGAAATCCTCCCCGCCCTAAACGACGACGGGGATTCCTTCCGCGCTTAGGCCGCGAGGGCCTGAGTCGCCTCGGTGGGTTCCTGCTTCTTCGAGCGGCCCGACTGCACCGGCTCTCCACAGGCTAACAAGCGCTTTCCGCGCTCTAAAATACTGATCGCGCCGACGTGATCGGCGTTGTTCTTGTACCCGCATTGGACACAGACGAACAGCGCCTGCGTCTTACGGTTCTCAGCTGAAACATGACCGCAGCTCGGGCACGTTCTGCTCGTGTTGTGCGCAGGTACGGCAACGAAAAAGCCACCGCGCCATGCCGTCTTGTACTTCAGTTGCCGACGAAACTCGCCCCATCCCTGGTCCAGAATGGCTTTGTTCAGGCCCGATTTCGCGCGGACATTACGTCCCGGAGCGTCAGCGGTGCCCTTTGCAGACTTGGTCATATTGCGAACCTGCAGGTCCTCGATGGCGATCATTGCGTGGTTTTTGCTGATCGTGTTCGACGCCTTGTGCAGGAAGTCTGCCCGCGCGTTAGCGACGCGCGCATGGATGCGTTGGATGCGGGCCTTCGTCCTCTTCCAGTTCGATGAACCTTTGACCTTGCGCGCCATGCGGCGCTGATATTTCGCAAGTCGCTGTTCGTGCTTCCTGAAGCTCGCGAGCGGCGAGATATACGAGCCGTCGCTCAGGGTCGCGAAACGCACCACGCCGACGTCGATGCCGACGGCCGGTCCGTGCGGGACCGGTTGCTCGACCTCGCGCAGCGTGAGAATGGACACGTACCACTTGCCCGCCCGTAGCGATACAGTTGCACTACGAACCTCGCCCAGCACCATACGGCTGTTGCGGTAGCGCAGCCAGCCGAGTTTCGGAACCTTGATACGCCCGTTGCTGCCATCGACCTCGATCTGATTCTTGTCAGGAAACTGAAATCCGTCGCCCTCGCCTTTGCGCTTAAAGCGGGGAAAGCTCGCGCGCTTGGCGAAGAAATTCCGAAAAGCTTGATCACATGCCTGTGTCGCCATCATGAGCGCATGACGCGGAGCGTCCGAGAGCCATGGCGTCTCAGCGCTGTTTCGCCATTCGGTCAGATGCTTCCCGATTGCGAACTTGCCAATAAACTTGCCCCCCGCTTCGTGGTTCTCTTTCTGCAACGCCAGCGCCTTGTTGTAGACGAAACGGCACGCGCCCGCGAACTGACGCATCTTGCGCGCCTGGTCGCCGGTGGGCATCAGTACGAATCTGAAGGCTTGGAGTCGTTGCATCGGCCACATGGTACAAGTGGTCGATGAGCAGAGACATTGACATTCGGCAACGGACGGCATTGTGCTGTCTTCGTAAGCGTGCGCGCCGACTTCGAATCAGCGTTGGTTGAGTTCGACGCAGAAGACGACTCCTAAAAGGACGGCTTCGCCGTCCACGCTATCCTTCCTCCCCCTGAACGGGGGAGGATTGCCGCGCCCCTGTTCAAGGAGCGCGGCATGGACCTGCAGTACAGCGTATGGCGGGGTATTGCGCTACCAAGATCGACGCCACCCGAGGTGGTAAACAAGCTGCGCGAAACCGCGAGGAAGATTGCTGAAACGCCATCGTTCAAGGAGACTGTCCAGAAGCAGAACCTCACGATGGCCTACGCGGACACGCCTGAATTCTCAGCAGCCATCCTTCGACAAAGCGAAAGCTTCAAGAAGCTCATGGCCTCGCTTAACTTGAAGCAGTGAACGGCACCGTTTGATACCCATCGCCCAAGTCGTTCTCCTTTCCCGCCCGTGCTCCTCGCCGGGCTTTTTTTGCTTGAGCCAACGAAATATCGGGAACAGAGAACGGCGCGCAGCTCGCCTGTTACGGCAGCCCCTAGCCGCCCATGACGCCCCTGACCGCCGCCTCGAACCGCGGATCCATGACCGCCCCCACGTTAAAGCGCGACCACGGCGAGGTCGCCTCGGAGTCAACGCAGAAGACGCGGCCCGGCGCCATCATGACTTTCCTTGCCAGCATCTGCTCGGCGACCGGCAGCGAATCATCCACGCCAGGAAGCGCACCCCACAGGTAAAGACTTTCTTCTGTCCGGGCAAAGACGCGGGCGTCCAGCCGGTCGAACAACGTCAAGGCCTTCTCCGTGGCATGGGCCAGACGCGAGCGCAGGCGCGTGATATAGCGCTGGAAATGCCCCTCGCTGAGAATCACGTCGACTGTCCGCTCGCAGTATTCCGAGCTGCTGACATGGATCAGCGCCTTGAGGTCTGCGAGGTCGCAGGCCAATCCCGATCCGCATGCGATGTACCCCACGCGTAGCGCAGCGGAGAAGGATTTGGAGAAGCTTCCCACATAGATGGTGCGCTCGAGTTGGTCCAGCGCGGAAAGCCTTGGGAGTGATGGCGGCTTGAAATCAGCCAGCGCATCGTTTTCCACCAGCAGCAGGTTGAACCGCTGCGCGAGCTGCAGAATCCGATAAGCCTTGGCTGCCGACAAGTCAGATCCCGTAGGGTTGTGCGCCACGGATTGCGTGAAGAAGAGCCTGGGGCGCTCGGTCGTCAGTAGTCGCTCCAGCGCCTCGATATCAGGCCCATCGGGCAGCCGCGGTACGCCAATAATTTTGGCGCCTGCCAGCTTGAGCTTGCCGAAGAGCGGGTAATACCCTGGATCGTCGACTAGGACTGCGGCGCCGGCGGGCACGAAATAGCGGATTACCAGGTCGAGTGCATCGTTTGCGCCGTGTGTGAGTACGATCTGGTTCGGATCGGCACCGATCCCGATCGCCGCCAGTTTGCGTACGAGATGGATGCGCAATGGCTCGTAGCCGAAACGATTCCCGTAGCGGAACAAGGCGCCCAGGCCGGTGCGCACCACCTTATGGTGATATTTGTCCAGGCGGGTTTCCGCCAGCCATTCGACAGGCGGAAAACCATCGCCTACCGACAGTACATCGGGACGGCTCTTCAGTTGCTCACGCATCAGCCAGACGATGTCCATCGCACGGCCAAGCGATCCGGCATCGTCTTCGTGAGTGGCCTTTGCCACGCCGGCCAAAACAAAATAACCGGCACCGCGTCGCGGTTCCACCAGCCCACGCTCGACCAACAACTCGAAAGCGGCGACGACCGTGTTCTTGCTGTAGCCATGCATGGCAGCCACGTCGCGTAGCGATGGCAGGCGCTCACCTACGCCGTAGGCGCCCTCGGCGATCTGTCTGGCAAGGGAATCCGCGAGAGTAACTGCCAACGAAGGCGCTTTGGGGGCCATATGAAGTCCAGCCGGAGGTAGGCAATGAACTGAAGAATACCAATTGTCCCGGAAAATTGTACCTTTACCCACTGGTACAGTTTGCCTAATCTGTCTGCCATATTGAGCCACCACTGCATGGAGACACAAATGGCTGCCAGTTCCGTCCTGCCCAATTTTCGCGCCCTGACCCCGGCACAGCGTCTTGAGCATATTGCAACCGCCGCAGGGCTGACGTCGGCGGAAGTCCGGCTGATCTCCCAGCCCGGAGACCTCGGGGTCGACCTCGCCAATGGCATGATCGAGAACGTGGTTGGCACCTTTGAACTGCCGTTCGGTGTGGCTGGATACTTTCAGGTCAATGGCCGCGATGTTCTGGTGCCGATGGTGGTGGAAGAGCCTTCCGTGGTGGCGGCGGCGTCGTACATGGCGAAACTGGCGCGCGAGTGTGGCGGCTTCGAGACGTCGAGCACTGGCCCACTGATGCGCGCCCAGGTGCAGGTCTTGGGCATCGGCGACCCCTATGGCGCACGACTGGCTTTGCTGAAGCAGCGCGACGAGATCCTGGCTGTGGCCAACAGCCGCGACAAGGTGCTGATCGGACTTGGCGGTGGTTGCCGCGACATTGAAGTCCACGTGTTTCCCGATACGCCTCGCGGCCCCATGATCGTGATGCACCTGATCGTCGATGTGCGCGACGCAATGGGCGCCAATACCGTCAACACGATGGCCGAAGCCGTATCGCCTCTGGTCGAGAAATTGACCGGCGGTTCGGTACGCCTGCGGATTCTTTCCAACCTCGCCGACCTGCGCTTGGCGCGGGCGCGCGTACGGTTGACTGAAACGGTGCTCGCCACCAAAGAGCGCAGCGGCGCCGAAATCATCGAAGGCGTGATCGACGCATACACGTTCGCCGCCATTGACCCGTATCGCGCAGCCACCCATAACAAGGGCATCATGAACGGGATCGATCCGCTGATCGTTGCAACCGGCAACGACTGGCGCGCGGTAGAGGCCGGTGCTCACGCCTATGCATGCCGGGGCGGACGCTATACGTCCCTGACCCACTGGGAGAAAGATACTAGCGGTGCGCTGGTGGGCACGATCGAGATGCCGATGCCGGTGGGGCTGGTGGGCGGCGCCACGAAGACGCATCCGCTGGCACGCACGGCACTCAAAATCCTGGACGTCAAATCCGCGCAGGAGCTTGGTGAGATCGCCGTGGCTGTGGGTCTCGCGCAGAACCTCGGCGCCCTGCGCGCGTTGGCTACGGAAGGCATCCAGCGCGGCCACATGGCGCTGCATGCGCGCAACATCGCGCTGGTCGCCGGCGCCGTAGGCAATGAGGTCGACGCTATCGCCAAGCGTTTAGCCAGTGAACACGACGTACGGACGGATCGCGCCGTGGAATTGCTGGCGGAACTGCGCGCCGCGCGCTGAATACCAACGCGGTAGAACATAAAACCGGTGAGCATCCAGGCCGAACTTCCGGCCCAGGTGACATCATCAAGGAGACAACCGATGAATACCAACGACAAATCGGCGCCCCCGCGCTTGATCGAAGTGTGGGGCGACACCGCCGACATCTGGCACCTGGCCTGGTCAATCGTGATCGGTGGAGCCGTCAGCCTTGGAGGATTCCTGGTCGCGGCGCGTCTCCTTACCAGCCTTGTCAGCTCCCCCGAACTGGCGAGAGCGTACGCCATGCTGGCGGGTCTGGTCGGTTGCCTGGTTGCGGGCGTGCTTTGCGCAGCGCTGTTCTCCCCCAAGCGCGAAGTCATCGAGGGCGAACCATCGGACCCGAGCTGGCGCGAAGAAGTCCTCGCCAGCCTCGCCATGGAACCAGGCGGCCTCGGTTCCATCGCGGATCTTCCGCCAGCCGCCGTCCAGGAATTGAAGGAGCTGCAACTGTTCGACCTGTTCGCCTCCAGCGAGCCCGGCATCAGCCGAAAGGCAGCCGATAGCGCAAGCGATAGCCCCGTGAAGCCAGCCCCAGCGCTGGCTGATCGAAGCGCCTGACCCAAGCCTGCCTATATTCATCGGAGACGCATCATGATCGAATCAGCATTGCTGTCGCACATCCTTATCGCGGCAGGCATGGGCCTGGCTGGCGCAGTAGCGTTTGCAGCCATCGGCCTGATTTCAGGAACCGACGAGACCACCACGCTGGCACCACTGACGCTACTCGTCGTGCTGCTCGGCGTACCCCCGGAAGGCGTATTTACATTCTTCCTGGCAGGTGCGGTCGCCAAGCACATGACGCACGCCATTCCGACCGCCCTGCTTGGCATCCCCGGCGACACGATGGCTACGCCACTGCTGCAGGACGCCAATCACCTGCGCAATCTTGGCGTGCCCCATATCGCGCTGCGCAAGATGATCTCCGGCGCCATCATTGCCGCGTTCGTCGCGGTACCACTGGCGGTCCTGTTCGCCGTATTGCTCGCACCATTCGGCCCCACCATCACCAAGGCAGCGCCGTGGATCTTCGTCGTGGCGGCGGTCATCATTGCGTATTGCTCGTCAGGCAAGTGGGCGTCGGTTGCAACGCTGGTGCCGTTCGTCGTCGTGATTGTCGCGTTGCAGGCCCTGACCGCCAAGTTCGGCACCAAGCTGAGCATCAGCTACTTCCTCGGGATCGCTATCGGACCGCTGATCGCCGACCTGTTCTCGCTGCTGTCGCCCAAGGAACGCATCCGCATGCGGCGCGACAAGGTTCGTACGTTTGCGCTCGCGCCCGATGTCAAAGGCTGGTCAGGCTACTTTCCGAATCCCGCACGCGTGCTGGACAAGAGCCAGGTGAAATGGACGCTCGGTGCCGCAGCCGTGTCGAGCGCGACGTTCGTGTTCAGTCCGGTCGCCATGACCGTGGTGCTGGGTGAACTGGTGGGCGCCCGTATCCGCCACGCCTATCACCGCCTGACCACGGTACTGAGCGTGCGCAATGGCGTGACTGAAGCCACCTACATTGCCGAAGCGCTGATTCCCCTGATTGCCTTCGGCCTGCCGCTGAGCCCGGTCGCCGCCGGCCCGGCCGCCCCGTTGTTCAATGCGCCGCCGGTCTTCACCGTCAACGCCGGCTCGGGCCAGACGCACAACCTGCACAACCTGCTCAGCCACTGGGAATTCCTGGGATATGGACTGCTTTCGGTCCTGCTGGCTTCGCTGGTAGCCTACCCGTTCGCGATGAACTATGCACGCCGTTCCGCGTTGTTCGTGTCGCGCAAGATTTCGCACGAGGCCATTATCGGCACATTCGTGGGACTCATCCTGGTCATCAGCGTCTGGGAAGGCGGGCTGGTCGGTCTGCTGGTAATCCTGACCATGGGCCTGCTTGGCGGACTGCTGTCCCGCATCATCGGTTTCAATACCGGCGTGCAATTCATGGGCTACTACACGGCGGTGCTGACCGTGCCGGCTCTGCTCAAGCTGGCCGGACAATGAAGCGCGGAGAACCGGAATGACCGAGGCCATCAAGATCGTCGAGGTAGGGCCGCGCGACGGCCTGCAGAACGAATCCCGCAACATCGACGTCGACACCAAGGTATTACTCATCGAACGCCTCGTCGACGCCGGACTGCTTCACATTGAAGCGGCCTCCTTCGTCTCGCCCAAGTGGGTGCCGCAGATGGCTGGCAGCGCGGATGTCATGCGCAGGTTGCCCCGGCGGCACGACCTTCATTTCAGCGCACTGACACCTAACCGGAAAGGCCTGGACGCAGCAATCGAGGCCGGCTGCAAGGAAGTGGCTGTATTCGGGGCGGCATCTCAGGCCTTCTCGCAAAAGAACATCAACTGTTCGATCGAGGAAAGCCTGCATCGCTTCGAAGAAGTTACGGGCGCCGCAGTGGCCGCAGGCATCCGCGTGCGCGGCTACGTATCCTGCGTCCTGGGGTGTCCCTATGAAGGCGATGTCTCGCCGGAACAGGTAGTGGACGTGGCGCACCGGTTGCTCGAGATGGGCTGCCATGAAATCTCACTCGGCGACACCATCGGCCGCGGCACTCCAGACGCCACGCGTCGACTACTCGATGCCTGTCTACGCCAGATTCCTGCGACCCAGCTCGCTGGCCACTTCCACGATACGTACGGCATGGCAATCGCCAACATTGCCGCTTCGCTTGAAATGGGGCTGCGTACCTTCGACAGTTCGGTTGCAGGCTTGGGTGGCTGCCCCTACGCCGCGGGTGCCAGCGGCAACGTGGCAACCGAGGACGTGGTTTTCCTATTGCACGGCATGGGCTACGAGACTGGTGTCGATCTTGTGAAGCTGGCCGAAGTCGGAGACTTCATCAGCCGCGCACTGGGTCGAATCAATATGTCGCGGGCGGGACGCGCGCTGCTGCCCGGCTCACGATCAGCCGGCGCTTGATAGGGTCGCGTCCAGCTCCCCTCTCCCGTACGCGGGAGAGGGGTTGGGGGTGAGGGCATGCGGTTCAAATGGCGACCTGTCTCAGCTTGCACCGCTGACCCTCTCCCCCGCCCCTCTCCCGCCGGGCGGGAGAGGGGAGACCACCAAGGGTGGGCAGCAACCTCTACCTGGCTTAAGCGACTGTGCAATTTACAGTCAGTTTCTACGCACTACTTCAGAGCCTTTTCAACGGTGTGGGCCGTCATCGCAATCATCTCGAGTAGCCAGGTGTGCCCCTCATCTTCATCGTTGCGGCGATGCCAGACCGCTCGCATGAGTTCGGTACCCGCTTCGTATGGCGGATCGCGGCGAACCAGGTCGCCGCCTTTTGCGAGTGCGATGGCCAGTGACGCGGGCACGATCGACAGCATGTCCGTATCACGAAGCAGTGCCGGAATGGCGAGCGAGTGCGGGACGGTGACTCTTAGCCGCGGCGCTTCCTTCGACTGAAGCAGCGCCTGCTCCAACGCACGTCGATCGAACATCTCGGACTGGCGTGCAAGGCCGCGTTCGACGATGAATCCTCCGACGGCACCTTCCTCCAGCCCGCCGACAGACAACGTTACGAGCGGATATTTCGTCAGATCCTGGAGTTTGAGCTTCCGACGTGAAGCGGGATGACCCTTGCTCATCAAGATGGACTCTCCCTGGGTCATCAGGGTGCGCGAGTTCAGCCGGGCAGGCACCTGGGAGAAGATGCCGATGGCCAGATCAATGCGTCCCAGATCGATCTGCTCTGCAAGGTCCAGCCGCGTCGACGGCCGAATGACTAGGTCCACGCCCGGCGCAACCTTTCGCAGTTCACGCGACAACGGGGCAATAAGCACCTCCGTGACGTGATCGTTCGCTGCAATGACGAATTGGCGCCGTGATTGATCTGGGGAGAACGGGTCCACACCCAAGGCGTTCTCGATACGGCGTAGCGACTCCAGCAGGATTGGCGCCATCGCCGTGGCGCGGCCAGTCGGCACCATGCCTTTCCCCATCCGTATGAAGAGTTCATCGCCGACCACCTCGCGCAGCCTCCGGAGCGCATGACTGACCGCCGATTGCGTGAGATGGAGTCGCTTGCCCGCCAGAATCAGATTCCGTTCCTCATAGATGGCCTCGAACACTTTCAGAAGATTCAGGTCCATGCGTCCGATGCTCATGATGGCGCCTTGTTCATTGAATGGCATTCATTATGCTATTGCACAGACATCAATTCCATTCAATTCACAGCCGGCGCATGATGGCGTCCAGCCATTGGACAGGAGACGACACCATGACGACCGAAACACTGAACAGCGACCAACAAGCACTGATCGAGCAGTGCATCCCCTTTCTTGAAGAAGTGAAGGACCTGACCACTGACGCTGCGGTCGAGCGCTGGCTGAACCAGAAGTACGGGCCACACAGCGATCTGTTCCAGACGCTGTCGGCCATGGTAAGGAAGGGCGTGGAGGACGGCTGGGCCGCCAATATCGAGATTGAAGGCTCACATTACCGTCGCAGTCGCATCGCGGAGCCTTCGGAGCGTACCCTCCACTTCAGCATCACCGCGGTGTATATAGACAGCGCTAACAATCAGCAGGGCCATCCCGACCATCGTTTCCGGGGCCAATACCATGGCCACCCGTACGGTGAGTTCAATATGGTGGTGCCCCTGAACCCGGGCGCCGCCCTGAACGGGCCGAACGGCTGGTGCGCTGGCGGCTGGACCGCACCCGCGCCGGGCAGCCATCACTATCCGGAAGCAAAGGGTGGCGCCGTTATCGCGTTGTTCTTCCTGCCGTCCGGCCGGATTTCTTACGTCGATGCTCCGCAGGAGTAAGTCATGTTGGGGTTCGCTTAGCAAGCGTTCAAGCGCTTGCGGCGTTTCAGGCGACGAGTCAGACCGTGACACCCACGGGCCAGGGCACAAACTCGTGCTGCCCCACCCCAAGCGCCTCGCTCTTGGTCTTCGTGCCAGAGGCGTGTTCGAGGATCTGCTCAAAAATCTGGCGGCCCATCTGCTCAATCGTGGCGTCACCGTCGATGATCGGGCCGCAGTTGATGTCCATGTCCGCTTCCATCCGGACGTACATTGGCGTATTACTCGCCAGTTTGATGGTCGGCGCCGGCAAGGAGCCGAAGCATGAGCCCCTGCCAGTGGTAAAGCAGATCAGGTTGGCGCCACCCGCGATTTGTCCTGTCGCGGAAACCGGGTCGTAACCCGGTGTATCCATGAAGACAAGGCCGTGCTGCGTGACGGTTTCAGCGTACTCGTACACCTCCATCAGCGGTGCATTGCCGCCTTTCTTGGCGCCGCCCAATGACTTTTCAAGGACGTTTGCCAGCCCGCCTGCGTTGTTACCCGGACTGACCTGGCCATTGATCTGCGTGTCGCGGCCGGCGTTGTACCGCAGCCACCAGTCGATGCGCGCGACCAGCTTCTGGCCGACCTCCGGTGTGCGGGCCCGCGCCGTCAGCGTATGCTCGACGCCGAAAATCTCCGACGTCTCTGACAGGATCGCCGTGCCGCCATTCTCGATCAGCAGTTCCATGGCACGTCCCAACGCCGGGTTCGCGGACAGACCCGAAAACCCGTCCGAGCCGCCACACTGCATACCGATCGAAATATGCTCGGCCGAGACCGGCTCGCGATGCACGTGATTGGCATAGGGCAGCAGGTCATGAATGATGGCCACGCCGGCATCCACGGCCTTGCGGTTGCCGCCTGCCTCGCGAATCACCAGCGTGCGCAGCGTGGGTCCGGGCTCCAGACCCTGGTCCTGCAGGAACGCCTGCAGTTCGTTCTCTTCCTCGCCATAGGCCACTACCAGCGCGGCAGCCGTATTGACGTTGCGGATAGTGCCGCCCAGCGTGCGCCGCAACATCGCCATCGGCTCGCCGCTCAGTTCCATTCCGGCACCCTGGTCATGGGCAAAGCCTGCCACGGCATCAATGTTCGCGTACGCAGCGATGGCGTCCGGCTGGAATGCCGAGGCGATCTTGCGCACCACGGCGCCAGCCCGATGGCTGATCGCGAAGATCCCCACGACATTGCGCGTGGCCACGCGACCGTCGCGCCGCACGATACCCATGAAACGGGCGCGTTTCTCCGGAGGAAGAATTTGCGTAGGCACGTAGTCCAGTCCATGGCGATAGTCCTTCACCACAGCATCGAACACAATGTTGTGGCTGTGCGCCCAAGTGCCGGCGGGAAGATCTTCGCATGCGAATCCAATCACCGTGTTGTACTTGAGGATCGGCTCGCCACGCTGAATGGCCCGCGTGGTCACCTTGTGCCCGGCCGGCACCATCTGCAGCGTCAGCAGGCCACCACCGCCCTCGTTGGGCACCAGCGTGCCGGCTTCCACCTCGACGCGCGCCACTACGACGTTGTCTTTCGGGTCGAGCCGGATAAACGGGTTGCGCAGTGCGTCGGCGGAAGGCTTTGGGGCTGGCGGAATGCGCAGCGGCTTCGGTTCTACGGTTACCTTGTTCATGGGGATTCCTTATGCCTGATGCCTGATACCTTGTGGCTTATGCGAAGACGCCGACCGACCAGGGCATGAACTTCGATTCGCCCGTGCCAAAGTACTCACTCTGTGTTTCCTTGCCCGATGCATACGCGAGCCACTGCTGCAACAGCAGCGCGCCGGCCTGTTCCGCGCTGGCGCCTTCGGATACCAGTTGCGAGCCGTCGATATCGAGGTCGTCCTCGTAATCGGCAAACTGCGCGGCGGTCACCGCGACGTTGACCGTCGGCACGGCAGCCGCGCCGAAACCCGTGGCTTCCGGCCGCGCCACGCACAGCAGCGTTGCGCCCGACGCTACCTGCCCGCTGGCACATACGGCTTCATGGCCGGGCGAATCCATCAGCACCAGGCCGCGCTGGGCTTGCGTAAGCGGCTCAGCGTACCTTACGGCCGCGTCCAGCGCGCCCGTGCCGTACCAGGCCGGCAGGCCGGCGGCAACCTCGACCGGCGTCGCGGTGTTGCGTCCTGCCGTGTAATCGCGCCACCAGACGATGGTCTGTTCGACTTCCTGCTTCAGCACATCGGTCCTGGCGCGCTGCGCAAGCCGGGCACCGGTGGCCGGCGTGTCTGAGACGATGACCGTGCCACCCGCCGCGATGAGCTGGTCGGCTGCAGCGCCGATAGCGGCCTGCACGCGCGACGCTTCTTCGTCGAGCGCCTCGCCCTGCAGGCCGACGGTCAGGTGCGCAGCCGAAACCGTCTGGCGCTCGAACTGGTTGGCCGCCGGCAACATCGCCTCGATGGCCTTCACGCCGGCATCGATGGCGTTGGCGGTACCACCCACCTCCTGGAGCACCACCGCATGCAGCATCGGGCCTTCCACCAGTTCTTCCTGTTCCAGGAAGGCGTAGATGTTGTTCCGGTCGCACCCCAGCGCGAGCACCACAGCACCGGCCACGTTCGGGTTGCGGATGCTGCCACCGAGCGTTCGGCGCAGCAGATCCATGGGCTCGCCGCTCTTTTCCATGCCGCAACCGAGTTCGTGAATAAAGGGCACCACGCCATCCACGTTGGGGAATGCCGCCAGCCGCCCGGCGGTGAAATGGTCCGCCACCTTGCGTGCCACGGTAGCGGCACAGTTGCCGACGATCAGCACGCCAAGATAGTTTCGGGTGCCCACGCGGCCATCGGCGCGCACATATCCCTGAAACTGGGGCGCCGAAGTGTTAGCAGCATTGGTCATGGATTGGGGTCTCCGATATCGCCAGGCCATTCCACGACCTGGACTTTGTCTTTGCGTATGGCGACCTCGCGGCCAGCGGCCCGAGGTATGACTGACATGCTATAGACCCGCGCACGGTTTCGAAATCACCGAACGCGACGATCCCGTGCGCAACGCCCTGCGAGTTCCAGCATATGGAAAAACCGGAAGATTGTTATCGATGATTGGCTCCTGCCATGCGATGTCCGCTACAGATGTCCACTACAGGTGAAGCTCGAACAGGCATCCCGACAACGCAGCCTTGCCCAGGACATCGAGCGGCACCTGCTGTCGCGATGACGTGATGAACAAGCGGTCGCGCTGGAGTCCCCCCACACATACGTCTGACGGGCACGGCACCGGCATGCCGACCACGCGGTCGAGCGTGCCGTCGGGCAGAAAGCGCATTACGCTCCAGCCGTCGCACAGTGCAGTCCAGATACCGCCGCCATCGTCGATCGCCAGCCCGTGTGGCCTGCCTGCGCCCTTCGGAACGGTGGCCAACCGGCGCACTGTCCGGCTGTCGGGATCGAGTATCAGGATCGAACCTGATTCCGGCGTTGTGGCATAGAGGTGAGCGCCGTCCGCGGACCAGCGCAGCGCCTGTACGCGTTCCGCGATCGTCCATTGCGGTTGCCACGCTTCCCCACTACGCCAGGCGCCCACCTGGCATCCACCTGCCTGTGTCGGCACAGCCATCCATGGCGTGCCGTCCGCATCGATGCATAGCGCCATCACACTTGGCGCTGAGGCAGGCCAATCTTCCGCGGGCCGCACGCCACCATCGGTGCCCACGATGGCCACGCCGTTGTCATGGATCGCCAGCACGCCGTCGGCGGTCGGCAGCATCGCGCGGATGGGCGACTCCAGACGCGCCAGCACGCGAGATTGCATGGCGCCATCGGGCGCCACATCGAGACAGCGGACAGCCGGCGCCAGTACATCGGCCCACAGCAGACGGCTTGCGCCTGCGTCCCAGAACGGGAAAGCACCCTGGAACGCCCAGGGCCCCTGCACTACCTGTACGGCGCCACCCGGTGCGACGGGCTTGAGCGCGCCAATTTCCGCGCCAACACGCCGCGCTGCCTCGGCAAGCTCGGGACCCAGGAGTTCCAGCCTTTCGCGCGTGAGCCGGTAGGCCGGGCCGGCCACGCTGATGGCGCCGCGCACCGCGCCCTGGCTGTCGACGATGGGCGCGCCGACGCATCGAACGCCAAGCACGATTTCTTCATCGTCGATGGCATAGCCGCGTGCGGCCGTAATGTTGAGTTCGGCGTTCAGGCGGCGACGGTCGGTGATCGTCAGGGGCGTCAACGCCTTGAGCGTCAGTTCGCGCACGATGGAGTCGCGCGCGGCACTGTTCATCGCCGAGAGGATCGCCTTGCCCTGGCTGGTGCAGTGCAATGGCTTGCGCTGGCCCAGAGACGCGGCCGAACGCTCGCTATGGGCACCGTCGCAGCGTTCCAGCGAAATGACTTCCAGCCCGTCGAGGGTCGCGAGATAGCACGTTTCGCCGGTCAGATCGCGCAGCCCCCGCATTTCGTTGGCGGCCGCCGCCACGAGGTCCGGCATCGTGTAGGCCTGCCGTGCCATCTCGAAACAGCGGAAGCCCAGTCGGTAGACCTTGCGTGCCGGGTCGCGCCGCAGCATGCCACGCGCTACCAGCGTGGCCAGCAAGCGGTAGATCGTCGTGCGGGGCAACGCCAGTTGTTCGGTCAGTTCGGTCTGGCTCAGCCCATCGGGAGCCGCGCCAACGGCCTCGAGCACGTCGATGGCCTTCTCGATTGCGCCGGTACCATCACCAGGATTCGCGGACATGGCAGTTTGTCTCAGTATTTGGAAATCAGCCGCCGATTCGCTGTCGGCGTCAGCTAGCGGCCATTCTAAAACCGCCAAAAGCTGTCTAGGATGCCTGCAAGGCAACGGCAGGACGAAAGCCATCCGCGCCGGCCGCGACGGTCCCAGCATATGGGACAAATCGAGACGAATCCATCATTCCATCCCGCGAGACAAAGCATGCGCGCCGTCAACCCAGCTCCGCTCACCACCATTCCGCAACACGCTCCGGCACCTTATGTGCCCGATTCCGTACTGGACCGCCTGGCCAAGGTCACCAGCGGATCGCTGACTACCCAGCTCTACATCAAGGGCTTCCGCCAGCCTGTGCTGCACGGCCTGAAGGCACTTAACGCGAAGATCAAGCCGTTCGCGGGACGCGCCTACACGATGCGCTTCATCCCGGCGCGCGAGGACGTCGATGTCTACGGCAACCTGACGACGGAACCGTCCGCCGACAACCTGCAGTGGGTTGGCGTGGAACAGATCGAACCGGGCCACGTGCTGGTGATCGACAGCAATCGCGACGGGCGTGCCGCGTCAATGGGCAACATGCTGATCACGCGGATGATGATGCGCGGTGCGCGCGGCGTGATCACCGACGGCACGTTCCGCGACGGCACCGAACTGTCGCAGATGGACTTCCCGATCTGGAGCACCGGTGTCACCGCCACCACGCGACTTTCCTACCACCATGTGGCCGATCTGCAGGTACCGATTGGCTGCGCCGGCGTGGCCATCTATCCCGGCGACGTGATCCACGGCGACGGCGACAACATCACGGTCGTGCCCGCCCATCTGGCCGAGGAAATGGCCGACCTGTGCGAGCGCCGCGACGATATCGAAGCGTACCTGGCCTTGCGCGTACAAGCGGGCGAAGCACTGTGGGGCCTGTATCCGCCCAGCGAAACCACGCGCGCCCAGCATCGCGAATGGGTTGCCGCCGGGCGCCCGCCGATCGCCCCTGCCGCGCCGCTCGTGGCCGCCAACAGCCGATAACCCTCCGGTCCCCAGGAATGCCAAGGAATCCGCATGACGACATTCACACCTGACTATTACGACGCCCTGATCCGCCGCTACTTCGCCGCTTGCAACGCCGCCGACTACCAGGCGCTGGTTGATTGCTTTACGCTCGACGCGATCCACTACTTTCCCGCGGGCCTGCCCGAAGTGCCCTGGCGCACCGCCGACACCATTGCAAGGAAATGGATCTGGTGCGTGGACACGCTGGGATCGCAGTGGACCATCGAACGCATCCTGATCAGCCACGACAAGCCCGAAGCCATGATCGAATGGACGCACTGGAAGAACAAGAGCGGCACCGCATTGCGCGGTGCCGAGTGGTACGACTTCGATCCGGCCACCGGCAAGATCAAGGAGATTCGCGCCTACTACGCGTCTCCAGCCGACAAGACAGCGACCATCAACGAACTGGTGGATTTCGACTACGCCGCGCGCGGCTATCACCTCAAGAGCGAGTAGGCGCGTGACCGACAACAACACCTTGCAATCGATCGACGCGCGCACTGGCCAGCCGACCGGCGAACCGTGGGCGGCATCGACACCCGAACAGATCGACATCGCGGTCGCCGAGGCGTCGGCTGCCGCAGCCAACTGGGCGGGCAGCGATGGCGGCACGCGGGCACGCTTGCTGCGCAGCCTGGCAGAAGCACTGGAAGTCGCGCGTGAAACGCTGGTCCCGCTGGCCGACCGCGAAACCGCGCTTGGCACGGCGCGACTCAATGGCGAACTCGACCGCACCGCATACCAGTTGCGCGGCTTTGCCGACGTGGCCGAACGCGGCGGCGCGTTTGCAGTGCAGGACGATCCGGCAGTCGCCGGCGCACCGCCCGCTGGCCGCCCTCGCCTGACCCGCGTGCGCGTGCCGCTGGGCCCGGTGGCGATGTTCGCGGCCAGCAATTTTCCGTTCGCGTTCTCTGTGCTTGGTGGCGACACCGCCTCGGCGCTGGCCGCCGGCTGCCCGGTCGTGATCAAGGCGCATCCGGCGCACCCGGAACTGTCGCGCCAGACCATTGCCTTGGCCCGGCAGGTACTGGCCGCACAGGGGTTACCAGCCGGACTGATCGGATTTGTCGAAGGCGCTTCGATTGCAACCGGCGTGCAGCTTGTCAAGGCGAATGCCATTGCGGCAGTTGCCTTCACTGGCTCTTTCGCTGGCGGCACGGCATTGGCGCGGATCGCCGCGGAGCGGGCCCGTCCCATTCCGTTCTTCGGTGAACTCGGCTCCGTCAACCCTGTGATCGTGCTACCCGACGCATTGCACGCTGGCGGCACGGAACTGGCACAGACGCTTGCAGGCTCGATCTGCCAGGGCAGCGGCCAGTTCTGTACGAGCCCCGGCGTGATCGTGGTCCAGAAAGACCCGGCTGGCGACGCGTTCGTCGATGCACTGGCCACGCACCTTGCCAGCCTTGCACCGCACGCGATGCTGACGCAGGGTATCCGTCGCGCCTTTGACAACGGCGTGACACGCTGGCGCAATACTTCCGGTGTGCGCCCGTTGGTCGCCGAGGTAGCCAACGTAGCCAACTTAGCCAACTTAGCCAACGCAAGCGACGCCAATGCGGCGCCACGCCCGCATCTGGCGGAAGTCGATGCGTTGGACTTCATTGCGAACACCAGCCTGCACGAGGAAGTCTTTGGTGCCGCAGCACTAGTGGTGCGCATCGATAACCCGGCACAAGCCGTTGACGTCTTGCGCGCCGTGGGTGGCTCCCTGACGGTCACGCTGTGGGGCGTCGATCCGTCCGGCACGCTACCGGACGGCAACACCATCGCGCTGGTGCGTGCCGCTACCGAAGTGGCAGGTCGCGTGCTGTTCGGTGGCGTGCCGACCGGTGTCGCGGTCACCGCTGCGCAGCATCACGGTGGCCCGTTCCCGGCCTCGACCGCGCCATCGACCACGTCCGTGGGTTACGCCGCGCTTGACCGCTTCCTGCGCCCCGTGGCCCTGCAGGACGCGCCGGCCTGGCTGACCGACCGCAAGGGGGTGCCATGCTGAGGCATATCGTCCTGTTTCGGCGCAAGCGCGACGTCGCACCGGATCCGGCTCTGGAAACCGCGCTTGCGGCCCGCATGGCCGCGCTGGGCGGGGACATTCCCGCCATCATGTTCTGGCGTTTCGGGAAGAACGAAATGGACCGCCCGATCTGCTGGGACTACGTGCTGGAATCGGAAGTAGCTGACGCGCAAGCGCTCGACGCCTATCTGTTCCACCCGCTGCATCAGGCCCTGGTGGCCGACCTGAAGCCGTATTTCGAATGGGCTGCGGTGGACTACACCGTCTGAGGTGAACTACACCGCCTGACGCCGAGCAGCCGGCATGCAAAAAAGGGGCGCCTGTTGAGAGGCGCCCCTTTTTCATCTTCGTGACCCTATCCCGGTCACGGGCGCTTGCCGAAGCTCGCGCTCTCCCTGGTCCAGCGCCTCGCCTGCTCGCTCAGGCTGAAGCCCAACCCAGGACGGCTCGGCACCACCATCCGGCCATCGCGCAGTTCCAGCCGTTCGTTGAACATTGGCTCCAGCCACTCGAAGTGTTCCAGCCACGGTTCGCGTGGATATGCAGCCGCCAGATGCAAGTGGATCTCCATTGCAAAGTGTGGTGCCAGGCGCAGTCCCTTGAAATCCGCCAGTTGCATGATCTGCAGGAACGGCGTGATGCCACCCACGCGCGGCGCATCGGGCTGAACGAAGTCGCAGGCACCCCCAGTGATCAACTGCGCGTGCTCACCAAAGCTGGTCAGCATTTCGCCGGTGGCAATTGGCGTGTCCAGCGAAGCAGCGAGCGCGGCATGGCCTTCGTTGTCATAGGCATCGAGCGGCTCCTCGATCCAGACCAGGTTATATGGCTCCAGCGTGCGTCCCATGCGTTGGGCCGTAGCGCGGTCCCACTGCTGGTTGGCATCGACCATGAACGGAAAGGCGTCGCCAAGATGCTCGCGCACGGCCTTCACGCGACGCAGGTCTTCCGCAGTGTCCGGCTGGCCCACCTTGATCTTGATGCCGCCAATGCCATTCTCGCGCGACTTGTCGATATTCTTGAGCACCTGGTCGAGCGGCATCGACAGGTAGCCACCCGACGTGTTGTAGCACTGCACCGAATCACGATGCGCACCCAGCAGCTTGGCCAGCGGCAACCCGGCGCGCCTGGCCTTGAGGTCCCACAGCGCCACGTCGAACGGGGCGATGGCTTGCGTGGTCATGCCGCTGCGCCCCATCGACGCCCCGGCCCACAGCATCTTGTTGAACAGCCGGCCAATATCGTTAGGATCTTCGCCAATCAGTTCATCGGCGATCTCCCTGGCATGCGCGAACATGCCAGGGCCACCCGCGCGCTTGGAGTAGCCGAAGCCAGTGCCCGAGTGGCCATCCCGGGTGAAGATCTCGGCAAAGATAAAGGCTATCTCGGTGAGTGGGCGCTGGCGGCCCGTCAGCACCTTGGCGTCGCTGATGGGCGCGGCCAGCGGCAGGATGACCAGCGAGAGGTCTATGGATTCAATGCGGTCTGGAGTGGTCATGGTGCGATTTCAGCAAGGGGTTATTCGGGCTTGATGCCCGCGTTCTGGATGACCTTGGCCCAGCGTGCGGTCTCGGTCTTCACGAAAGCGGTGTAGTCATGCGAGTTCGATGCGACCACCACAAAGCCGCTGGCTTCGAGCTTCTCGCGTACGGCCGGTTGCTTGAACGCCGTGGTCATGACCGCTTCAAGCTTGTCAACGATCGGCTTCGGCGTGCCTTTCGGTGCCGACAGTCCAACCCACGACACCGCCGTAAAACCGGGAAAGCCGGATTCCGCGATGGTCGGCACATCGGGGAACAGCGGGTTGCGCTGTTCGCTGGTCACAGCCAGCGCACGCAGCTTCCCGGCCTTTACATAGGGCAGCACGGCATCCTGGTTCACAAACATCGTCGGGATCTGCCCTGCCAGCACGTCGGTAAGGGCGGGGCCGCCGCCGCGATATGGCACGCCGACCATGTCGAGCTTGGCCGTCTGCCGAAGCAGTTCCATCGCCAGGTGCCCAGACGACGCGTTGGTGACACCGTAGTTGACCTTGCCTGGATTCGCCGTGACATAGGCGACGAATTCCTTGAAGGTCTTCGCCGGGAACGACGGATTGACCACCAGTACATTGGGTCCCGATTCAAGCTGGGAAATATGGACAAAATCCTTCGACGAATCGTAGTTCGGCTTTGGCGACATGCCATGTGCAATGGCGTTGCTGCCGATACCGGATAGCAGTAGCGTGTAGCCATCCGCCGGCGCCCTCGCCGCCTGTTCTGAGCCGATGACACCACCTGCACCGCCCTTGTTCTCGACGATGAACGGCTGCTTCAGCGCCTTGCCAAGCTGGTCGGCAATCATTCGCCCCATGATGTCGCTGGTACCGCCTGCAGGGAACGGAACGATGATTCGCACTGGCCGTGAGGGCCAGTTGTCAGGACCTTGCGCAAGTACGGCGCCCGAAGCGCAAAGCGTAGCGACGGCCGCAGCCGTGCACGCCGCAAGAAAGCCTCTGCGGTGCAACATAGTGTCTCCTGTCTGTGGATGGCCCGTTCTTTGTGATTGGTGGCGCGGGCCCGGCATTCTTGATCCCGTTAGTCTGGCAATCCGGACCGCTCAATACGTCGCGATGATTGCCAGCCGTGACCGATCCTGTGGTTCTAACGTGCTTCCATTCTTTGAGAAGCTCACTGACAATACAAGCGCCCTGCGGGCCCGGCGCGTGATGCGTCCCACGGCGTGGGACGGATCGCGAGGTCCGACTGAAACTGCGGACGTTTGCCGCACATTGCAGCGTCCGAGCCACGACTATCCGCCTTCAATGCCCACCGAACTCCGCTCTTCCGGCACCAGCAGCACGATGATCGACGTGGCACGCGTCGCCGGTGTATCGCGCGTCACCGTATCACGCGTGATCAGTCATCCAGAGATGGTGTCACCCGACACGCTGGCGCAGGTGCAGGCCGCGATCGCCCAGCTGGGCTACGTGCCAAACCTCAACGCCGGCAGCCTGGCCACGCGGCGCTCGCACATCATTGGCGCCATCGTGCCTACGCTGTCGAACGCGTGGTTTGCCGAGACCATGGATGGATTGGGCGAGGTGCTTGAATCGGGCGGTTACCAGCTTTTGCTGGGCCAGTCCCGTTACCGCGATTCTGGTGAAGAGGCACTGATCGACACGTTCGTCGGTCGTCAGGTGGACGGTCTGGTGCTAACAGGCGTCGAGCATCCCGATGCCGTGCGGCGCAAGTTGCGCGCGTTCGGCAAACCAGTGGTCGAAACATGGGACCTGACCGATGAACCTATCGATATGGTGGCCGGGTTCTCCAACGACGGTGCCGGCGCGGCGGTAGCACAGTATCTGGCGCAACGCGGCTATCGGCATCTGGGCTTTCTCGGGGCGAACGAGCACCGCGCGAACAAACGGCTGGCCGGCTTTCGCAATGAAGTGGCTCGGCTGGGCCTGCCAGGCGTCGAGGCAGAAGTCGTGGAGCCACCATCGAGCATCGATGATGGCGCGAGGCTGATCCGCATGCTGAAAGCTCGCGTGCCCCAACTGCAGGCCGTGTACTGCAGCAACGACACGCTCGGCGTGGGCGCCTTGCTGGCATGCCGTCAGGAAGGCTGGGATGTGCCGCGGCAAATGGCCATCGTCGGATTCTCTGACCTGGCGATTGCGTCGGCCAGCCAGCCCACGTTGTCGAGCGTCCGCGTGCAGGCACGCGAGATGGGCAGGCAGGCGGCCCGCATGCTGCTTGCGCGGTTGACCGATGGCGGCGAACCCGTGGCGCCGGTGGCCAACCTCGGTTTCACCGTGATCGCGCGCGAGAGCAGTTGAGAGCAGTTGCGAGCCGGCACGCCGGCCCTCAACTGCTGGCGTGGTCAGGGCCTGGCGGGCGTCGTCCACACGCCGGCTGCCTGCAGCAGTCCACGCGTATAGCCCAGCGCGAATGACATGAAGCGCTCGCGATTCTCATCGAGATCGGAGACGGGCACATGGTCAGGACACAGTGGCCCCTGATACCCGCCACGCTGGTAGGCACGGATTGCCTCGAACATGTCGACATCGCCTTCATCAGGAAACACCTCCTGGAAGTCCAGGTAGCCTCCCCGGATATTTCGGAAGTGGACCATGAAGATGCGGCCCGTCGACGCGAACTCTTCGATCACCGGAATCATGGCGCGGCCGGGGTCGGTGAACATTTCAGCCACCGTGCCCTGACAGAAATTGAGCCCATGGTTCCTGCTGTCGCTCAGGGCCAGGAAGCGGCGAAGACCATCAGCCGAACCCACCACGTGCTCGATGCCATTAAGCCCGCCCACCGGGTAGGCAGGATCGTGGGGATGGCAGGCCAATCGAACGCCTGCACGGTCTGCCGCCGGCACCAGGCCTTCCACCAGGAATTCGATCGCATCCCAACCGGCCTGCTCGGTCACGGCTGGAACATCGCGCGCCATCTTTTGACCACACAGCATTGCGCTGCGTGCACCCCCTTCTTCCTGGTTGGTTGGATAGCCGACGCCCCAGTACGAATGCTTCTGGTCTTCCTCGGGCGAATACTCGGCGTACACGAAGCCGGAATTCTGCGCACCCCCGCGACCCGGTTTCAGCCCTGTACGCGTGATGCCCACCATCTGGACGTTGTATTTCAGGCAGGTGATGCCCGCGTCGGCCGCCTTCTGGATGTTCTGCGCCAACACGTCGCGTTGCCTGCGCGCACTGTCCAGGTCGACCAGCGAGTCGAGCAGGATCGATCCGACATCGAGCGCAAACACATCAAGTTTCAGGCCGAAACCTTCCACCCACTTCCGATACGCAGTCAGCTTGCTGGCGTCCCATGCGGACACGCCGTCTGCCGCAGACACCAGTTCCGTGCCACGGTTGTCCAGCACCACGCTTTGCACGCCGAGCTGCGTGGAAAGCCGCAAGCGACGCTCGTCCGGATTCAACAATTGCTCGCTAATGTACATGTACAGTCTCCGTCATTTTTACCGAATGAACACGTGTTCATTGTTGAGCCATAGCCGTGCGCGCGGCAAGTCGCAATCAGTCGGTGAACGATGCCCACATCAGGATTTGTCCCACCCACTGGGACGCGTCGGGCAGGTTGTCGAAGACGGTCTTCCGGCGTGTGCACGTGTTCACTACGATTCGGCTCAGTAGCCCTGCGCAATTCATGCCGCCAGGGCAAGACAGAACGATTCGGAGACACTGCATGTCCGGCACGCATCACCCGGCCGTCCCAAAGGCCGGTTTTTATCGCTATATCACCCTCGCCCTGATCACCATCGTACTGGCGCTAAGCACCGGCGACCGTGCCACGCTTTCGGTGGCTGGACCTCATATGGCGAGGGATCTGGGCCTCGACGCCATTCAAATGGGCTGGCTGTTCTCGTCGTTTGCCTGGGCTTATGTCCTGAGCCAGGTGCCGGCAGGATGGTTGGTAGATCGTATTGGCGCCAAGGCCGCGATTACAGTCGGCCTGGTGCTGTGGTCCTTGACGACGCTACTGATGGGCGCGGTGCATTGGTTCAGCTTTGCGTTCGCAGCCCTGCTCGTGCTGCGCTTTGTGCTGGGCGCGATGGAGTCACCGGTCGGCCCCGCTTCCGGACGCGTAATCGCCGCATGGTTTCCGTCGTCCGAACGCGGTGTGGCAGGTGCGATCTTCAACAGCGCGCAGTACCTGTCCCTGGTCGTTTTCACGCCGTTGATGGGATGGCTCGATCACCGGTTCGGCTGGAACCATATCTTTACTGTCATGGGCGGACTGGGCATCCTCCTGGCAATCGTCTGGGTGCGCATGTACTTCTCACCTGCCGAACATCCCCGTGTCTCGCACGCCGAGATTGCCCATATCGAAGCGGGCGGCGCACTGGTGCACCTTGGAGGCAAACGGAAAAGCGATGCCGCACCGCCGCGCCTCGCCGATATCGGCCTGCTGTTCCGCAGCCGAATGCTGGTCGGCATCTTTATCGCGCAGTACTGCATTACGTCGATTACGTGGTTCTTCGTGTCATGGTTCCCGAGCTACCTGGTCAACGGACGCGGCTTCTCCATCTTGCAGGCCGGTTTCGTTGCCGCCGTGCCGGCCATCTGCGGCTTCATCGGCGGGGTTTCCACGGGCTTCGTGTCCGACGCGTTGCTCCGGCGCTCCGGATCACTCACCCTGGCCCGCAAGTTGCCCATCACGATCGGGCTATTGCTTAGCGCCAGCATGATCGCGTGCAACTATGTCGATACCGACTGGCTCGTGATTGCGCTAATGAGCCTCGCATTCTTCGGCAAAGGCTTTGGCTCGCTTGGATGGACGGTCGTGGCCGATACCGCACCGAGCCGTATTGTCGGTAGCACGGGCGGCGTGTTCAACGCCGTGGGGAATATTGCAGGGATCGTCACACCGATCGTGATCGGCTACATCATCGCCGAGACGAAATCGTTCAATGGCGCGCTGGTCTACGTGGGCGCACACGGCCTGGTGGCAATCCTCTGCTACTGGCTCGTGGTGGGCCGCATCGAACGAATGGAATTGCCCGATGTATCCGCGCAGGAACCCGGCCCTCCAACCGCTCCACGCCACGGCTATCGTGAGTCTACTGCCGACGCGAAACCCTGAACCTGGACGTCGAAACCATACCTTCAAATGGCCGAACTAAAAAAGTTGCGAAGCCAGCGGTGGCTGGCGAACGAGGATTTCCGCACGTTTAACCACCGTTCGCGCGTCATGCAGATGGGCTACGACAAGCGTGACTGGGAAGGCAAGCCCGTCATCGCCATCCTGAACAACTGGTCGGACTACAACCCTTGCCACATGCACTTCAAGCACCGTGTGGAAGAGGTCAAGCGAGGCGTGCTGCAGGCCGGCGGATTTCCGATGGAAGTCCAGACCATCTCGCTTGGCGAGAACCTGATCAAGCCGTCGGCCCTGCTCTATCGAAACATGCTGGCGATGGAAGTCGAAGAGATGATCCGCGCCTACCCCGTCGACGGGGTCGTGCTGATGGGCGGCTGCGACAAGACCACGCCGGCCATGCTGCTTGGCGCCACGAGCGCCGGCCTGCCCAGCATCTTCCTCCCGGCCGGTCCCATGTTGCGGGGCAACTGGGGTGGCAAGACGCTGGGGTCGGGTTCCGATGCGTTCAAGTACTGGGATGACCGGCGCACCGGCATCGTCAGTCACGACGAATGGGAGCAGATCGTGGGCGGCATCGCGCGCAGCCATGGCACCTGCATGACGATGGGCACGGCCAGCACGATGACAGCCATCGCCGAGGCACTGGGCTGGACGCTGCCTGGCGCCTCATCGATACCGGCGGTCGATGCCAGTCATCAGCGCATGGCCACCAACGTCGGCCGACGCATTGTGGAGATGGTGCACGAGGATCTCCGCCCGGCACAAATCCAGACCCACGATGCCTTCCTGAATGCAATCACGGTTGCCATGGCGATGGGGTGTTCCACCAACGCCATCATCCATGTCATCGCCCAGGCGCGGCGCGCGGGGCATAACATTGGCCTGGACGACTTCGATCGCGTCAGCCGTGAAGTGCCGGTGCTGGCCAACGTGCGACCCAGCGGTACGAGCGAATACCTGATGGAGGACTTCTACTACGCTGGTGGCTTGCCGGCGCTGATGATGACGCTGCGCGACCATCTTCGCCTTGATGCGTTGACCGTTACCGGCAGGACGCTCGGCGAGAACATCGCCAACGCGCGTGTGTTCCAGGATGATGTGATTCGCCCGCTAGACAACCCCGTTTATGCGGAAGGCTCGCTGGCCGTGCTGCGCGGCAACCTGGCACCCGACGGATGCGTAATCAAACCTGCAGCAATGGATCCGCGATTCATGGTCCATAGCGGGCCAGCGCTTGTCTTCGACGACTATCCAACCCTGAAAGCAATGCTCGAAGACGAGGATGCCGACGTGACGGCCGACCACGTCATCGTGCTCCGCAATGTCGGACCGAAGGGCGGGCCTGGCATGCCGGAATGGGGCATGATCCCGATTCCTAAAAAATTGCTCAGGCAAGGCGTAAGAGACATGCTGCGTATCTCAGACGCGCGCATGAGCGGCACCAGCTACGGTGCCTGCGTCCTGCACGTCGCGCCAGAGGCGTACGTCGGCGGCAACCTCACCCTCGTACGCACCGGTGACGTCATCCACATTGATGTGCCGAACCGCAGCATCTACATGAACGTTTCCGACCAGGAACTGCAACGCCGCAGATCCCAGTGGATCGCGCCGCCGCAACGCTTTGGCCGCGGCTACGGCTGGATGTTCAGCCAGCATATTCTTCAGGCCGACAAGGGCTGTGATCTGGATTTCCTGGAGACGGCATTTGGTGAAACGGCCGGAGAGCCCGACATCTTCTAGGCCACGCCAACCTTTCGGCGGGCACTGCGCGTCCTCGGGATTGTTGCCATCCGGTCAACATACTGAGGGCTTCCGCGACGCTACTGGCGTTCGTCCCTCCTTCCTACAATCCGTTGCAACGGTCGAGGAGGAGGTCCGCGCAACGAGGCAGACCTAACCACTTTCACACACGGCCGGTTGAAATCACGCACCGGTCAACAGCGACTCCCCAATCCGGTGCGGCCTCCCCACTCAATTTACAGGACTACTGAAAATGAGCGAAACAACCCGCAATGTGCAACCGGTTATCGCCAACCTTGGCAAGGAAGGTTCAGGCGAACTTGTGTCTTCCCGCTACGCCGTGCGCGTGGGTGACGTCGACGTGGTGCTGATCAGCGATGGCCTGCTGCCGCTGCCGACCTCCACCATGTCCACCAACGTAAGCGAAACGGACCGTAACGAATGGTTCGATGGCCGCTTCCTGCAACGTGACATGTTCGACTGGGCACTGAACATCGCGCTGGTGCGCAGTGGTGAACGCCTGATCCTGATCGACTCGGGCGTGGGCGACGGCTTCGAGTATTTCACGCGTGCCGGCCGGTCGGTGATGCGGCTGGAAACGGCTGGAATCGATCTGGCAGCGATCACCGATATCGTGATTACGCATATGCATATGGATCACGTAGGCGGGCTGAACGTCGATGGCGTCAAGGCCAAGCTGCGCCCGGACGTGCGCATTCACGTAGCGGCCGCGGAACTGGAGTTCTGGAAGAATCCGGACTTCAGCAGGACGGTAATGCCGGAAACGGTTCCTCCGGCGCTGCGCAAGGCTGCTGCAACGTTCGTGGAACTCTACAGCAAGAATATCGTGCTGTTCGACCAGACCGTGGAAGTTGCTCCGGGCGTGTCGGCACGCGTGACGGGTGGGCACACGCCGGGGCACTGCGTGGTGGACGTCGCATCCAACGGCGAGAAGCTGACGTTCGTTGGGGATGCGATTTTCGAGGTCGGCTTTGACAACCCCGAATGGCAGAATGGCTTCGAGCACGATCCTGAAGGGGCGGTGGACGTGCGAATCACGCTGCTCAACGAAGCCGCCGAAACCGGCTCCATGCTGGCCGCAGCGCATATCGCGTTCCCGTCCATTGGTCACGTTGCCAAGAACGGTGAAGGCTTCCGCTTCGTGCCGGTGCTGTGGGATTACTGATTTGATGCTGCACTGACGATTGGCAAACAAGAACGCCGCGAGTTCACAAGACTCGCGGCGTTCTTTTGTAAACGATCACTTGCCCACTCCCAGTACCCCCAACGCCCTCTCCACCACTGGCGAGCGGTTGCCCGGCTGCCACACCACGGAGTACTCGGCATGCGCGGGTTTTCCTGCCAGCGGCTTGAGCACGACGCCAGGCAACTGCGCGCGCTCTGGCGTACGCGGTACCAGCGACACGCCCCGCCCCAAAGCCACGAGGCTGGCCACAGATAGCAGATGTCGCGCGTAGTGCCGCACGTTCGGGCTGAAGCCCGACTGCAGGCACGTGGCGACGATCAGATCGAAGTAAGCCGGTGCGCTCTCGCGCGGAATCACGATAAACGGCTCGCCAGCCAGATCCGCCGGATCGATCTGCCTGCGCTGCGCAAGCGGATGCCGATCCGGTAGCGCGGCCATCAGAGGCGTGCGCGCGATCGGGTGAATATGCATCTCTCCGGCGCCGCTCGCCCCAGGCGATACCTGCGCCAATCCGAGGTCGATCCTGTCATGCCGCAGCGCCTCGATCTGCTCCGACGATCCCATCTCCTCCCATACCGTCTCCACCCCCGCCAGATTCCGCTCCAGCCGCGCGATCAACTTTTCCATGCCGATGTAGAGCAGCGCCGCCACGAAACCGATCCGAAGCGTGCCGGTCTCGCCCGCCTCGGCGCGACGCACCACCTCGCGTGCCATATCGGCCTGGCCGATGATCCGCCGTGCCTCTTGCACCAGCGCACCGCCAGACGCTGTCAGCCTCACGCTGCGCTTGTTGCGGTCGAACAGCATGACACCGAGTTCGGCCTCCAGTTGCTGGATATGTTTGGTCAACGGCGGTTGCGAGATGCGCAGCCGCTCCGCCGCGCGGCCGAAGTGCAATTCCTCGGCAAGCGCAAGAAACATTCGAAGGTCGCGAATTTCCATGGTGAGTACGCGTCAATGGTGCGTAGGGGATGGCGGGAACTCATTCTATTTCGGAATTACTGTGCTCCCAAAAATATATTGGACGATGGAAGCGGCACTCAGCAGAATGACCTTATCCAATCTGTAACCCCTTCGAAGAGAACTGCGCATGACACGCATCCGCCCCCTGCTTCCCGAAGAGATGACCGAAGACCAGCGCGCAGTGCACGCCACCATCGTGGCGGGACCGCGCGGCCAGGTGCGTGGCCCGCTGGCCGTGTGGCTTCATCGGCCCGGCCTCGCGGCCAAGGCACAGGCACTTGGCCAGTACTGCCGCTATGACTCCTCGCTGCCCCAGCGGCTTTCCGAGCTGGCCATCCTCGTGATGGGCCAATTCTGGGGCGCCGAGTTCGAGTGGTGGGCGCACAAGCCAATCGCACTGAAAGCCGGTATCGACGAGGCCGTGGTCGAGGCCATTCGCACCGGCGCCGAGCCCACCTTCGAGCGCGACGATGAAGCCGCGGTCTACGCGGTGATGCGTAGCCTGAACGAGGCACGCCGTATTCCCGCCCCGCTCTATGAGCGCGCGCTAGCCGTGCTCGGTCAGGACGCCGTGATCGACCTGGTCGGCCTGGCGGGGTACTACACGCTGATCTCCATGACGATCAACGCGTTCGAAGTCATGCCACCCGATGGCACGCCCCTCGAACTTGGCCAGCCCGCCGCGCGCTGATTCAGCCAATCCAACAGGAAGCATCAATATGTCGCAACAAACACAAGGCAGGCTTGCAGGAAAAGTCGTACTGGTAACCGGCGCCGGGTGCGTCGGCCCCGGCTGGGGCAATGGACGCGCGGTCGCGGTGCGCTTTGCCGAGGAAGGCGCCAAGGTCTTCGCGGCCGACAAGAACGCCGAGGCGATGGAAGAGACGCTGGCCCGCGTTCGCGCCATTCCCGGTGCGGAGATCGAACCCCACACATGCGACGTGACCCAGGCCCAGGACGTGAAGGCCATGGTCGACGCCTGCGTGGCACGCTTTGGCCGCGTCGATATCCTCGTGAACAACGTCGGCGGTTCGGCGCGCGGCGGTCCGGTGGAGCTCACCGAGGAAGTGTGGGACAAGCAGATCGACTTCAACCTGAAGAGCGTATTCCTGACCTGCAAATACGTGCTGCCGCTGATGGAATCACAGGGCGGCGGCGCCATCGTCAATACCGCATCGACCTCGGGCATTCGATGGACCGGCGCCGCGCAGGTCGGTTACGCGTCGGCCAAGGCCGCGGTGATCCAGTTCTCGCGCGTGGTGGCGGTGGAATATGCGAAGAAGAACATCCGCGTGAACACGGTCATTCCCGGCCAGATGCACACGCCGATGGTGGAAGCACGCCTCGCCGGTCAGCGCGCGGGCGGCAACGTCGACACGCTGTTGGCACAGCGCCAGGCTCGCATCCCACTGGGCTTCATGGGAGATGGCCGGGACACTGCCAACGCCGCACTGTTCCTCGCATCGGACGAAGCCCGCTTTGTCACCGGCGCCGAGCTGGTCGTCGACGGCGGCATGAGCGTGCGCTGCGACTGAATATCACACCCGACACGCAACTGGACGCTCGCCCTGATGCGATGGCGTCAACAAAACAGAAAACGGAGACAACGCCAGCATGCCATCGAACCAACCCATGCACGTAGCGCGTCGGCGCGCGCTGATCCGTGCGCTCGCCACATCAGCCGTGCTCGCCAGCCCGCTATGGCTGACATCACCGGTGCAAGCGGCGACTTACCCCGACAAGCCAGTGCGACTGGTAGTGGCCTTCTCGCCCGGCGGCCCGACGGACATCATCGCGCGCGTGATTGCCCGCAAGCTGGGCGAGCGCCTCGGCCAGCAGGTGGTGGTCGACAACCGCCCCGGTGCTGGCGGCAATATCGCGTCGGACCAGGTTGCCAAGTCTCCGGCCGACGGCTACACGCTGCTCTACAACAGCTCGTCGATCGCGATTTCGCCGGCACTGTTCCGCAATCCCAAGCTCAACCCGACCGAGATCTTCACGCCTGTGGCCTACGTGGCGACCGTGCCACTGGTGGTGATCGTGAACGCGGCCAGCCCAATCAAGACCCCGGAAGACTTTCTGCGGCAGCTCAAGGCAAATCCGGGCAAGCTCAACTTTGGCTCGTCGGGTAACGGCACCATCGACCACCTGACCAGCGTGCTGTTCGCGGCGAAGACGCATACTGCGTTCAACC
This sequence comes from Cupriavidus sp., assembly GCF_057315035.1. Lineage (NCBI taxonomy): Bacteria > Pseudomonadati > Pseudomonadota > Betaproteobacteria > Burkholderiales > Burkholderiaceae > Cupriavidus > Cupriavidus sp. Next base: position 91,240 of record NZ_DBHKYV010000003.1, on the reverse strand, counting down.
ATATCCCCTACAAGGGCAACGCCGCAGCGCTGCCCGACCTCCTGTCTGGCCGACTGGACTTCATGATGTCGGGCAGCCTGAACGCCGCACTACCGTTTATCAAGGACGGCAGGCTGCGCGCCATTGCCGCCACTACACGCCAGCGCGTCTCGGTGCTGCCCGACACGCCAACGCTCGCTGAAACCATCGTGCCGGGCTTCGACTCCGGCACCTGGCAAGGCGTCGTCGCGCCGGCCCACACACCCGCCGACATAGTCAACCGGCTCAACCGTGAGATCGTGGCGCTGTTGCAAGACCCCGATGCGCTGGCCGCGCTGCGCGCGCAGGGTGCCGAACCCACGGGAGGCACGCCCGCGGCCTATGGCCAACTTATCAAGACCGAGTACGCGCGCTGGACGCAGGTGGTGAAGGAAACCGGCGCACGCTCGGACTAAACCATTACCTCTCTTTCACCGAGACCGGGATGACCACACGGAACCATGACGATACGCCGGTCCACGCCGGTATCTGGGATTGCCACACACATATCTTCGGCCCGTATGCAGAACACCCGCTGCCGCCGAACGCCGTCTACCGCCCGCCTGCGGCGCCGTTCTCCGCGCTGCGTGCGTTGCACCGTTCGCTCGGGATCACGCACGGCGTACTGGTGCAGGGTGCCTGCTATGGCGACGATCACGACGCTGTGCTGACTGCGCTCGACGGCACTGACGGCATGTACCGCGGCGTGGCGCTGATCTCGCCCGATATGGACGAGGACCACCTGCAACAGATGCATGCGCGCGGCATCCGCGGCATTCGCCTGGGCCTGATGTCGCACCTGGGCGGCAAACCCGATGCCGGACGCATGGCGGCTCAGCTTGAACGCATCCGGCCATACGGATGGCATGCGCTGGTGCATGGAGAGATTGGCGATGTCGTCGAGGCGCTTGACGTCCTGGCGCCGCACGGCGTCACGCTGGTGATCGACCACATGGCGCGCGTCGACGCGGCCAAGGGCATCGACTATCCGGCGTTCGCCGCGCTGGAACGCTGCCTTGCGCTGCCCAACGTGTGGATCAAGCTGTCCGGCGCGGACCGCATCACAGGAGGCGCGGCACCCTACGAGGCCGCACACGCCATTGCCTGCCGACAACTGTCCCTCGCGCCCGAGCGTGCCATCTGGGGCACGGATTGGCCGCACCCCAACATCGCCTATCCCGTACCCGACGAAGGCCAGTTGCTGGCATGGATTCGACGCGTCTGCCGCGACGTGTTCGGCAACGCAGACGGTGACGAAGCAGTGTTGCGCACCAATCCATCGCGCCTGTATGCATGAGCCGCATCATGAGCCCCATTTCTGGACCGACCATGAACACCATCCCGACCCTTGCCATGCCGACCGGACGCTATCCTGATCCGGCCGTACAGGTTCTTGCCCCCGCATTCGAGAAGTACCGTCTGGTCCTGGCCGCCGTCGAGCGCATCGCGTCCGGCTCGCGCTGGGCCGAAGGCCCGGTCTGGTTCGGCGACGGCCGCTACCTGCTGTGGAGCGACATCCCGAACAACCGCATACTCAAGTGGGATGAAGAAACCGGCATCGTCAGCGTCTATCGCTCACCGTCCGGCCACGCCAACGGCAACACACGCGATCGGCAAGGCCGCCTGATCAGCTGCGAACACGGTGGCCGGCGTATCACGCGCACCGAGTACGACGGCAGTATCACGGTGCTGATGGACCGCTTCGACGGCAAGCGCCTGAACTCCCCCAACGACGTCGTGGTGAAGTCCGATGGCTCGATCTGGTTCACCGATCCGCCCTTCGGCATTGCCGGCTACTACCAGGGCGAGCAGGCCGAACAGGAATTGCCCGAGCGCGTCTACCGGCTCGACCCCGCCACCGGCAAGGCCACTGTGGTGGCCGACGATATCAGCGGCCCGAATGGCCTCGCATTCTCGCCTGACGAACGCACGCTGTACGTGATCGAGTCGCGCGCACGGCCACGCCGCATCCGCGCGCTCGCCGTCGATGCCGACGGCACACGCCTGAGCGACAGCCGGGTGCTGATCGATGCGGGTCCCGGCACGCCGGATGGCTTCCGCGTCGACGTCGACGGCAATCTCTGGTGCGGCTGGGGCATGGGTACGCCGGAACTCGACGGCGTGCGCGTGTTTTCACCCGACGGTGAGGCGATCGGCCATATCTCGCTACCCGAGCGTTGCGCCAACCTCTGCTTCGGCGGCCGCCATCGCAATCGGCTGCTGATGGCGTCCTGCACCTCCATCTACTCGCTGTACGTGAACACACAAGGCGCTGCGGGCGGCTGACCGCCACGCCAGCACCAATCAGGAGACATCGTCATGCACATCCGCTTCACACGCCGCCGCGCCATGTCGGCACTGGCCGCCACGCTGCTCGCCACCGGCGCAACATGGACGGCCCTGCCGGCCAGCGCGGCGCCCATCACCCGACTGGTGGTGGCCTTCCCCGCCGGCGGCCCGGCGGACACGCTCGCGCGCACCCTGTCGCGCCAGCTCGAGGCCGAACTCAAGCAAACCGTGGTCGTCGACAATCGGCCGGGCGCAAACGGCGCCATCGCCATCAACGCCGTGGCCAAGGCACCCACCGACGGCTCCGTGCTGTTCCTTACCAGTGCCGGCGCCATCGTGATCAACCCGGCGCTGTATCCGAACCTGCCTTACGATCCGCAGAAAGACCTCACGCCGATCTCGCTGGTGGTGAATACGCCGGAAGTGCTGGTGGTAAAGCCCGACGACACCGTGGCCAACGCCGCGGCATTCGTCAAGCGCGCCCAGACTGCCGGCAAATCGCCCAGCCTGGCTTCCACCGGCATCGGCAGCATGCCGCATATGGCCATCGAGCTGTTCAAGATATCCACCCACGTGAACTTCCTGCACGTGGCGTACAAGGGCGCGGCGCCTGCCATCACCGACACGCTCGGCGGGCAGGTGGACGCATTCTTCGGCGACGCCTCGGGCTTGATGACCTACATCACGTCGAAGCGGTTGAGGCCTATCGGCGTGGCGGCCCCGAAACGCCTGCCCTTCCTGCCCGACGTGCCTACGCTGGCCGAGCAGGGCATCGCCAATGTCGAGGCCAGCAACTGGTACGGGCTGATGGCCCCTGCGGGCACTGGGCCGGATGTCGTCAGGAAGGTCAATGACGCGCTGCGCCGTACGCTGGCCGCGCCCGAGGTCCGCAAGAATCTCGATCAACTGGGCCTGGAGCCGGCGCCCGGCACGCCAGCCGAGTTCACCGCCATCATCCGCACGGACACCGCCAGGTGGGCCAAGGTGATCAAGTCGCAAAACATCCGCGGAGAATGACATGACGACTGTAGTCGCCCCGACCGAAGAAGCCTTCCGCGTCACCGCGCATCCCGGTGAGCTACGGCTATGCTGGTCGCCGCGCTCGCCGTTCGTGCGCCGCGTGATGGTGGCCGTGCACGAGCTCGATCTTGCCGGCCGCATCACCTGCATCGACACCGTGGTTGGCATGACGGGCTGCCATGCGCAGCTCATGCAGATCAACCCGCTCAACAAGATTCCCACGCTGATCACCGACGACGGCTTCGTGCTGTCGGACACCGTGCTGATCTGCCAATACCTGGATGGTGTCGCCACCCCGCCCCGCCTGTTTCCGCAAACCCATTCGGCGCGCATGCAATCCATGCGCTGGCACGCGCTCGGGCACGGCCTGACCGATCTGCTGGTGCTGTGGCGCAATGAACGGCTGCGCCCGGCGGAGCAGCAACACCCGCCGACCATCGCCGCCTGGCGCGCCAAATTCACCGCCACACTGGCCACGCTTGACCGGGAAGCCGGGCAGCTCGCCGACGCACCGGTCTGTATCGGCCAGATCGCGATTGCATGCGCAGTGGGCTATCTCGATTTTCGCTTCCCAGACCTTGCGTGGCGTGACGGCGTTCCAGCGCTATCCGGGTGGTTCGGGCAGTTCGAGCAACGGGCCTCGATGCAGGCAACGATGCCGTCAGGCGGATGACAGAGCCTCGATAGTTCCGGGTAGCACTCACAAACGATTACAACCTTGTTTGCTCAAGATCGATATGCTCGCGGGCGCAAGCGGCCAGTGAAGACCGCTGCACCACGAGGAGAGCATTTGTGACCATCATTCGAGCACTAGGCCTGTTGGCTTCGGCGGTGATGCTATTGGGTAGTACCCCCAGCGCGTACGCCCAGCACTTGGTCGGAGGCATGGGCGAGCCGATTCAACTCGGTGCATTCGACACGCATGCGGACGCTCGGACGAAGCACCGTAATCCGCCGGAGAAGAAGACGGCGCAAGCCCGAGGCCCGCGCGACGCGGGAATGGCTGAAGCGAACGGGCGATACGCGAAACCAACCTTGCCGGGCAGGCATTTGCGCTGACTGGCAACTAGTACCAAAACTCCACGATCTGGCTGCGGCTTACCCCTGTGTGGCAACCCGCTGGTGCGCTTGCGCGACCTTCGCGCTGATCTAACTCCACGTCGATGTGGATCGACTCATCGACGTCATTCGCAAGGGCCTTGACCAGCTCCCCTCTCCCGCAGCGCGGGAGAGGGGTTGGGGGTGAGGGCATGAGGTTCAAATTGCGACCTGTCTCGGCTTGCACCGCCAGCCCTCTCCCCCGCCCCTCTCCCGCAAGCGGGCGAGGGGAGCCCACCGACAGAATCTAAAATGCCTACGGCTTCGCCCCCTCTCCGGCTGCGCGGGCTATAGATTTGCGATACCAACTACCCGTTGGCAATGGCCGTCTTCCAAAGCACCAGCCCGGCAATGTTCAACGCAACGGTACCCCAGAAGACCACCTGGAACGATGGCTTGCGGTTCTTGTGCCGCAGCAGGTGTTGGGCAGCGAGCGCACCTGGCCATCCTCCGCAGAGCGCTATGAAATGCAGGTTGACCTCAGGAGTTCGCCGTGCACTTCGCCTTGCCCTTGCCTTGTCGTCAGCGTACGCAAAAAATGCGATGACGCTGGCCACGGCGCTGACAATGCCGACCAGTCGAGGCAGGTAACCACCGAGCGCGCCAATGGCTATGGTCGCCAGGGCCGCCAGGCCGACGAGCGCCGGGAACCAGTTTGCTCCGCTGCCGGCGGCAGACTTGGGCGCGCCCGCTATCGCGACGTTGAGTGCTTGCATCCGGCCGTCCTTCCCCTTGGAAAGCTCGAAGCTCACGCGGTCGCCCGGCTTCGGTTGGACCGAGCGAGTTTGCAATGCGGTGACATGGAAGAAGACATCCTTGAGATCTGCATGGATGTCTATGAACCCATAGCCCTTGTCGGCATGCCAGGATTTTATGCGCCCTGCTTTCTTCATTCTTTTTTGGGTCAGTATTGCCGGAGCGGTGAAGTGTAGGCGATGGGATTGTGCCTCCCGCTGAAAGCCGGCCATCCTGGCCCGGCTCTCCCCCAACAACAACGCGAAGCGAATTACTTCGGCGCAACGACCATGCGGGCTTCCTTCATGGCTTCGGGCGTCACGTTTTCCGTCGAGACGATGGTCAAGGGTTGCGCTGATCCAGCAGCGGTCGTCTTATCCGAAGCGTTCAGCGTCGCATTGACGGAATCCGGGAACGAATACATGGCACCGGTAGCCGGGTCAACGGCCAGGAAGCCGATTACGCCGCCAAACAGAAGGTTGCCGATGTACCAGCCGTTGACGGTACTGACGATGTCCAGATGCCCCAACTCGTAACCTTCCTTGGTGACTTCGACCTTATAAGTTTCCGATTTGAAGTATCCGGCGCCCCGGTTGAGCGTCACCGTCAGCGGAGTAGTGCCATTGTGAATTTTCTCGCCAGCACGGTTGGTCACCGTGACTGTGGCTCCGTCAGGTACGCTCTTGATGGTCACGGGCTGCGTGCCGCCACTGATGATGCTGGCGCAACCGCTCAGTACCAGTGCTGCTACGCTAGCTGCAAGCGTCTTTTTCATTTTCTCTCCCCTGTTGTGGTTTCTTTGTGGTTCTGTGTGGTTCTCAGCGGGGGCAAATACTATCTGTTACAAACAGTAACAATCAAGCGGCCAAGCTCCCTCCTGATAGGGGGCTTGAACTCAGAAAACTGCAAGGAAAACAGCACCATGTCCCTCATTCCTTTCAAGCAGGTCGACGTTTTCACCGACACGCCTTATCTCGGTAACCCGGTCGCCGTCATCCTCGATGGCCAGGGATTAAGCCCGGAAGCCATGCAACGCATCGCCAACTGGACCAATCTTTCGGAAACCACCTTTGTGTTGCCTCCGACTCAGCCCGGTGCGGACTATCGGGTGCGAATTTTTACGCCACAGTCGGAGCTGCCGTTCGCAGGTCACCCGACACTTGGCACGGCGCACGCCTTGATGGAAGCAGGCCGCATCTCGGCCAAGAACGGCAAGCTGGTTCAGGAGTGCGGAGCAGGTCTGGTAGAGCTCACCGTCACACCCTGCGAAGGCTCCAGTCCGCTGATTGCCTTCAAGTTGCCGGAACCTCATCTGGTCGCCATGTCCGACGCTCAGGTTGACGAGATGGAGGCCATCCTCGGCGCGGCTATCGTGCGCGAACACATGCCGAAGCTTGTCAATGTCGGGCCTGTATGGACCATCGTTCAACTGGAGAGCGCGCAGGCAGTTCTGGACCTCCGCCCGGACTTTGCACGCATGGCCGAATTCGACAAGCGCAACAAGGCCATCGGCATCGTCGTGTTCGGGGCTTATGGCAAAGGCACAGCAGTTGCCATCGAGGTGAGGGCCTTCGCGCCGAGCGCGGGCGTGAACGAGGACCCTGTCTGCGGCAGCGGCAATGGCTCAGTGGCAGCCTTTATCCGCGATACCGGGCAGATCGGGAAGTTCGGGACCGGTTACGCAGCCACGCAGGGCGCAGTGGTCGGTCGCGCAGGCAAGCTGACCGTGGATTTCGAAGGCACGAGCAGCATCCGCGTCGGCGGCCAGTCCGTTACCTGCATCGAGGGCTCGATAGTGGCTTGAGTCTGAATAGGATGGGCGCAGGAAGGAGACCCTGCTGTCGGTGGTCACGACCGTGCCTCGAAACGGGCTGCCAGCCATTGTGAAAATGCTCGTACGCGTGCCGATAGCTGCCGGCTGTGCGGGTATAGCACCGATACCGGCATCCGTGGGGGCGGGATGTCGGGCAAGACGATGCGTAGCCGGCCTTCGGACAGTTCAGTTTCGATCCGGTACCGGGGCACTTGAACAAGTCCGAGGCCTGAGATGGCAGCACCGGTATAGAGATCGGCCCCAGTCACTGAGACTCTCGACTTGAGTCGTAGATCGACAGTCTCCTTGTCGTTCTGGAAATACAGGTTGATCGATCGCCCCGTCGCGCTGGATACATAGTCCACGGCGTAATGGCTTTCCAGATCGCCCAGCGTCATCGGCACGCCATGCCGCGCAAGGTAGTCGGGGCTCGCCACGGTGACCTGTTCCAGTAGCGCGACCTGGCGACCTACCAGAGACGAGTCCTGCAAAACACCGGCGCGCAGAACGCAGTCCACGCCCTCGCGAACCAGATCGACCAGCCGATCATCCTCGCCAACATGCAGGGTGATGTCGGGATACTCCGCCATGAATTCACCCAGCGCCGGCATGACGAAATGCCGGGCCAATGTCCCTTGCAGGTTCACACGCAGCAAGCCTTTGGGCGGTGCATCGCGAAACGCGCTCTCTGCTTCCTCCAGATCCGTCAGAAGCCGCACGCAGCGGTGGTAGTAGGCCTCGCCGTCATGCGTCAGACGAACCTGTCGCGTGGTGCGCTCCAGCAGTCGGATGCCAAGACGCTGCTCCAGCCGCTTGATCAGGTTGGTGACCGTTGCGCGCGGGATTCGAAGATCCTCGGCCGCCAGCGAAAAACTGTGGCGGTCAGCAATGCGTACGAACACCTGCATTTCCTGGAAACGATCCATCGGCATCCATGGTTGGAGTGATCTAAACAATACACGAACGTGGGCAGCCATGAAATCGCGGTGGCTTGCCTTGGTTATTGTTAAAGCAAATCGAATTGTGATCGCAATTTTGCCGTAATTATCTTTGAGAGAGAACAGTCCAGAATCCATCTCACCCCCTAACCCTCTCCACTCAAAGGATTCTGACCATGTCGACTACCTCTCAAATTGCCCTGGTTACCGGCGCCGCACGCGGCATTGGTGCAGTCATCGCACGCCGTCTTGCTCATGACGGCTTCGCTGTCGCCATCAACTACGCCTCCAACGCGGCCGAGGCCGATGCGCTGGTTGCTGAGCTGACCCAGGCCGGCGCCACTGCCATCGCCGTGCAGGCAGACGTCTCCAAGTCTGAACAGGTGCGTGCCATGTTCGGCACCGTCGAAGAGAAGCTTGGCAAGATCGATGTCCTGGTCAACAACGCCGGGATTCTCAAGACCGCTCCGCTGGCACAGTCCGATGACGACCTGTTCGCACAGCAATTCGCGATCAATACGCAGGGCGTGTTCAATACGCTGCGCGAGGCGGCTACGCGACTGAACGACGGCGGACGCATCATCAACCTGTCGAGCACCACCCTGGCACTGAACCTGCCCGGCTATGCGATCTACAACGGTACCAAGGCTGCCGTGGAAGCGTTCACCCGCGTGCTCTCGAAAGAGCTGCGCGGCCGCCGAATCACGGTAAATGCCGTGGCGCCCGGACCGGTGGCCACGGCGCTGTTCCTCAACGGCAAGACCGAGGAGCAGATCCAGACCTTCGCCAAGATGCCGCCGCTGGAACGCCTGGGTCAGCCGGAAGACATTTCAGGCGTGGTGGCCTTCCTGGCTGGCAAGGACGGTGCATGGGTCAATGGCCAGGTGCTGCGCGCCAACGGCGGCGTGGCTTGATCGATGGAGGCCAACCATGGTGCAACCTTGTCCAGGTCTTGCAAGGCGCTCGCCGCCCTGTTCATCCTCGTGGTTATCGGCGCAACCACAGCCTGTGCGTTTCGAACAGCGCAGGAGGACCAATCGATGAAACCGTCCATCACGTTCCTGCATTTGCTGCGTCACACGCCGTTCTTCACTGAACTGAACACCGACCAACTACGCTGGGTCATTCAGCATTCGCGTGAATGGGAAGTCGCGGCTGGACGAACCATTGTCAGCAGCGACACAGCGGGTGACGGTGCCGGCTACTGGGTGTTGCTGGATGGCCGCTGGGACCTCGAACTTGGGGGCCAGCACCATGCCAGCGGCCACGCGGACCCGGGCAAATGGTTCGACCGGGATCTGGTTGCAACGCGCGCGTTCCGTCTTGCAGCCACGGACCATAGCTTCGTGCTGAATATCTCCAATCAGGACATGGACGAAATGCTGGCGCGCGGCTTCCGTTTCGACCGCCACCTCGCAGCAGGCATGGCGTTCTACGGCAAGCTCTCCGCGCCGTTGCAGGCCGTCACCGCACCCTAGCCAATCCGCCGGCACCACGCCGGCGCCGATGCTTTACTCCTATCTGGATGCCAACCATCATGTCTCACATCATTCTCGTTACCGGCGCGTCCTCGGGCTTCGGCCTGATGACCGCAAAATCCCTTGCCCAGGCCGGCCACACCGTCTACGCCTCGATGCGTGAGACTGCCGGGCGCAATGCGCCGCGCGTCGACGACATTGCCCGATGGGCCGCTGAACATGCCGCGGACCTGCGCACTGTCGAACTCGACGTGCAGTCCGAGGCTTCCGTCACTGCGGCAATCCAGCAGGTGCTGGCTGATGCGGGCGGCCTGGACGTCATCGTGCACAATGCGGGCCACATGGTCTTCGGTCCTGCGGAAGCCTTTACTCCGGAACAGTTGATTCAACAATACGACGTCAATGTGCTGGGCGCGCAGCGCGTGAATCGCGTGGCGTTGCCGTTCATGCGCAAGCAGCGCAAGGGACTGCTGGTCTGGGTCGGTTCCTCTTCCACTCGCGGAGGAACGCCGCCGTTCCTTGCGCCGTACTTCGCGGCCAAGGCAGCCATGGATGCGCTGGCGGTTTCGTACTCGGCGGAGCTCGCGCGCTGGGGCATCGAAACCACCATCATGGTGCCCGGCGCCTTTACCAAGGGCACGAATCACTTCGGTCATTCCGGCAAGCCCGCAGATAGCCACATCGCTGCCGAGTATGAGAACGGCCCATATGCGGGTGTCGCCGAACAGGCACTGAAGGGACTGGCGAGCCTTGAGCCGGCCGATGCCGATCCTGAGGAAGTGGCCCGCCAGATCGTACAGGTGGTCGGCCTGCCGCATGGCAAGCGCCCGTTCCGCGTACACGTCGATCCTTCCCAGGATGGCGCGGAAGTGGTCAATGCCGTTGCCGATCGGGTGCGCAGGGAGATGTTCACCGCGATCGGGCTGGTCGATCTTCTTTCGCCACGTACCCAGGCGGCGTTCTAGCGGATCATGGCACCGAGAAAGCTGATGGCCTTGGTCTCCGTATAGCTCAGCATCTCTTCGATCCCTTCTTCGCGGCCCACACCGGAGTTCTTGTAGCCGCCAAATGGCACGCCATGAAAATGCGTGCCAACGCCATTGACCCAGATATAGCCGGCTTCCAGGCGACGGGTGGTGCGCAATGCGGTGTGGAGGTCGCGGGTCCAGATCGATGCTGTCAGCCCATATTCGATGCCATTGGCCATCGTGATGACTTCGTCTGGATCCGACCAGCGCATGATCGACAGGATCGGGCCGAATACTTCCTCCTGCGCAATGCGCATGCTTGGTGTCACGTCGGCAAACACCGTGGGCTCGACCCAGAACCCGCGCGCAAAGGCACCGCCATCGGGGCGCTTGCCACCCGTTACCAGCCTTGCGCCGTCCTGCTTGGCGATCTCGATATAGCCGAGCACCTTCTCATACTGACCTTTCGAGTTGATCGGCCCCATGGTGCTGTCCGGCGCCATCGGATCGCCAAGGCGCACCTGTTGCACGCGGGCGACCACGCCGTCGACAAAGCGGTCGTAGAGACTATCGTGCACCAGGACGCGGCTCGTCGACCCACATGACTGGCCCTGCCAAAGAAAATTCATGCCGCGCACCGCCGCGTCCATCGCTTGGTCCAGATCGGCGTCGGGATAGACGATCAGCGGATTCTTGCCACCGAGTTCGAGCGAGATATGCTTGACGCATACCTCCGACGCGCTGCGCTGAATCTGCCGTGCAGTCTGGGGCGAACCGATAAATGCGATGCGCTTGATATCGCGATGGCGCGCAATGGCATCGCCCGCGTCGCGGCCCGTCCCGGTGACGATATTCATGACCCCGCGCGGAAACACATCGCGCGCGATCTCGGCCAGCATCGTCGCCGACATTGAACTGGTCTCAGGGGGCTTGACGATCACCGCGTTGCCCGCGATCAGCGCCGCTGCCGTGCGGGCCGTGGCAAACATGATCGGGTGATTGAACGGCACGATGCGGCCGACGATGCCATACGGCTCGCGCACCGTGACGTGCAGATTGTCCGGGGTTGTGGCTGGAATCGACTCGCCCTTGATTTCGTAGCCAAGTCCGGCGTAGTAGTTGAGCCCCCAGGACGACGCCTTCACATCGCCACGCAATGCAGCCAACGTGTTGCCCGTATCGGCCACCTCCACCTCAAGCAGTTGGTCCGCCGCTGCCTCGATACGGTTCGCATACTCGCGCAGGCACGCCGCACGACCTTCGACGCCAAGCGCGTGCCATGCCGGATACGCGGCCCTGGCCGCCGCGGCGGCACGGTCCACATCGGCAACGTCACCAGCCGGCACCTGTCCGATCACTTCCTCGGTGGCCGGGTTCACGCTCTCCAGCCATCCACCGCCGGCGGCTTCGGTGAGCTCGCCGTCGATCAGCATGGTGCGCTTGTTGTTTGGCCCAAGTTTCATCAAATCATCTCCACGGTAAATACAAAAACCAGCCGCGACGCATCATTCGATGCGAATGCCATTGCGCTTGATAAACGCCGCCCACTGCCCGCGCTCCTTGCGGATTGACGTCTGGAACGCGGCGGGGGTATCAAATACCGGCACAAAGGCATTGGTTTCGAGTGCATGCGCCAGATCGGGCGACTTCATCGCTGCGTTGATTTCCTCGCTCATCTTCGTGACGATGGATGCCGGCACCCCCGCAGGCGCGAATACGCTGAACGAGGTAGCAACATCGATGCGGGCAGGTCCGGGGTCGGCCAACGACGGCACATCGGGAAGCAGCGCCGTCTTCTGATTGACCGCGAGCGGCTTGAGCTTGCCCGCCTTGATATAGGACTGCACGGAGCTGAGATCCGTGAACATGAACTGGAGACGTCCGCTCAGCAGATCCTGATAGGCTGCGCCCACTCCCTTGTACGGCACATGCAGGTAGCGTGTGCCCGTGGCTTCCTCGATCATGCGCACGCTCAGATACGGTGGACTGGCTTCACCAGCCGAGCCATAGGGAATCTGCCCGGGAAGTTCCTTGCCACGCTTGATCAGGTCGTTGAAGCTATTGATCCCCGACGCGGTGTTGGTCACCAGCACCATTGGCGCCAGCACGCCACGCGCCACAGGCACAAGGTCCTTTTCCACGTCAAACGGCAACTTGCTGTACAGCGATGGACTGATCGCCACCGCCGCGTTGGCCGTGACAAGGAAGGTATAACCATCCGCCGGCGCGTGGGCGACGACCTGCGTGCCGATATGCCCGCTCGCGCCTGGCCGGTTGTCCACGACGAACGACTGCTTCATCGACTTCGAGAGCTGCGTGGCCACGAGCCTTGCATAGACGTCGGTGCCACCACCCGGCGCCGAAGGCACGATCAGCTTGACGGGACGCGAAGGCCACGCATCTTGCGCGAGCGCCGGCTGCGCCTTACCGCTCATACCGGCCACCAGGCATAGCGCGCCGAGCGTCACGGCACGGCGGCGCCGGAACGCGAGCGTTGTCGAATCAGACATGAGTTTCTCCTGAATAGGTATTAGCAAGCTCAAGTTGTGGTTACGGGCGGAACATGGCGGTGTCATGGTCGGCCGCACGTCGCCAGAGATCCCACGCGCGATTGATCTGGCCGTCATTGGCGGCTTCAGCCGCTAGCCCTTCTTCGCGTGACAGGTAGTGAATCTCGCCACCCAGACGTTTGGCATCGAGCACGAGCCGCGCGTTGAGCTGCGCATAGACCGCGCAGTACACGGCCTTGCGCAGCGAATCGGCAGCAACGGTGCTGCCATGCCCGCGCATCAGCACCATCCGGCTGTCGCCAAGGCTGCGCGCCAGCGCATCGCCAAGATGGTTGTCACGGATCAGCATGTCCGTGGCATTGCCCGCCGCATCGGCAATATCGAACACCGGGGCACCACGCGCGAGGAATCCGCTCATATGGCAGATCGGCCGCAGTTCGGCGCCATGCACCACACCGAATGGAATCAGCTCGGGAGCGTGGCTATGCACGACTGCGTTGACTTCGGGCCGCGCGCGGTAGATTGCGGCATGGATATACCGTTCGAGAAACACCTTGTGCCCACCCGTATCGATACACTCGCCGTCGAGCCCGAAAGTGAGAATGTCGAACGCCGTGGCCTGGGCCGGTGCCATGCTGCGCGACAGCAGGAAGCGATTGCCATCGGGATGGCGCACGCTCACATGGCCAAACGCATCGAGCACGCCTTGGTTGAACAGGATATGGCCGGCGTCCACCAGATCCGTTATCAGGTTTTGGTCCATGCTTCTTCCCTAGAAAATGTGCTTCATGCCGACCATCGCGCCGATCTGGTTGTTGCCCGGCGCCGGGATGGCGCCCGCAGCGCCGGAACTGATCGATAACGCGAGGTCGCCACGGTTATCGAGAAAGCCGGCCGTTGCATACAGTGAGGTGCGCTTGCTGAATGCGTAGCTGGTCCGGGCCACATAGAGCAAAGCCTTGTTGGGACTATTGTGAAAGCGCAGGTAGAACGCTTCGGCATCCACGCTGAGCGCCGGCGTTAGCGCATATGACACGCCCACGAACCACATGTCGCTGCGGGGCGTGGCACTACCGTCGTTGTCGCGCCTCAACACGCCGCCACCCACCTTGGCCTTGCCGATATTCGCGTAGCCATTGAGCCCAAGTCGATCGTCCTTGAGGCCGCTATTGGTCAGGCCGCCAAATGCACCCGGGCCGCCGCGCAGCGAGTCATACACCGCACTCACACCCCATGAGCCGCCTTCGTACATCAGCAGCGCGGACCACTCCCGGCATGCACGGTGGTCCGCCGGGTTTTCTCCAGCGCAGTTCGTACCCGATGGACTGTTTGCATTGACGGTGTCGCGGCCAAAGCTGTATGTGCCGCCAATGGTGAAGCCGCCAAACTTGCCCTTGTAGGAGATGGCGTTGTCGGTGCGCGCGCTAGGCAGATAGCTGTCGAGTGATGACGAGCCAAATGTGTTGGGGCCGAGCATGTCGGGCTCAAGCATCGACCAGAACAGCATGGTGTATTGCCGCCCGAACGCCACCTGTCCCCACTGGCCAGACAGGCCCACCCATGCCTGCCGGCCAAACAACCGGCCACCCTGGTTCGACACGCCCGAATCGGCAGCGAATCCGGATTCGAGCACGAACTGACTCTTGAGTCCGCCGCCCAGGTCTTCGGTCCCGCGCAAACCCCAGCGCGACGGCACGGTGCCCGCCAGGCCTGGCATGCGCACGACACTGTTCTTGCTTGCGCCCACATTGGTCACAAGCTCCACGCCGGTATCGAACACGCCGTAGACGGTCACCGACGACTGCGCATGGGCGTAGCCCACCCCGACCATCGACGCGCACAGCGTCATGGCCAATGCAGAATGCTTCAATTGAGGTCTCCTCTGAGTGGTTTTCTTTTTGTCGAGTGGTCTGCAGTTCGAGACCGCCTCGCTTATTTCCGCTTATTTCCGCTTATATCCGCTTACTTCGACCGGTTGGCCGCCACCGCCACGGCAGCGATCAGCGCGGGTACGACACCGGCCATGAAGATGGCGCCCGGGCTCCAGTTCGCCGCGAGCAGCACACCGCCTAGCACCGGCCCGCTGATCGAGCCGATACGGCCAATGCCAACCGCGCAGCCCACGCCGGTGGCGCGCATATGGGTGGGATAGATTTCGGCCGCGAGCGCGTTGAAGCCGGCTTGCGCGCCCTGTACCACGGCGCCGATCCCGAAGCTGACGGCCACCACAAGTGCGAAGTCTTCCGGCCACATTCCCAGCACCAGCATCAGCGCGGCGCAGGCGATCAACTCGCACAACAGCACGCGCCGGGCGCCCAGCCAGTTCATTAGTGCCCCCTGGATGACCGAGCTGAGCACGCCGCCCACGCTGAAGGCGGAAATCGCCGCAATGCCGGCGGACGCGGGCAGATGCACGCCGATCAATACGGCAGGCATCCAGCTCACGATGAAATACAGCACGACCAGATTCAGGAAGTACGGAATCCAGAGCAGTACCGTTGCGAGCGCGCGCCCCTCGGTGAACAGCAAGCGGATAGGCACGCCATTGGCGCGCCGCGCCGGCTCGGCCGCGTGAAATTGCTCGTCGCCGCGCAATTCAGGCGCGATGCGCCGCATGATCTGCCCAAGCCGGGCCAGGTCGCGACCTCGCGTGGTCAGGAAGCGTGCGGATTCCGGCATGATCAAAGCGATGAGTACCGCCACCGCCAGGGGCAGCACGCCGCCCACGATAAACACCGCGTGCCATCCCGCACGCGGCAGCAACGCCGCGGATACCAGCCCACCGAGCACGGCGCCAAGCGGCATGCCGCACATCAGCGTGGTCACCGTGGTGCGCGCATGCCTCTGCGGTGCATACTCGGACGCCAACGAGATGGCGTTGGGAAGCGCGCCGCCCAGGCCCACGCCGGTCAGCAGCCGCAGCACGAAGAGCTGCTCGAGCGTGGTGACATAGGCAGTGGCTAGCGAAAGGCTGCCGAACAACACGCACGAGAACACGATCATCGTCTTGCGGCCGTAGCGGTCCGCCAGCGGCCCGAGGGTGACGGCGCCCAGCAACATGCCGATCAGGCCCGCGCTCAGTGCTGGCCCGAACGCCTTGACCGGTACGCCGAGACTGACGGCGATCGACGGCGCCAGCATGCCGATGGTCTGCGTGTCGAAGCCGTCGAGCACCGCCACGAGAATGCACAGACCGATGGCGATGCATTGAAAGCGGCCAAGCGGACGGGCATCGATAACGTCCTGAACCAGAAGGGGCTGTCCCTGCGCAATCATGAGGTTGTCTCCAGTATTTCGGGGGGTATTCCCCTCTTTGTGTGTTGCTGTATTGCGGTGTGATGGGGGCCCGCCCGCTCAGGTACGGATCCAGCCGCGTCCCCAGGAATTGAGGGTGTACTCCTCGTGCGGCCAGATGCCGGGCGCCGTGTCGGCGCTGACCTGCTCCAGTTCGGCGGACAACTCCACGCGATTGCCATCGGGATCGGTCACCATGAAGAACAGGTTATTGCCAGGACCATGTCGCCCCGGGCCGAAAAAGATGCCGCGACGCACACGTGCGAACCGGTCGCCCCAGTCGCGGATGTCGTTCCAGCAACTGGTCTCGTAGCAATGGTGATCCCACACATTGTTCGAACCCTGGAAGAACGCCAGCGAGTGATGCTCGTCGTCCGACCGCAGGAAGCATGTGGCGACGGCACCGTCGTCCGCCACGACCTCGTCCGAGATCGTGAACCCGATGCGGTTGACGTAGAACTCCACCGTAGCCGCGAGATCGGTGGTCTGGAATACCGTGTGCTGCAGCCGTGCGGCCATGCGGTCCGGTGCCCGGCGCGTGCGTGGCACACCAAACAGCAGCCGGCGGCCCTGCGGATCGCTCACCTCGAATGCCCCCGCGTTGAAGAAGATTTCAGCTGCCGCGCCAGCGTCCTGTGCGATATCGGCCAGCCTTGCGCGCAGCGCGGCCAGTTCTTCCTCGCAACGTGCCGCATAGGCGGCCATTGCCAGCGCCCCGGCCGGGCCGGGCTGGCCGGTATGGATCACTACGGCGCGTTCACCACCGCCAAGCGCCAGCACGCCGTCGGGCGCGTTCAGCGCTTGCAGTTCGAACAGATCCTTGTAGAACTCTGCCAACGCCGTTGGCGCGCTGCTGTAGAGATGAAGATGATGCAGCCGGAGCGGCGTAGTGGTCTGGAGCGTGGTCATCATGACACCGAGGAGTTGTAGCGGTTCAGTACGGGATCGGAGATCGCCCGGGCTGCGTCAGCCTGATCGGCGATCGCGGCATCGATACCGAGACGCAGGCGGAATGTGTTGGCCCAGGCCGAGGCATCGTTGCGACCGAACACGCCGGCGACATAGCGATCCGGCCTTACGACTACCACCTTGCCGGCCAGCGCACTCAGCGTCTTCGGCATCGACTCCGCAGGGAGCACCACGGGGATATAGCCGCGCTCATGGGCAAGCTGCTCGGCATGTGCATCGGCCACCGGTAGCAGCACAACACGCCGCGTCTCCAGACTGCTCCACATCGCTCTTGTCGCATCGTCCAGATCCTTGCCGGTCATCATGGCGTCGGCGCCGAACGCGATATGGGCGAATCCATGTCCAGTGATGTCGTCCAGCGGCACCGTCCTGCCATCGACCGTTCGTACCGTCGGCTGCGGCAGCATCGTTCCCACCAGATCACTGGTATCGGCTTCACTCGTCACCAGCAAACCTTCGTGAAAGCGTGGCTTGGGCTTGAACTTCATCTGGAGGAAGTAGTCGCGCACCGGCGGCACCAGCGCCGTGGCGCTGAAGAATGCAGTCCAGGCCCATGCCACAACGCGGTTGCGCGGCGCCATGACCATGCCGAGGTTCAACGCGAGCCGGATCAGAGCCCAGGCATGATCGCGACGTTCTGCCTCATAGGAATCGAGCGCGGCCGGCGATAGCTTGCGATGCAGGACGGCCGCCAGTTTCCAGCCGAGGTTGTGCGCATCGCGTACGCCGCTGTTCATGCCCTGCCCCGCGTATGGAGGCGTGAGGTGGGCAGCGTCGCCTGCCAGGAAAATGCGGCCCACGCGCCAGCGGTCCGCCACGCGTGCATGGAACGTGTACACAGTCTTGCGTACCACCTGTGCGGGACGTTCGCCAAGGAACGGGCGCAGCAGTTCGGTAATCCGCTCGGGCCGCAGGATCTCGTCGTCGGTCTCGCACGGTTTGAGCAGGAACTCGAAGCGGCGCGTATGGTGCGGCCCGGGTACTTCGACAATGGGACGCGACGGATCGCAGTAGGCGCGCGTTTGCCAGAACGGATCGGCGTCGTTCTCGGTGTCGACCACCAGCCAGCGCGCCTTGAACGACGAGCCAACCAGCGTGGCCCCGATGGACTGCCGCACGAAACTGCGGCCGCCGTCGCTGCCGACCGCATAGGCCGCATCGACAGCGACCACACCGTCGGGGCCTTCCACCACGGCGTGCACGCCCTGCTGGTCTTGCGTCAGCGACTGCAACGTATGCTCGAAGAGCACCCGCACCGATGCAAAGCGTTGCAGCCCTTCGCGAAGCGTGGCTTCGAACAACGGCTGACGAAATGCATTGCGCCGCGGAAAGCCGTATTCGCTCGCATTCGGCTCCACTTTCGCAAAGCAGCGCCCACCCGGCCGCGTCAGGTAATGCACGCCGTAGCCGGCCACTACGTCCTTGAGCACCGCATCGGCAAGACCAATGGCCTGCATCGTGCGCAGCGACTCGTCGTCGATGGAAACCGCACGCGGTTCTGCCACGGTGCTGGGCTTGCGATCGATCACGATCGTGTCGATGCCTTGCTGGCCCAGAATATTGGCCAGCGTCAGGCCCGTCGGACCGGCGCCGACCACAAGCACCGCCGTGGTGTGCGTGGGGGAATGGGTCATGGCTCTCTCCTTACCGGGCAATCCAATACGCAACGCACTGCTTATTCATCCCGAATCCCGTTGCGCAGGATGCCGATGCCGGAGATTTCGACTTCGACCGTGTCGCCTGGTCGCATCCACAGCGGCGGATTGCGGAACGCTCCCACACCGCCCGTGGTGCCGGTGATGATCACGTCGCCAGGACGCAGTTCGGTGAAGGTGGAGCAATACGCGATCACATCGCCCACGCTGAAGATGAGGTCGTCGGTGCGAGCCTGCTGCACAACTTCGCCGTTGAGGCGCGTGGTCAGCGTCAGTTGCGACGGATCGGGAATCTCATCTGCGGTGACAAGCCACGGACCGAAAGCGCCGGTCAGCGGAAAGTTCTTGCCCGGCGTGAACTGGATGGTGTGCTTCTGCCAGTCGCGCACGCTGCCGTCGTTGTAGCAGGCATAGCCCGCGACATATCCAAGCGCATCCTGGGCCGGCACGTGGCGGGCAGTCTTGCCGATGATCACCGCGAGTTCGCCTTCGAAATCCAGCTTATGCGACGCGCGGGGCCGGACGATTGGCTGCTCGTGCGCCACTTGCGAATCAGCGAAGCGCGTGAAGAACATCGGATGCTGTGGCATCTCCCGGCCGGTCTCGCGTACGTGCGACGCATAGTTGATGCCCACGCAGAGGATCTTTTCCGGGTCGGGAATGACCGGCAGGTATTGCACATCGGCGAGCGCCAGGGTGGGCTGCGTGGTGGCGGCAATTTCGGCAATGCGGCCCAGCGTGCCACGCGACAGCGCGTCCTTGAGGCTGATGCCAACTTCCGCCGAATGTGCAGCAAGGTCGACAATATGCTGACCGACAACAACGCCAAAGCCTTGGCGGCCATCGTGTTCATAGCTGATGAGTTTCATGTGCAGGATCTCGCTGGTCCGTTTGGATGTCTGCATTATTCGCACAATATGCGAATAATGCAGTTCACGTTTACCATTAACCTCACATGGCGAGAATCTTGCATCGGTCGCGACCGACTTTGGTGCTATGCTCCCGACATCTGACTCAGGAGCATTGGCGGTATGGCCACGGATCGGGCACTTGGCGTGTTGACGCTGTTTTCACTGGAGAAGCCGGTTTGGACCGCCGAAGAAGTGGCGGGCCGGCTCGAGGTGTCGATCAGCAGCGCGTATCGCTACTTGTCCAACCTGATGGATTTGGGATTGGTGGCAACGGCTGGCGCCGGCCGCTACGTACTTGGGCCGGCGATCATCCAACTGGACCGCCAGATTCAGCTGACGGATCCAATGTTGCAGCAGGCGCGTCCGATCATGGAGGAACTGATCGGCTATGCGCCGCCGGGGTCAGTCATGCTGCTTTGCCGTGCGTTTGGCGACTCGGTTCTCTGCGTGCACCAAATGCACAACCAGGGACCGCAGGCCGTGGTCAGCTACGAGCGCGGCCGCCCGATGATCATGTTTCGTGGCGCCACGTCGCGCATCATTCTCGCGTTTCAGCAAACCCGCACGCTGCAGGCCATCTATACGAAGTACGCTGCCGAAATTGGCGCCGCGGGCCTGGGCGAAGACTGGGCCGCGTTCCGCCAAACGCTCACGCGTCTGCGCAGACAGGGCCATGCGGTGTCATACGGCGAGATCGATCCCGGTCGGGTAGGTATTGCCGCGCCGATAGTCAATGAAGATGGACGTGCGGTAGGAAGCCTGAGTTTTGTCGTCGCGCAGTCGGAAGTGGACGAACGCGGCGTCAGCCGGCTGGTTCATCTGCTCACGCCTGCTGCGGCGGAGATTCGCGGTTAGGCAGCGCGCGATCTGGATCGCCTATCCCTCCACGCGCGAACCCGAACTGAAAGCGCGATCTTCCGCTTGCGGACTCGCTTCGTGCTTCTCGGCGCCATACAGATCCCAGCAAGAAATAAACAGCGCGGCGATGAGGGGTCCGATCACGAAGCCGTTCAAGCCAAAGACCGCCATTCCACCGAGCGTTGAAATCAGAACAAGGTAATCTGGCATCTGCGTGTCTTTCCCGACCAGCAGCGGACGCAGTACGTTGTCGATCAAGCCAATCACGACGACGCAGAAAACGATCAGGATGACGCCCTTCCAAACCGCGCCGGTCAGCAGGAAGTAAATGGCAACTGGCCCCCAGATCATGGCCGAGCCGATTGCGGGGAGCAGCGACAGGAACGCCATGATGGTTCCCCACAACAGGGCGCCCTGGATACCTAGCACCGCAAAGATGACGCCACCCAATATGCCTTGTACGGCGGCGACAGCGATATTGCCCTTGACGGTAGCCTTCGCCACCGTTGCAAACTTTCTAAACAGATGTCTCTTGTGCTGGTCATTCAGGGGAACGGCCGATCGAATCCGCCTGGAGAGCATCGGCCCATCTCGAAGCAGAAAGAACAATAGATAAAGCATGATTCCGAAGCCGATCAGGATGTGAGCAGCGTTCTGCCCCATATCCAATGCGCGCGCACCCACGAACTTGCTGACAAACAGTGCGCCGCTACTCAACTTGTCCTGAATCGCCGCAACATTGGTCATATTGAAGCGCGCCAACAATTCCCTGGCAAATCCCGGCAATGCATCAACGGCTCGCTGAAGATAGGCACCGAAATTGATATCACCGGAACGAATGCTCTCGAATAGCACGGAACCTTGCTGAATCAACGATCCGGCAATCAACGCTAACGGCAGGATCACCAGCAGGAGAACGAGCAAGAGGGCGACCAGCGCGGCAAGATTGGAGTTTCCCCACAACAGACCCGTCAGTCGACGCTGCAAAGGAAAAAATATGATTGCCGTAATCGTGGCCCAGAAGATCGCCCCATAGAAAGGAAGCATGATCCAAACAAAGGCCACGGTTACCAGGATGGTCAAAGACAGGAAGGCCTTTTTCTCGGTGCCGATCGCATTTTTCATGATTCTATTGGGCGGCGTCGAACTTGCCCCTCACGGTACAGGTCGCCTTGCAATGTATCTCCGCCGGCTCGTTGCGATTGTCGGATGGCCGCTCATTTTCCTGTAGGACAAGCGGGCTGCCCCCCTTCGCTCTGGTGACATCACGGCAAATGCCGCATGCCCGTTTCAACGATGCGCCAAACAGAAGCCAGATCGCGAGCGAGCCTGTTGACAAGGCACCCAGCGCAAGGAAGGCCGTTGAGTATCCGAAGTGCTCAGCGAGGACACCACCCAGAGCCGGGCTGAGTGCGGCGCCGAGGCCTTGCACGGTCATGACGATGCCCTGCCCGGCATTGACCCGCCCGGTTCCCTGCAGCAGCCGCACCACCAGCGCGGGCACGGCCACGCTTTGCAGGCCCGCGCCAATACCATCAAGCGCCTGTACTGGCCAGACTCCCCACCCGGCAATGAACATTCCAGCGACAAGTCCACGGACAGGTAACGCGAGATACGTAATCAGTATCACGCCCCAGTAGCCGACGCGCTGGATAAGGCGGTTCGCAAACAACGCCGCGAATACCATCACAAGCTGCGCAATCACAATCGTTTGAGCAGTAAAGGCGCTGGGGTCACCCTGTCGTGCCGCGACGACCGCGAGGCCGTAGAGTGGAAGCATTGCCGCATTGCCCAGATGGAATATCGCGAGCGAGCCGGCTAACAGGAGCAAAGGTCGGCAGTTCAGTAGAACGCGAAATCCGCTCGCCTGTTCATGCCCTGTCGCTGACGAAGTCACCAGACCCCGTGCGCTGTCGTGATCAATCGAGTCACGAGGAATGAGCAACGTCGACACCACAGTCATCACGCCAAACACGCCGGCGAGCACGAAAACCGCGCCGAAGCCGTAATGCCATCCCAGCCACCCCGAGAGCGCCGCAGCTACCACGTTCCCCGAATGATTGGCCACCTGGTTGCGGCCAAATTGTCGGTCGAATCCTTGTTCGCGCACCATGCCGAGCGTAACCCCGGCAACGGCCGGCCCCAGCGCCGCGCCCGTTACAGCAGTGAAAACCTGGGAGGCGGCTACCATCCAGAAACTGTGCGACAGCCACAGCACCAACGATGCAAGCGTAGTCATGACACCCGCGACGATGATGAGGCCGCGCTTGTGATGCGTCGCGTCGACCAACGCACCGGCCGGTGATGTCGCGAGCATGCCGGCAATGCCTCCCAAGGCCATCACGGTCCCAATCGCATCTGTGTGCCAGCCCTGCGCCTGAAGAAAGACGCCAAGGAATGGTCCGATGCCCGCCTGCACATCGGCCATGAAAAAGCCAAGCCCTTCGAGCGCGTATCGGGGGTTCATGGTGTCTAGCCACCAGTACTTATCGAGAGGCCCGATCAGGGCGCGGTCGGCGTACGGTCGTAGATCTGAGTCAGGTTGCCCGGGGATCCAAACGACGTTGCCTGGAGGGCGGTGCCGTACTGATTTCGTGTGCCGTAGCCTTGCGCCGACACTGTCGCGCCGGTTCGGACTAGCGCTGCGAATTGTTGAGCGACCGGTGGCGTGAGTTTGATCACCGTGCCGTCCGAGAGGATCACGCCGTCCGGCTCGCCTCGCCTTGTGGTTGTAACGTACGCGACCTGGCCCTGGGTACTCAGGCGTGAGAGACCTGCCCCTCGCAGGTTACGTGGCAGGGGGCGAGCATCCGGTAGCGGCGGTTGATCAACAAGTACCTGCCCGCTTCGGACGTTGGTGATACGTTCGGCCTTGACGCTGCCTCCGGCGTCGCGATACCCACTCACCTGCACGGCATCTCCCTTGCGAACCACCGACGTAAGCTGAGCG
This sequence comes from Cupriavidus sp., assembly GCF_057315035.1. NCBI lineage: Bacteria > Pseudomonadati > Pseudomonadota > Betaproteobacteria > Burkholderiales > Burkholderiaceae > Cupriavidus > Cupriavidus sp. The sequence goes on along the minus strand of NZ_DBHKYV010000003.1, from coordinate 67,736 downwards.
CCCATATGGGGTGGGAACCGCACCAACCAGCCTTCACCGGTGAGGAAGCCATCGACATCGCCGTCAGGATTGGTGAGAAAGCGTGTCAACGTGACTTGCGTTGCCGGGACCGCTTCCGCAGTGGACCGCCGATCCTTACGTCCGGGCCGAGGAGGAGGCGCCGGCGGAGCTACGTTTGGAGGAGGTGGCGCAGCGTCTTCCGCAACGGGCGGCAGGGGAATCATTGCCCCGTCGGATTGGGGCTGCGCTGCACATCCGGCGCTAGCCGCAAGCGTGGCTGCAAGACCTATCAGGCTAACGGAGCGGATGGCGATTCGCTGTTTGGCGTACTTGGTCCATTGCATGATTTACTCCTTGATTTACTCTCTTTGAGTAGTGAGGAGTTATCTGCAATGGCTATGCCATGTTTCCTTCGACGAGGTCTTCAGGGATTCGAAGCCCTGATGCCCTGCAAAAGCGTCAAGGGATCGGACGCATGGTGTCCGTTTCCTTGACACGTCGACGTTCACGATGTGCGTTCGGATATCCCGAAACTCGACATCCGCGTGTACAGGGACTGGCGGCTGATGCCGAGCTTGCGCGCGGCCTCTGCGCGATTCCCTCCTGACGCGGCAAGCGCGTGAACTATCGCCGCACGCTCCAGTCGAGCAATCGCCTGCAAAAGGGGAAGTTCGAGGAGTTCCAAGGGTATTGCGTCGTCCGCGCCCACTTTCCTCGTCATAAGGAAACCGAAGTCGTCGCACGAGAGCACCTGTCTCGGCGCAAGTGCACTCGCTCGCTCGATTGCATTGGCAAGCTCCCGGACGTTGCCGGGCCAGGAAAACGTAGCGAGCATGCGCTGAGCATCGGCGGAAATATACTTGCGCTGACTGTCGGTGGACGCTGACGCCAGAAAATGCTCGGCAAGCGGCAGGATGTCCGCCACACGCTCCCGCAGTGGGGGCAGGTGTAACGGGATTACATTGAGGCGGAACAGAAGATCTTGCCGAAAGGTGCCCGCTTCAACCATAGAGCCAAGATCACGATGGGTGGCAGCAATAACGCGTACGTCGACCGTCACGACGCGGTTCGTCCCAAGTGGCGTGACTTGCCGCTCCTGGAGCACGCGCAAGAGCTTGGATTGCATTGTGAGCGGCATGTCGCCGATCTCATCAAGAAAAAGCGTGCCGCCTTGCGCCTCTTCTACACGGCCCTTTCGGTCGCCCTGGGCGCCAGTAAATGCGCCCTTACCATGGCCAAAGAGTTCACTTTCAAGCAAATCCCCGGGGATTGCCGCGCAATTCACGGCGACGAAGGGGCCGTTTGCACGCGCAGACGCACGATGGAGCACGAGCGCGGCGACTTCCTTGCCGGTTCCCGTTTCGCCAGTAATGAGCACGGTTGAGTTGGTGCCCGCCGCACGGCCGATGCGCTTCTGCACTTCACGCATGGCGTCGCTTACACCGAGTAGTTGTGGCTCCCGAGCATGAACCTCATCCGTGAATGCCCGCACCGTTGGGAAGTCCGTCGGCGCGGACAGTATTCGCTGGAGCAGGTCAGCGATCTTGTCCCGTCCCACAGGTTTGGTCAGGTGTTCGAACGCGCCGAGCCGCATTGCGCCGATGGTGTTGGCGCTACTGGAGTACGCCGTCAACATCACTACCGGCACGTTTTGAAAGGCTGGTGTTTTGCGGAATGATTCGAGCACGGTGAGTCCATCCGCGCCCGGCAACCGGAAGTCGAGTGCAATCGGGTCGATTGCACTCGCGCAACAACTGAAACGCTTCTTCGCCTGAACGGGCTTCGAGCGGCCTGTGCCCAAGATCCTGTACGGTTTCCGCCAGGCCTTCACGGAAAGCATCGTCGTCATCGATGATCAGTATGGTCGCCATGGCAAGTCAATTACGAACCGCGTCACGCTCGAATCCTCGGCAAGGTAGGCGCGTCCGCCATGCGCCCCCGCAATTTCACGTACGACAGCCAGACCCAGCCCCGAACCCTCTGGACGACCTGTCACGAACGGCTCGAAGATGCGCTCGCGATCCGCCGCATTGACACCGGGGCCGTTATCGATGACTTCGATCCTGAGCCGCTCGCCTTCTTCCGATCTTGCTTTCAGGCAGCGGATCAGTACTTGACCACCGGCCGATGGTGCATGCAGCAGTGCATTGACAACGAGATTATCGAGCGCACGAGCCAGATGCCCGGGATCGAATACCGGCGGACTCCCAACCGTCTCGGCTTCGGCACTGAGTTTGATATTGCGGTCCTCGGCACGTGCCCCATGGATACTGACAATATCGTCCAACCAGGCGCGCAGTTCGACCTCTTGCGGCTGGACGGTCACCGGCTGCGTAAGCGCAAGCAGGCTGCCGACCTGCGATTCGATGCGCCCCACTTGCTCGATAATTGTCTTTAGCGCGGCTTCGCGGCGTACCTCATTGCCAGCGAGCGCATTCTCCGCCTTGAGTCTCATTGCGCCTACCGGATTGCGAATCTCATGCGCAATTTGTGCAGCCATTTTCCCCAGCGTGCTGAACCTG